>NZ_JBOZRA010000018.1:0-1678 GCF_050847465.1 Endobacterium panacihumi | reverse complement strand
ACATGTTCTGATACACCGGGCCTTCCGCACCCTGCGGCGGCACCCAGTTGATGTTCTGGTTGGGGTCCTTGATGTCGCAGGTCTTGCAATGAACACAGTTCTGCGCGTTGATGACGTAGACCGGGCTGCTCCCCTCCGGGCCATCCTTCTCGACCCATTCATAGACCCCGGCCGGACAGTAACGCGTCGAAGGCCCGGCATAAACGTCGTGCTCGGAGCGTTTCTGCAGGTCCATATCCTTCACCTGCAGATGAACCGGCTGGTCCTCCTCATGGTTGGTGTTGGACAGGAAAACAGACGACAGGCGGTCGAAGGTCAAGACGCCATCCGGCTTCGGATAGTCGATCTTCTTGTGTTTTGCCGCCGGCTCGAGTGAGGCCGCATCCGTCTTGCCGTGTTTCAGCGTGCCGAACAGGGAGAAGCCGAACAGCTGGTTGGTCCACATGTCGAGACCGCCGAGCGACACGCCGAGCACCGTGCCGAGCTTCGACCACAGCGGCTTGACGTTGCGCACCCGCTTCAGGTCCGTGCCGATCGGACCGTCGCGCCATTCGTTCTCGATCTCGACCACTTCGTCATTGGCGCGGCCCGCTGCAATCGCTTCCGCCAGTTTTTCCGCCGCCAACATGCCGGACAGGACCGCGTTGTGAGATCCCTTGATGCGTGGCACGTTGACGAGACCGGCCGAACAGCCGATCAGTGCACCGCCCGGGAAGGTCAGTTTTGGAACCGACTGGTAACCGCCCTCGGTGATGGCGCGCGCACCGTAGGAGAGGCGTTTGCCGCCTTCAAAAGTCGGGGCGATGGCCGGATGCGTCTTGAAGCGCTGGAATTCCTCGAACGGGTAAAGATAAGGGTTCTTGTAATTGAGGTGGACGACAAAACCGACCGCCACCTGATTGTCCTCCAGATGGTAAAGGAAGGAACCACCGCCGGTCTTCATGTCGAGCGGCCAGCCGAATGAGTGCTGCACCAAACCGAGCCTGTGGTTCTCCGGCTTCACCTGCCAGAGTTCCTTGATGCCGATGCCAAACTTCTGGACGTCGCGATCCTTGGAGAGATCAAATTTTGCGATCAGCTGCTTGGCGAGCGATCCGCGCACACCTTCACCGATCAGCGTGTATTTCCCGAGCAATTCCATGCCGCGGGTAAAATTCGGGCCGGGCTCGCCATCCTTCTCGATCCCCATGTCGCCGGTGGCGACACCGCGCACGGCGCCGTTGTCATTGTAAAGCACTTCGGCAGCAGCAAAGCCCGGATAAATCTCGACGCCAAGGGCTTCCGCCTTTTCGCCGAGCCAGCGACAGACGTTTCCGAGCGAGACGATGTAATTGCCGTGATTGTTCATCAAAGGCGGCATCAAGATGTTGGGCAGGCGGATGGAACCGGCCGGGCCGAGCAGCATGAAATGATCGGCGGTGACTTCGGTCTTGAAGGGATGGCCTTCCTCCTCGCGCCAGCCCGGCAGCAGCGCATCGATGCCGGAAGGATCGACCACGGCGCCCGACAGAATATGCGCGCCGACTTCCGCACCCTTTTCCAGAACCACGACCGACAGGTCCGGGTTGATCTGCTTCAGACGGATCGCAGCCGAAAGGCCGGCAGGACCGGCGCCGACGATCACAACGTCGAATTCCATCATCTCCCGTTCGGGAAGCTCTGTCGCTTCGGTCATGTC
>NZ_JBOZRA010000017.1:0-2562 GCF_050847465.1 Endobacterium panacihumi | reverse complement strand
GTAAGCATCCGGCGGAGGCCGCAGGTCAGGCCGCCTGAGCACTCAGCGTCTTGGGTGTCCAGTTCCACGGCAGCAATTGCTCCAGCCTGCTGATCGGTGTGTCCGCAATGTTGGCGAGGGCGTCGGCAAGCCAAGCCTGCGGATCGATGTCGTTGAGCTTGGCGCTTATGATCAGCGTCGCCATGAATGCGGCGCGATCGGCACCACGATCTGATCCGGCGAAGAGCCATGACTTCCGTCCGAGTGCAAAGCCCCGTAGCGCGCGCTCGGCGGCATTGTTTGTGAGACAAATCCGGCCGTCGTTGAGGAAGGACGTGAAGCCGTCCCAGCGCTTCAGCATGTAGTCGACGGCCTCTGCGACGGGAGAACTGCGTGAAAGCTTTGCCCGCTCGGTTTGGAGCCAGCCGTGTAGTTCTTCGACGAGCGGCTGGCTGACGTGGCGTCGGTGCTCCAGTCGTTGCTCGGCGCTAAGGCCGTTGATCTCGCGTTCGATATCGAACAGCGCGTCTATGCGCTTGACGGCCTCCAACGCCATCGGCGAGATCGGCGCAGTTTTGCCGCCACGTTTGGCATTCATGGCGATGTCGGCGAGCACGAAGAACTTGCGACGGGAATGCGCCCAACACAGTGCCTGCGTCAGAGCACCAGGATTGCGATCAATTTTGAACAGCGGATTGTAGCCGCCATAGGCATCCGCCTGCAGAATGCCGGTGAAAGTCTTCAGGTGTCGCTCGGGATGCTCCTGTCGCCGGTCTCGCGATGCGTAGAACAAAGCCGCAGGCGGTGACAGCCCGCCAAACGGTCGGTCATCCCGGACATAGGCCCAGATGCGGCCCGTATCAGTCTTTCCCTTCGCCAGGATCGGCACGGTCGTGTCGTCGCCATGCAGTCGCTCGGCGGCCAGGACATGGGCCTCGATCAACGAATGGATTGGCTTCAGGGCCGCAGCACACGCGCCGACCTGATCGGCAAGCGTCGACAGGCTGAGATCGACGCCCTCACGGGCATAGCGCTCACTCTGCCGGTTGAGCGGCTGATGCTGGGCGAACTTCTCGAACAGGATCATCGCCAGCAGGTTGGGTCCGGCAAAACCGCGCGGCGTAACATGGAAGGGCGCTGGCGGCTGGGTGATCTTCTCGCATTCGCGGCAGGAGAACTTCTCCCGTACGGTCTGAATGACCTTCCACTGACGAGGGACGACCTCCAGGGTCTCGGTGATATCCTCTCCGAGCTTCGACAGCTTGGCCGAGCCGCAGCAGGAGCAGTTTGTAGGAGCAGCGATGACGACACGCTCGCGCGGTAGATGCTCGGGAAACGGCTTGCGTGAAGGACGCTTGCGCTCGAAGGCTCTGACGTTCGAAGCATTGGCTGCGATCTCTGCTGCCACTTCATCTTCGCCAGCATCAGCCTCCAACTCCTCGAGCTGCAGTTCCATCTGTTCGAGAAGCCGTGCTTTGCGCTCGGAGCGGCTGCCGTAGAGCTCGCGGCGGACCTTCTCGATCTCCAGCTTCAACCGCGCGATCAACGCCTCGGAATGCGACACGAGCGCCTTCGCGCTGGCGGCCTCCGCTTTGGCGGTCGCTGCCTCTGCCTCGGCCGTGATGCGTCGAGCACGCTCCGCCGCCAGGGCCGCAAGGGCGCTGGCAAGGTCGTCAGGAAGCTGTTCAGCCGCATCGTTCATAAACTGATGGAATCATATTCGACCCCACCATTCCAGCATTTTTGCTCATCCGGCGGAGGTCGGTCGCCAAGTTTTTTGCGGCATCCGCCAGTCGATACCTTCCAGCAAATACCCGAGCTGCCCGGGGGTAATCACCACCGTCCCATCGGCCGCCGACGGCCATATGAAGCGTCCGCGCTCCAGCTTCTTCGTGAACAGGCAGGCTCCCTGGCCATCATGCCAGATGACCTTGATCAGGCCACCGCCACGACCGCGGAAGACGAACAGATGCCCGCACATCGGATCGCGCTTCAGCGTCTCTTGCACCATCAGCGACAGACCGGGAAAGCCTTTGCGCATGTCCGTATGGCCGGTCGCCAGCCAGACCTTCACACCAGCAGGAACCGGGATCATCGCCGACCCAGTACACAGTCGAGAATGCGACCGAGCACCTCCGTGTCGATGTCACTGTCCACGCGGACACGGCGACCGCGACCCAGCTCAATCGTCACATCGCTACGCTTCCGGCGTGGTTGCGACGGGATCGGCGCTTCTAAGGCGGCGGGCTGGGCTGCCGGCGCGGCCTCCGACACGATCACAGGCACCAAGGTGTTCGCCACCTGAAGCGACGGCTCCTCGATCCGGCAGAGTTCCTTGCGCCACCGAAAGAGCTGGCTCACGTGGATGCCGGCCGCACGGGCGATCTCGGAAAGAACCGCACCAGGCTCAAGGCAGGCCGCAACGAGCTGCTCTTTGTCCTCGCGAGACCAGCGCCGCCGGCGCTCCACAGACGTGATGACTTCAATCGAATGCTTGGTCATAGGACTACTCCTAGTGTTTGCACTAGGACTTCCGATGTTCGCATCAACCTCGCAAGACGGCCCTCACCGGAGGCTTACCCC
>NZ_JBOZRA010000016.1:0-2606 GCF_050847465.1 Endobacterium panacihumi | reverse complement strand
CGATTAAGCCAATCGGGCTATTAGTAAGGCTAAGCTTCATGCATTGCTGCACTTCCACACGCCTCCTATCAACGTGGTCGTCTTCCACGGCCCTGATAGGGAATACTCGTTTTCAGGTTGGTTTCCCGCTTAGATGCCTTCAGCGGTTATCCATTCCATATATAGCTACCCTGCTATGCCGTTGGCACGACAACAGGTCCACCAGAGATATGTCCATCCCGGTCCTCTCGTACTAGGGACAGATCCTGTCAATATTCCTACACCCACGGCAGATAGGGACCGAACTGTCTCACGACGTTCTGAACCCAGCTCACGTACCGCTTTAATTGGCGAACAGCCAAACCCTTGGGACCTGCTCCAGCCCCAGGATGCGATGAGCCGACATCGAGGTGCCAAACAACCCCGTCGATATGGACTCTTGGGGGTCATCAGCCTGTTATCCCCGGCGTACCTTTTATCCGTTGAGCGATGGCCCTTCCACGCGGGACCACCGGATCACTATGACCGACTTTCGTCTCTGCTCGACTTGTCAGTCTCGCAGTCAGGCGGGCTTATGCCATTGCACTCGACGACCGATTTCCGACCGGTCTGAGCCCACCATCGCGCGCCTCCGTTACTCTTTCGGAGGCGACCGCCCCAGTCAAACTACCCACCATACACTGTCCCGGATCCGGATGACGGACCGCGGTTAGACATCCATGACGATAAGGGTGGTATTTCAAGGATGGCTCCACGAAGACTGGCGTCCCCGCTTCAAAGCCTACCACCTATCCTACACATGCCGACACGAATGCCAGTGTAAAGCTATAGTAAAGGTGCACGGGGTCTTTCCGTCTAACCGCAGGAACCCCGCATCTTCACGGGGAATTCAATTTCACTGAGTCTATGCTGGAGACAGCGGGGAAGTCGTTACGCCATTCGTGCAGGTCGGAACTTACCCGACAAGGAATTTCGCTACCTTAGGACCGTTATAGTTACGGCCGCCGTTTACTGGGGCTTCGATTCAGAGCTTGCACCCCTCCTCTTAACCTTCCAGCACCGGGCAGGCGTCAGACCCTATACGTCGTCTTTCGACTTCGCAGAGCCCTGTGTTTTTGATAAACAGTCGCTACCCCCTGGTCTGTGCCACCCCAATAGAGTTGCCTCAATTGGGGTCACGCTTCTTCCGAAGTTACGCGTGCAATTTGCCGAGTTCCTTCAGCATAGTTCTCTCAAGCGCCTTGGTATACTCTACCTGACCACCTGTGTCGGTTTCGGGTACGGTCTATAATGGTGGAGCTATTTCCTGGAACCTCTTCCCTGCAAGATCAATCCAATAAGACCTTACAAGCTACGAGATCCGTCACTACCACCAGGCCCACGAATATTAACGTGGTTTCCATCACCTACGCATTTCTGCCTCGGCTTAGGGGCCGGCTAACCCTGCTCAGATTAACTTTAAGCAGGAACCCTTGGTCTTTCGGCGAGAGGGTCTCTCACCCTCTTTATCGTTACTCATGTCAACATTCGCACTTCCGATATCTCCAGAGGTCCTCACGGATCCTCCTTCACAGACTTACGGAACGCTCCGCTACCACGTGCACAAGTGCACATCCTCAGCTTCGGTGCATGGCTTTAGCCCCGTTACATTTTCGGCGCAAAGACCCTTATTTAGACCAGTGAGCTGTTACGCTTTCTTTAAATGATGGCTGCTTCTAAGCCAACATCCTGGTTGTTTTGGGATCCTCACATCCTTTCCCACTTAGCCATGACTTGGGGACCTTAGCTGGAGGTCAGGGTTGTTGCCCTTTTCACGACGGACGTTAGCACCCGCCGTGTGTCTGCCGACTAGTACTCCTCGGTATTCGGAGTTTGGTTAGGATCAGTAAGACGGTGAGTCCCCATAGCCCATCCAGTGCTCTACCCCCGAGGGTATTCGGTCGACGCTCTACCTAAATAGATTTCGCGGAGAACCAGCTATCTCCGAGTTTGATTGGCCTTTCACCCCTAGCCACAAGTCATCCCAATCTATTGCAACAGATGCGGGTTCGGCCCTCCAGTTGGTGTTACCCAACCTTCAGCCTGCTCATGGCTAGATCACTCGGTTTCGGGTCTAATGCAACTAACTGAACGCCCTGTTCAGACTCGCTTTCGCTGCGCCTACACCTACCGGCTTAAGCTTGCTAGTTACACTAAGTCGTTGACCCATTATACAAAAGGTACGCCGTCAGGCTTGCGCCCTCCGACTGCTTGTAGGCATCCGGTTTCAGGTTCTATTTCACTCCCCTTGTCGGGGTGCTTTTCACCTTTCCCTCACGGTACTTGTTCGCTATCGGTCATGCACGAGTACTTAGGCTTGGAGAGTGGTCTCCCCATGTTCAGACAGGATTTCACGTGTCCCGCCCTACTCAAGGACAATGTCTGTTCTACGCTTACGGGACTATCACCCACTATAGTCAGGCTTTCCAACCTGTTCAGCTTTATTCAACATTGCCACTGGCCTGGTCCGCGTTCGCTCGCCACTACTTGCGGAGTCTCGGTTGATGTCCTTTCCTTCAGGTACTTAGATGTTTCAGTTCCCTGAGTTCGCTTCTTACACCCTATGTATTCAGGTGTAGATACCTTAT
>NZ_JBOZRA010000015.1:0-18619 GCF_050847465.1 Endobacterium panacihumi | reverse complement strand
CGCGGGTGGCGATGGCGCATCGCCGGGCCGATGTGCGCGCCATCAACGACGGGATCAGATCGGCCCTGCAGGAGCGTGGCGAGCTTGCAAGGGCAGAGGTGCCGGGCGAGACTGTCGAGCATCGCGAAGGGGTTGGCCGGGCACTGACGTTCCAGACCAATGACGGCAAGCGCGAATTCGCGCCGGGCGACCGCCTCGTGTTCCTTGAGAACGATCGCGACCTTGGCGTCAAGAACGGGATGCTTGCGACGGTCGAGCGCGTCGAGGCCGGCCGACCGGGTGCCGGCCCCAGGATCGTCGCCCAGCTCGACGGCCCAGGCGGCAAGGGAAGCGGCGACAGCATCAGTATACCGACCGACGACTATCGGGCGTTCGACCACGGCTATGCGACGACGATCCACAAGAACCAGGGCGCGACGGTCGACCGCGCCTTTGTGATGGCGTCGGCCACGATGGACCGGCATCTCACCTATGTCGCCATGACCCGGCATCGCGACGGCGTGCAGCTCTATGCCGGCATGGACGAGTTTGCCGGCCGCAACGCGGGCCGCCTGGTCGAGCACGGGGCCGCGCCCTATCAGAACGACCCGAAGAACCGCGACAGTTATTTCGTGACGCTGGAAAACGATCGCGGCCAGAAACACACGATTTGGGGCGTGGACCTTGAGCGCGCCATGAAGGAAGCCGGACCGGAGATCGGGGACAAGATCGGCCTTGAGCATCGCGGATCGGAGACGGTGCGCCTTCCAGACGGCACAACGGCCGAGCGCAATGCGTGGAAGGTGCATGAGGGCGGCGAGCTGGCCTACGCCCAACTTGAAAGCCGGCTCAGCCGATCGGGCGTGAAGGAAACGACGCTCGATTACACGCGCGATTTCGCCGAGCGGCGCGGGATCGCGGAGCAAATGGGGGTCACAAGCGAGATCGAGCTACGTCCGGACAGGGAGTCGATGCAGGAGCAAACCCGGGCCGAGCGTCATTCACAGGATCGGGCACAGCGGCCGGGCATCGAGGCCGAAAAAGTGGCCGAGGATCTCGCCCAGGATCGCGGCGACGATCGGCAGCAGCGTCAGCGCCGAGGCATGTTCGACGGCCTGAAACTCGGGCGCAGCGCAGCCGCCGAGCGGCCGGCCGCAGAGAACCGCCCCGAGCAGGCCCAGGAGCGGCCGGAGAGGGCAGAGACACCCCGGCGCAGCATGTTCGACGGTCTGAAGCTCAATGCAGGCCGTGGGGCATCTCAGCCCGGCCAAGAGCCGCCGGAAAGAGGGGAGCGGTTGCGGGATGCGTCGGCGCCGGATCGCGCCCATACCGACAGTCTGGCAGATCGCTTGCGGCGGCCGAACGACATGGAACGCGCCGTCGAGCGCTATGCGCGGGCCTTCGATGGGGCGGACAGGAACGTTCGCGAGGGGGTGCCGATCCTCGAAGCGCAACGCCAGGAATTGCGACAGGCCGGCCAGCAGCTCGACCAGGCCCGGCCGGGAGGGGCGGCGCTGATGGTGTCGGCCTTGCAGCACGATCCGGAGACGCGACGGGCGATGACCGAGCTTTCCGGCCGCGAGCGCACCGGCCAGCTCGTCGCCGGCATGGATCGGGAGCGGGCCGCACTGGCGGACCCGAACGTCAGGGCCGAGCGCTTCGTCAACCGCTGGCAGGAGCTCCAGGGCGAACGCCAGGGGCTTCGCGGCTGGCAGCATGATGAGGCGCGCGGAAAGGTTGAGGGGGAAATGCGCGGCATGGTGAAGGGCCTTGAGCGCGATCCCCAGGTTGAATCGGTCCTGCGTAATCGGAGCCAGGACCTCGGAATCGGTCATGTGCGCCAGAGCGAAAGTCTCGCCCGCAACATGGAGCAGAGCCTTTCGCGCGGCCGGAGCCAGAGCCTTGGAATGGAACGATAGGAGACGCGATGACGGATTATAGCGAGGGAGCAGAACCGGACGAGCAGAACGCAGGAACCGACCCGGCCCAGGCTTTCGATACATTACGGCGATCGATCGAGAAGCTGACGCGCGATGTCGGCGGCGAAATGACGGTCATCCGCAAGGGCGTGGAAGCGGCGTTCGAGGAATTCGAGAAAATCCACCAGCCGCCCGATTACGGCCCCGAGCTTGGCCGCATCGTCAAACAGGTTGCCGTCGTCGGCCAGCATCTCGAAGCTTTGCAGAAATTGCCGGCGCTCAGGAACGGCCCGGATCACTACGCCCGCGCGCTCGAGAACGCCGGCGATCGGGTTTCGGAGGGGGCAGGGCGCACGATCGAAGCTCGAGGACAAGCCCTCGAGCGCGTGACCGGCGATCTTCGCGAGTTCGTCAGGACCGCACGGGAGCGCCGTGAACAGGATTGGTGGCTTTGTGGTGTGGGGGCGGCCGGTTTGATCCTCGGCCTCATGCTGACTCTGTTCGCGCCGCGCGTGCTGCCCGGCTCGGTCGATATGGCCGTTGCGTCGACTGCCATGAACGCTGATCGATGGAACGCCGGCATCGCGCTGATGCAGTCGGCAAGCCCCGGAGGGTGGCGCAACCTGGTCGATGCCAACAGCCTGGTACGCGCTAATCAGGAGGCGCTTGCCGCGTGCGCCGAGACGGCCGCCAAGGCGAAGAAAGATCAGCGCTGCACAATCAACGTTTCAGTGCCGGCGCAATGAAACAGGATTATCTTGTGACAGAAATCATTCGTTAGAAATTAGAGGAAGATGATTTATGAAAACTGCGATCGTATTTGACTGCGAATTTCTTTGCCTCGAAGGCTCTCAGCGCCGGTTCTGGTGCGCGGCTCACGATCCCGATCCTGTCATCGCGCAGATCGGTGCTGTCAAGCTTGGGCTTGAAGGTGATTTTCCTCTTTTGGGGACATACAAAGCCTATGTCCGGCCGATCGACCGGTTTGGCAACAGGTATGCCATCGATCCGTTCTTCACCAAGCTGACCGGTATTACCGAAGAGAACATCGAGGCTGAGGGCGTATCCTTGCAGGATGCCCTTGCCGGTGTCGATAGCTTCTCGGAGGGCGTGCGATTTTGGTCATGGGGCAAGGACGAGCTGAATATGGTAGCGATCAGCTGTTACGTCGCCGGTGTCCATCCTCCTATTCCGGCCCATCGTTTTGACAATGCCGTCAAGCTTCTGCTTGCAGCAGGTATGCCGATCGAGGATTTGGCGAAGACACCTAGCAACAAGCTTGCCGACTATTATGGTCTTGAGCATCCCCCATTACAGGGCCACGACGCGCTCGATGATGCGCTTTCGATATCCTATACCTTGCAGCATCTTATGAAGGACGGAAAGTTGCAGCCTGACGTCTTCGACCGTGCGTAGTAGTCGCGGGTTTTGGGATTTTTGCGACAAGAATTCAGGGATATTTATGCGAGAAATTGTCTTTGCCATTACTGCCTTAATCTTCTTTTCCATCGTAGGAAATGCAGGCGCGCAGCCGTGGCAAAGCGCCGATCCTGCGTCGTCTGGCTGGTCTGTCGAGAAGCTGAATTCGGCGCAGGACTATGCCGCCAGCCTGAAATCCACGGCTGTCATGGTTGTGCAGGACGGCAAGGTGATCGCCAGTTGGGGCGACGTGTCCCGCGAGGTGAATGTCGCTTCCGTTCGCAAGAGCCTGTTGAGCGCGCTTTACGGCATCGCGGTTTCGGAGGGTCGGATCAGTCTCGCCAGCACCCTTGCCGATCTCGGCATTGACGATAAGGCCCCGGTTCTCACGGCGACCGAGAAGCAGGCGACCGTGCGCGATCTGCTTATGGCGCGATCCGGCATCTATCATCCTGCCGCCTACGAAACCGGGGACATGCGGCGGAACAGGCCCGAGCGCGGCAGTCACGCACCCGGCACCTTCTGGTGGTATAATAACTGGGATTTCAACGCGCTTGGCACGATCTATCGGCAACAGACCGGGGAGGACATTTTCCGTAGCTTCGCGCAGCGGATCGCCGCGCCGATCGGCATGGAGGATTTTTCGGCACGGGATGGCAGGTATATCGCTGAACGTCAGTCGGAGCACCCGGCTTATCCGTTCAATCTCAGCGCCAGAGACGCGGCCCGCTTCGGCCAGCTCTTTCTTGATGGCGGCCGGTGGAACGGTAGGCAAATTATCCCGGCCTCGTGGGTGAGAGAGTCCACTACCGCCTATTCCCTCACTGATCGCGGGAGCATGGGATACGGCTATCTTTGGTGGACGCTGAATCCCCAAGTCTTCGGCCCCGGCGCTGCCCTTGCTTCCGGTTATGGCGGCCAAGCCATCGCCTTCGTTCCGTCAAAGCGGCTGGTTGTGGTGCAGATCGTTGACCCGGCACAGAACGCGAAGGGCGTGCGAACCAGCCATTTCGTCAACCTGTTGCAGGAGATCGAGAAGGCAGCTCCATAACGCGCGCTGATCGGGTCGGAGATTTCGGGATTCTTGCTACAAAAAACAAGACAGGTTCATGCATCTATTCAATGTCATTATCGCGGCCCTAGCCATTTCCTTTCTTCCAGCAGGAGCCAACGCTCAAGCGCCTCTACAAGAGTTCACCGTGCCAACCGCCAGCGGCGGGATTTTGGTCGAGAGCTTCGGGAACTGCGCGAACGCAACTTGCCCGGCTGTAGTGATCTTGAGCGGCAGCAAGGGTTTTGGAGCCGCCGTCTATGACGAGATCGGCCAGACGTTCCGGGCGGCGGGTTTGAATGCCTATCTCGTTCACGTCCTGTCCGTGGCCGATCTCGACGCCATCGCCACGGCGGGCAGCGCGCGGGCGCGCATCGCCTATTATGCGCAGCGGTTGCCGGACTGGATTTCCGCCGTTCAAGGTGTAGCCGCCCATCTTGAGGGGCAATCGCGTCACGGCGGTAAGGTCGGCGTTCTCGGAATCTCCCTTGGCGCGCAAATCGCTTCTGCGGCTTCGGTCGGGCGAAGCGACATTGACGCCCTGGTGCTGGTCGATGGCGGTTTCCCGAACGGTTATTCGCAGCCTGTCCGCTCAGCCGCCCCTGCATTTGATTTGGGGCAGCGCCGACCAGACTTTCCCCTTGTCGATCGGCCGGGAGCTGCAACGGACGGCGCAACAGCTTGGCGGACCTGTTACCCTTGATGTTTACGAGGGCGGCGGACACGACTTTTTCTTGAGAGCGGGAACCCGCAATGCCAGCGCAGCGCACCGGAGCGCGGCCGATTTTCTTACATCGCACTTGTCGCGCTAATCCTGAACCCTGCCTCAAACTCGCCTGGTGCCATCGGTTCGACCAAGTTTCAGGTATTTTGGTAGATGTGATTCAGGACGATGAAGCGAGGATTAGAATGGCCGAAGACATCAGCATTCAGCTTTCTTTGTTTGTTGAACATGGGCGTGAGCGAGAAGCTGCGAATTTCTACGAGGCGGCTTTCGGGGCGCAGGAGGTAGACACTTACAGCATAGACGGCGCTCTCGCGGGCGTGGCCATGCGGTTCGGTGAGCTGCCGGTGACGGTCGCCGGCTCCAATCCGAATCGTGAAAAGATGCCCTCCTATGGCGGGCCGTTCTTCCCGAAGCAGGCCGGGGCAGTCAGTGCGATATTTCAGATCAATGTTGCCGATATTGATGCCGTCTTCGGGCACGCCGTTGCGGCCGGCGCTGTGATCCGTGACCAAATCCAGACCGACACGCTCGGCCGGCGTATAGCCTCGATCTTCGACCCCTTCGGCCACATTTGGGCGCTTGTGGAACGGAAGCCGGAAGCTGCCGCGCTGGCTGCGTGACCGTCGCACTTCTCCCGGAGCCCGCCATTGTCGCGGGCTTTGGGAATCATCGAAGTTGATTGAACAATGAAGCCACCTGAACTCCATATATCCGAGAGAATAGAAGCTCTCCGCGCAGAACTCGCACGCCCTGTTGTCGTAGCGCTCGACGGGGGAAGCGGCTCCGGCAAGTCAACGATTGCGGCAAGGTTGGCGAAGCTGGCCGACATAGCCTTGGTTACGCTGGACGACTTCTATCAGACGCAGGTTCCCGAATCCGAGTGGCCCCATAAAACCGTGGCGGAACGGTTGAACGGCGTTTTCGAGTGGGACCGCGTTCGCGAGGCAATAGGGCCTCTACGCAAGGGGGAACCTGCACAGTGGCGAGCTTTCGACTTCATGCAGGGACTAGGCCCGGACGGCACTTACAGCCTCAAGGACGAATTTACCGAAGTCGCGCCAGCGCCCACGATTCTGCTCGAAGGAGCTTATTCCGCATCTCCGTTCCTTCGGGATTTGATCGACCTCGCCGTGATCGTGGATGTACCGACCAAAGTGCGGCATGAACGGACTGCTGCGCGCGAACAGGGCGCGGAGGACTTCTTAGCCGGGTGGCACGCTGTTTGGGATGATGTTGAAAGCTACTATTTCGAGCGCGTCTGCCCGCCAAGGTCTTTTGATCTGGTGATCCAGAACTAAATTCCTCCGCGCCCCTTATGTCGCGCAACTCCTGATTTTGCAGCGTTGCAGAAGTCAGGACAACATATTGATCAAATGTCTGGACTTTTGCGAAAAATGGACACGGCATCATAAACTTGTATCGATCGGCAGCTTAGCTGAAAGATGATGCTTTCGATTCATCCAAGGAATTGCGATGACAATTGTTCTTTATGATCTTGTCGGTTCCAGCGTTGATATCCGCTTCAGCCCTCATTGCTGGAAAACGCGCATGTCTCTAGCTCACAAGGGGCTTGAGTATCAGACCGTTCCGACGACTTTTGTCGGGGTTCCGCAGGTCGAGAACGGGGCTTCCAGAACGATCCCCGTCATTCGCGATGGCGAGCGGGTCATTGCCGATTCCTTTGCGATCGCGCTCTACCTCGATGAAGCCTATCCCGCGCGCCCTGCCTTGTTCGATGGTGACGGTGGTAGATCGATGGCCCGTTTCATCGAGCGGTGGTCTCAGCTCACGCTTCATCCCTATATCGGGGTGGCAACCCTGATGGAGGAAGTTGGCCTCCTGGAGCCAGAAAGCGCGACCTATTTCAGGAAAAGCCGCGAAGCCAAGTTCGGACGCACACTGGAAGAGGTTGCGCAAGATCGCGGCGCGAAGCTTGCCGCATTCCGCTCAGCCTTGGAGCCGCTGCGCTCAATGTTGACCTACCAGCCTTTCATTGGCGGCTCGTCGCCGCTCTTCCCCGACTATATCGTCTTCGGCGCTTTCCAATGGGTGAGAACGACGACGACATTTCAAATTCTGGAAGAAAACGACCCGATGAACATCTGGTTTGAGCGGTGCCTGAATTTGCATGGGGGTCTCGGTCGCTCCTTTGCAGCCGCGATCACCATGGCGTCGGTCAGCGAAGAGGAAACTGCCGGTGTCTGATCCGCTTCAGAATCCAACCGCTGCCCTTGCTCTCCTTGACTTCTTTAGATTGGCTGAACGCCTCAAAGCCGAGCTGCGCCACTCATGGTTATCAGACGGCCGGCAGGAGAGCGTAGCCGAACACACATGGATGATGGCGCTCATGGCTATTACGCTGGCGCCGATCCTCGAACACCCCGTCGATCTCGGCCATGTTCTCAAGCTGATCATTGTGCATGACCTTGCAGAGGCGGAGGTGGGCGATATTCCCGTTTTCGAGGTATCCGATCGTAAGAACGCCAAAATGGAAGCAGAACTCGCGGCCATGTCCGAGATTCAAGCCATGCTTCCCGGTGAGAGCGGGAGGCTCATTTCGTCGCTGTGGCACGAATACGAAGCCGCGACGACGCCCGAAGCCCGGTTTGCGCGGGCGCTCGACCACCTCGAAGTGCAAGCTCAACACAATCTGGCAAGTCTCGATACGTGGGAGCCAGCCGAGCACGATCTCGTCTACACGAAAATGGATGACAGGTGCGCATACGATAGTGCTTTGCGGGCAATGGTTCAGGCCATCAGAGTCCAGGCAGAGGAAAAGCTCGCGGATGGCGGCTACGATGTTTCCGCCTTGAGAGTCCGGCATGGCGTCCCTTCGTCAGCATCGAAAGATTCGCAGAAATGCTGACTTCAGATCCTGTTGACTGTTTCCTCATGCATGTTAGCCTCGATTCGAGGCATATACGGCCTGCCGCCCGCCCCCGCTTTGGGGATGGTGAACGTATGATTATCGTGGTTTGACCTCAATTTCAGGGGCGATCCGTCAGCAATGCGGGCACTGGCTTTCGAATTCGCCCCTTGCGAGGAAAAACCATGCACTCCTATCTCGACGCCAAATTAATGGCGAAAGCACTGCGGCAAGCTCTTGCCGAGCGGAAGGTGTCATTGACACACAGTGACTGCCTTGAACTCGTCGCGAAGCAATACGGCCTGCCAGACTGGAATACGCTTGCGGCACGTATAGATGCCGCAAGCCCGACCTTAACGGCCCTCCCGCTGCCACGCGATTGGGCAATCACCAATCAGACAGATCAGAAATATTATCGCGCCGGTATCGACCCACGCGAGGCAGGAACAGCACTTGTTGAAAGCCGCCTGAAACGGGAAAGTGGCGTTGATCTTTCCGGCGATCATTTTGCAAGCCTCATGCAGAGTGTGCTGGCCGATCATTTCACGGGTGAGCGGGTCAAGCTGTCGGCGGAGCTAACAACGGAAGACGCCGATGCAGGCTCGATCTGGATGCGTGTAGATGACGCGACTGGCCGCGTTCTACGCTTCGACAACATGCTGCGGCGAAAGCAGCATGGCGCACTTTCTGGAACCGAGCCTTGGGCAGAAAGAAGCATCATTCTCGACGTGCCGGAAGACGCGATGACCCTGCACTATGGCGTGATCTTGAAGGGATACGGACAGGTCAGGGCGCGCGCATTCGATCTTTCAACAGTTGATCGCGGGGTGCCGGTGACGACTGGAAGAGGGCCATTTCTCGACAAGCCTTCGAACCTCGATTTCTCTGAGACCGAAGTGATGCAGGCTTGATTGAAATTGTCGCGAAACTCACTCGCGAAAGTCTGACTTTTGCGAGTGAGTTTCGCGACAAAAATTTCCTTGATTTTTCAAGGGCGGCGATTTCGGCGCAAATGTTAGGAGATTTGCGACATAGCTCGCAGACTGTCCGCCATGAAGTCGGCGCGCTGCTCGATCCCCACCAGCGGAAGCTCAACAATCTGATACCCTAACCGAGAATAAGTTTCAGCCATGACCCGGCCGGTTGCCTCGGCCTCTTGCCGATCCTGTTTGCGCTCGGTGTCCTGCGTGAAAATGGCGTCCCAATACGGGGCCAGGAAAACCCGCTTGCTGTAAGGATGGATTTGCGCGGCCGCCTCGATATGAGCTGGGACAGGCATGCCGCAGAGGGTGAGATAGCCGACAACATCAGGTATACCGCGATCCATCAGGACAAGCGCGTCACTTGCAAGAGCCTCGTGGTAGGAACGCAGTTCCCAACCCAACATAAGTTCGGCAAAGATAGCCCGATCCGCCCAAGGCAAGGCTGGTCCGCCGATCCTGACCTGATCTTGTATGATCGCACGACCGGCCTCGGGCATCGTGCGGAAGCCGCGCCGGGTCATGGCGTTAATTAGACTACTTTTGCCGGAACCGGGGCCGCCGGTCACGACGAACATATGTTCGGCGTTAGCCATAGAAACTCCTTCCGCGTATGCGGTGAGATTGCATTGAATTTTAGGGATGAAGCGCAGGCCGGAACCGCAATTTATTGCGGTAGGCGATGCAAGGGGCTGAAACCTGATGTTATTTTCAGGCTTGCCAAGCATCAAAGTAGATCGAAAGAATGTTGAAGTCTAGGGAGCTTGGGTCGATATCAGCCACCCGTCGCAAAATTCCCGAGTTTTTCGTGATTTCGCGCCTGATATTTGTCTTGTCGCAAAATACATATTTCCGCGACGGATTGCACGCGGTAGATTCCGGACAGCGCCACAGCAAACGGAAACCGCCTTGTTCATTGGATATGCCCGCGTTTCGACAGACGATCAGACCCTGGACCAACAGCGCGCGGCGCTGAAGGCGGCGGGGTGCAAGCGCATCTTTGAGGAAAAGGTGTCCGGAGCGAAACGCGATCGGCCGCAACTCACTGCGTTGCTCGACCAGCTCCGCGATGGCGACGTGGTTACAATCACCCGGCTGGACCGCCTCGCGCGATCGACGCGCGATCTTCTCGACATTGCGGAGCTGCTGGACGCGGCCAAGGCCGGCTTGCGGTCTTTGGCCGAACCATGGGCTGACACCACGTCGCCGGCCGGCCGCATGGTGCTGACCATCTTCGCCGGCATTGCCGAGTTCGAGCGTTCCCTAATTCATGAGCGCACCAGTAGCGGCCGAGCCGCTGCGAAGACGAAAGGCGTCCGGTTCGGCCGCCCCCCTGCCCTATCGGCCGAGCAGATCGTGCTTGCGCGCCAGCTCATCGAGGACGGCGAGAAGCCTCGCGCTGTTGCGCGAGCGTTCAAGGTCCATCCGGCGACCCTCTATCGAGCTATTGAACGTACTGGCGTCGATACGTACTGACGTATTAACGTTTATTCGAGATGTTGAGTCGGCCTCAGATTGCTTATCCGGCACTTATCAAGTGCCTCTATAGCATCCGATTTACGCGAGATTCCCGCGCCTTAGAGATAAGGGGTTGCAGAATCGCGGAAATTGCCGATTACTACTAATTATGAAGCAAGAAACGACAGAGATTCGGAGAACGGAAGAGGTTCGCAAGAACGTCGCTGCTCATCGCGCGCGGCAACTTGCTGCCGGTCGTGTCGCGCTTAACACCTATGTTCCGAGTGATGTGATCGAGGCAATCGATCACATCAAGGAGCAACGGGGTGCGCCATCGCGCATGCCGATCATCGAAGAAGCTTTGAGGTTCTATATCGAGAACGCACCGAGGGCATGAAATGAAAAACCCCTAGCCGTTAGCAGCGGCAAGGGGTTTTCGGATTACGGAAACGGCTATGTTGGAACCGCCATAAGCAGCTCCCAACATAGCCGTTCATAAGTGAACCTGCAAGATGTACGTCTTGCGGAAACGCTGAATCTTTGTCCGTTGTCCACCTTCCTCATGCCCTCCAAACGGAGAGGGACGAAGGAACTATGTTTGAACAAATTGGGGCGATGCTCGCAGGGGCATCGACCGAACGGGAACGCACGCCCGTTCGAAGGCAATCCCGCGCAGCCGGACGCTGCGAAGGGGTATTCTGGCGACGGACGAACCGTCAGGAGGTGCGCACGATCCTCCTAGCCGCCAAGCGCTATGAGCTGGCCCAGCGCCAGCCAGGCGAGCGCAGCGGGCCGCTGGGATCGGTGGCGATCGAGGTGCTAGAGCTGTTCGCTAATCTGGTGGATTTCAGGACCGGCCGGCTCGATCCGGCGATAGGCACGCTCATGGGCAAGCTCAGACGGTCGCGTGACGCGATCGTGCGGGCGCTGAAGAACTTACGGGCGCATGGCTTCCTCGACTGGCTGCGGCGCTACGTGCCGACCGGCAACGAGGGGCGCGGCCCCCAGGTGCAGCAGACGAGCAATGCCTACCGCCTGTCGCTCCCGGCCCGAGCCAGGCAGTTTCTTGGCCGCTTCGGCATGACCCCTCCCCCGCCCGACGATCATGTACAGGCCGAAGCCGAGCGCATGGCCGAGACCGAGGCGCATCGGGCAAGCCTTCCGATGGACGAACTGGCCCTGTTCGACGTGGGCGATAACCCCTTGGGACAGGCGCTTGCCCGCCTTGCGAGATCGATAAAACAACGTGAGTCCGCCAAACAGACTGAATCCCCATCTAGTTTTAAAAAAGATAGGAAAGAATAAGCGGACGCCGCTGTTCGGGACGCTATAGCGTCCCTGCGTCGGTTCCGGCCCGCGTTAAGTGCGGGCCGGCGCGGCACCTTCACATCCAAATTCACCCGCCGAGCTCGCGGAACGGTCACTATTTGCTTTCGAGAAAAGCAGGTGGTTAGGGCGGCGCGAAACGTTATTACGTTTATACGTACTAACGTTTGTACGTACGTTCTTTCCTCGAAAGGCTTGGCAGGCAGAGTTCCAATGTGTTATGGTGTACACAGTTCAACACAGGAGTTCCTGCCGTGACAGCCAGCACCACGATGACAATTCGGGTCAGTCCCGAGGTAAAGCAAAAGCTCGATCGGATCGCTACCGACACCCGGCGCAGCAAATCATTCTTGGCCGGTGAGGCCGTCGCGGCCTACGTCGAGCGCGAGCTGGAAATCATCGACGGCATTAAGCGTGGTATGGCCGATGCGGCGGCTGGCCGAGTCGTGCCGCATGATCAGGCCATGGCCGAACTCTACGGCGTGATCGACGCAGCGGAAGCAAAACGAGCTGGCAAGGCGTGAGGCGGCCTGTCACGTGGGCGCGCGAAGCGCTGAACGACATGCGGGAGCAAATCGCGTTTATCGCCGAGGACAATCCTGCGGCGGCGCGACGTGTCGCGGATCGACTCCGAGACACAGGCGAGGCCCTTGGCGAAATCGCGACCGGTCGGCCCGGTCGAGTGACCGGCACCTATGAGAAGTCTGTCATCCGCCTGCCCTACATTATTTCCTATGAGTTGCGGCCGATCGCCAGCCGTGAAAGCGTCGTCATCTTACGTGTGATCCACACGGCGCGGGACTGGCCCGCAGAGGAATGGCCGCACTGAATTAAAGACGTCTTAACGTCTTTAGCTGTATACTTGGATACGTATTGACGCAAAAAAGGATTAACGCATGAACGTGATTGCGTTTTTAAGTCAGAAGGGCGGAAGCGGCAAAACCACGTTGTCCGTTCATACCGCTGTTGCGGCCGAAGCCAGCGGCGAGCGGGTTTGCGTCATCGATGCCGATCCCCAGGAGAGCGCCACGGCTTGGGCGAACGCACGGGAGGCGCAAACGCCGATCGTGGCGACAGCCCAGGCCGGCGACCTAGAGGCGGCGCTCAAAGCGGCCAAGGATGAGGGCATGAGCCTCGTCGTGGTGGACAGCCCACCACACGCAGCTCCGGCTGCCAGTCAGATCGCCAGACGTTCGGAACTTGTCTTGATTCCAGTTCGTCCTTCGGCCTTCGACCTTGCAGCGGTCCCGGCCGCCGTGGAGATCATCAGGGCCGCGAAGGTGCGCGGCGCTTTCATCTTGTCGGCTTGCCCGTTCCGAGCGCCGGAGATTGGGGAAACACGCGCTGCGCTGGAAGCGTATGGCCTGCCAATCGTTCCCCACGAAATCACAGACAGGCGATCATTCTCCCGCGCGGTGACGACTGGCAGCGCCGTGACCGAGTTCGAGAGTGACGGAAAGGCGGCCGAGGAAATACGCGCTCTTTGGGCTTGGATCAAAGATACGCTAAAACGTTAATAGCTCGATACGTATCAGCGTAAAGTAAGGAGGTTCTTAGATGGCGACCAAGAAAACCGGGCTTGCGGCCTTCACCCGTCCGAAGGCGACGGAGAATGCCGGCGACATGATGAACGAGGCGGCGCGACCAAGCGTCGAGATTCCGACGCCGAGGCGCAAAAGGGGCGGGGGCGAAACCGTTGCGCTCACGGTGAAGGTACGGCGGTCGGACTGGCAGCGCCTGCGTCAGCTCGCAGATGCCGAGGGAACGACGATCCAAGCCATGGCCGAGGTGGGATTTTCGGCCGTGCTTGGCGAACATGGTTTGCCGCCAATTGAGCCGTATTCACGTTGATACGCTAATACGTAAATAGCTAAAGTCGTGCTTGTAGCCCGCCCCCGGCCGCCCCTACGGCCCTTTATGGAGAGAGCGGGCCGGCCGAGGGCTACCGTCGAAGGAACACGAAATGACCAGAGGATTGGAAAAGGCGCTCGCTGCCGTCCGCCATGACAACAGGGCAACGGTCATGAGCGCGGCCGAGATCGAGGCGCATCGCGTCTTTCTCACGGGCCTCGGTATCACGCCCCAAGAGATCGACCTGACAATCAATGTCATCCACTCGACGTTACGCGGGGACGAGGTTGCCATGCCCGACTATATCATTCCGCTCATGCCGGCGACGTGGGTTCGCGATTACGTCGAGGGAGATCGGCGGCAGTACGAACGCCGCCCGCATCTTTGGAGTACGGCAGACCGGAGTTGGTTTACACAACGCGCCAGCTTCTATGATCTGGCGGCCATCGTGATGGATTTGCGGGTGCGGCAGGGCGACGGGGCAGCGGTCGGCGCTGCCGATGCGGTGAGAGCCCATGCGGGTTTCTTGCGGGCGTTCCAGGGGCACGAGCCCGGCCCGGAGGCGAGCGCGCTCCCCATCGCGCCGTAGAGAGCCGGAGGGCCGTACTCAGAAGTCCGGCGTTAGCCGGGTCCGTTTAGCCGCAGGACGCGGCCGTGATCCGGCCGGTTGCCGGGTCGGACTCGATGGTGAGACGCGTATTGCTGTAGTTTTGGATGACGGGTTGACCTGGTGCGATTTGGCGCACGGAGCCAGCCCCGGTGAGCCGCTTGGCCTCGTCGTCAGTTATCCTGGGCCGGCCGATGAGGCGTTGCGCTGCATCGGGATTGCAGATGTCCGTTTCGGCCGTAGCCATAGGGGCGGGGGCCTGAGTGCAGGCGGCAAGCGCCAGAAGCGTTCCGATCGCAACAAGGAGAGGTAGGGGGTACTTAGGCGGCATCGAACACCCCTTTGAATTCCGGATCGGCATAATAGGCGAGCTTGCCGGCGACGATCGGCCGTTGCCCGGCCAGGAACAGCAGTTCGAGATTCTCCGGTAGATTGCGGACCTCATCAGGGGTCAGCAGCGGTCGGCCGACATGCTGTTCCCCGTAGGAGATCCCCGACTTATCGGAATCGAGGGCGCGGCCCATGGTCTGGAACACGACCGTTTCCTGCCCGAGCAGATCGGAGACGAGCCGGGCGCTTTCATGATCGTTGACGCCGAAGATTTGCAGGACGCCGGCATTCGACAGGAAGGTGCCGGCGCGCTGCCCATAGGTGGCGCGCAGCTGGTGAACGTCTTGCAGGATCGGCCAGAGCTGGACGCCGTAGCCGGCCATGAGGCCCATGGCGCGCTCGACGGGAGCCAGGTGGCCGAGGGTGGCGAACTCATCGAGCAGATAGAGCACCGGCACAGCGGGCTTGCCGGGCGTGCGGGCCATTTCGAGCAGGCTTTGGGTGACGAGCAGGCGCAGCCAACGCGAATAGGTCGAGAGCCGATCGGGCGGCAGGACGAGGAAGATCGTTGCCGTGCGGCCCTTGAGATCGGCAAAGCGGAAGTCCGATCGACCGAGCACGCGGGCCATGCGGGGGCTGTCGAGGAAATGGGTATGGCGCTGCGCCGCCGAGAGCACGCCGGCCGCTTCGCGATCGGACTTGCCGAGGTGACGATTGGCGGCTCGGGCGACCAGGCCGCCGGCGGCGGTCGAATCCTGCATATCCTTCAGGAGCCTGGCGAACGCTTCAGGCGCAAGCGTCAGGTTCTCCCTCAGGGTAATGAGCGAACGCCGGCTGGCCGGCTCGTGCGCGACGATATGGAGGATCATTCCCGATATGAGCGCCTTGGCTTCGTCGTTCCAATGCGCCTCGCCGGCCATGCCGGGTTCATCGAACACGAGAGCGTCGGCCAGCGTGCTCGCATCTTCGGCCACGTCCAGGCTGTTCGGGTTGAGCTGGTCGAGCGGATTGAACGCGGCCAGCGGTTCAGCCGTCGCGCCGAAAGGGTCGAGGACATGAACAGGGCCGAATTGGCGACGGGCGCGACCGGCGATCCTGGCATTCTCCCCTTTGGGATCGATGCAGATCACAGATCGGTCGGCGGTCAGCAGATTCGGGATGATGGTTCCCACACCTTTGCCGGTGCGCGTCGGGGCCATGGTCAGCAGATGGGCCGGGCCATCATAGCGCAGCAGCTTCCTTGATTTCGGATCGCGGCCGATCAGGAGACCGGAACCTGCACGGGCGAGGGCGGCTGTTTCCTTGTCTGTGGCGAAGCGGGCCGAGCCATGGGTTTCGCCTTCCAAATCCCCGAAATGCAAAATCAGCGGATTGGTGACAAGCCGGAAGGTGATTGCAATCAGTAACAGCAGCGTGACGAGATCGAGCGCGACAAAAGGAATCGATCCGGGACCGAAGCCCATTTGTTCGAGGAAGAGCCGCCCGCCCATGCCAATGACGAACGTCACAATGATGAGGATGAACAGAAGCACGAGGAACGGCTTCCAGATGCGAAACGGCATGGCGATCAGCGAGAGGAACGCCCATAGAGGGTCACGGGCAGCCGCGCGCATCATGTTCTTGAAAGCGGCCCATGCAAGTTTTGCCTGACTCATGAAGCGGCCTCCCCGGGGTTCCCCGCTGTCTTCTGTTTCAGTAGATCGTCAAAAAGCTCCTGGTCGCCGTCGCGTGTCAGAAAGCCCGGCAGTTCGCGGCGCAGCCAGTCGGTAAGGCCCTTGGAAAATTCATCGCGGTCGTTCTCCAGGCGATGCAGAACGAGCGCGCCGAGCAACACCTTGCGCCGCGTATCTCTTGTACGTTCCTCTTTTCCGAGCCGAGCCTTGAGCGCTTTTTTCTGCGCTTCCAGTTGGGCAAGCCGTTCCTCAATGGATTTTCGGGCCATGTCATCGCTCCTCTTTGATTCATGGAAATCCTATTCAAGATCGTGCGTTTTTCCAACCTCAACGTGTTTTCTGATCTTGTGCTGGTTGAAATTTACGCCCTCTTGTGCTGCAAATGCGATGTTCATTTTATCGCATCGAGGGTTCCGCGAGCGCCACACCGAGGCATTCGAGAGCGTAGCGAGCGAATTTCGAAGGGCGCACTTACGAGTTGCTTCGCAACTCAGATGCGCCGATCGCTGATCGGAAAGGGCAGGCGACGTTGGCGATCTATCATGCAAGCATGAAGCCGGTATCGCGGGCGGGCGGCAGAAGCGCCGTCGCCTCTGCCGCCTATCGTGCCGGCGAGCGCCTGACGAACGAACGCGACGGCCTCACGCATGACTTCACCCGCAAGCAGGGGATCGAGCACACCGAAATCGTGCTGCCCGAGGGCGTGAACGCCGAATGGGCCAAGAGCCGCGAAAAGCTTTGGAATGCGGCGGAGTTTGCCGAGAGCCGCAAAGACGCACGTGTCGCCCGCGAGTTTGAAATCGCGCTACCGCATGAGCTAAACCCGGACCAGGGCCTTGAGCTAACGCGATCCTTCGCCCAGGACCTGGCCGACCGCTACGGGGCAGCCGTCGATTTCGCCATTCACAGCCCGCATAGTGAGACCGACGTTCGGAACCATCACGCGCACCTGTTGATGACGACGCGGCAGGTCACAAAGGAAGGGCTTGGCGACAAGACCTATATCGAGCGGGAGAACAAGTGGCTCCTGTCGAACGATCTTCCGACTTCGCAAATGCAGCTCCGCGATATCAGGCAAGCTTGGGAGAGCCACGCAAACGAGCATCTGGCGATGGCTGGTCTGGATATCCGGATTGACCATCGTTCGCATCAGGAGCGCGGGCTTGAGCTTGAGCCGACCGAGCACATGGGCGTTCACGCCACGCAGATGCAGCGGCGCGGGCTTGAAGTGTCCCGCACCCGGCTGGACGAGGAAGCTGCGCAACGCAACGCGGACCTCATCAGGGAGAAACCGGAACAGGTTCTTACGATCGTCACCGGGGAAAAGAGCGTGTTCGATCGGCGCGATATCGCCCGGACGCTGCACCGCTACATCAACGACGACGTGCAGGAGTTTCAGAGCGCCTTTGCGAAGGTGATGGCCTCACCGGCGCTTGTCGAACTGCAGCGGGAGCGGAGCAATCCCGAGACGGGCGAGATCGAGCTTGCCCGATATTCGACCCGCGAAATGGTCGAGATCGAATCCGGCATGATCGAGCGCGCGCAGCGGATGCACGAGGCTCATAACTATGGCGTCGATCGCCGGCATGTCAGCCAAGCCATAGAGCGACAAGACGCCGCCATTCAGCGCAGCGCCGGGGGAACGTCCCCTGCGAGCGATGCTTCGGCCCGGCTGTCCGATGAGCAGCGGCGGGCGATCGAGCATGTCACCGGGCCGGAGCGGATTTCCGCCGTTGTCGGTTTCGCCGGCGCAGGCAAGTCCACCATGCTCGCGGCCGCCCGTGAGTCATGGGAGGCGCAGGGCTACACGGTTCACGGCGCGGCTTTGTCGGGGAAGGCGGCCGAGGGCTTGGAGGAGTCCTCCGGCATCCAGAGCCGCACGCTCGCGTCGTGGGATATCAACTGGCAAAACGAGAGGCGGATGCTTGGCCGCGGCGACGTGTTCGTCATCGACGAGGCCGGCATGATCGGGAGCCGGCAGATGGCCCGGTTCGTCAACGAGGCCGAAGCGCGCGGGGCGAAGATCGTTCTTGTCGGCGACCATGAGCAGCTACAGGCGATCGGGGCCGGCGCGCCGTTCCGCGCCATCGCCGAGCAGATCGGACATGCCGAGCTTTCGGAGATACGCCGGCAGCGCGTGGACTGGCAGCGGGAGGCGTCCGTCGCCTTCGCCACGCATCGCACGGCCGAGGGCCTGGCCGCCTATCGGGATAAAGGGAACATCCGGCTCAGTGAGACGAAGGACGAGGCGCGTAGCGAGATCGTGCGCGACTACCTCGCCGATCGCGAGCAGCGTCCGGATGGAACGCGGGTGGCGATGGCGCATCGCCGGGCCGATGTGCGCGCCATCAACGACGGGATCAGATCGGCCCTGCAGGAGCGTGGCGAGCTTGCAAGGGCAGAGGTGCCGGGCGAGACTGTCGAGCATCGCGA
>NZ_JBOZRA010000014.1:0-37204 GCF_050847465.1 Endobacterium panacihumi | reverse complement strand
CGACGATCGCCGCGCCGGCCTTTACCAGCGTGGCAAGTTTTACACCCGCCCCGAACATGTCAGGCCCGATTGATCGTGAGACGCCCGGAATGGAGCATATACGCAAACGCGCCAGCGCCGATCAGCAGCAGAGCTAAGCTGCCAAACGCCCATGGATTGGCAACAGCGGAAAGCAATGTCGCCCCGCTTTCTGCAGCTTCCTTGGCAACGCCGAGGCCCGATCCACCGAACAGGCCGGCAACGACAGTCCAGAGCGTCTTGCTCGATGTCGCCGGCACATTGTCGGGCAAGGCATCTTTCGGCGACACGTCGGCCGGAACACCCTTTGATTTCGCCAGATAGGCAGCATCGAGCGCGTCGAGGAAATTCTTATAATAGGCCGCAATAAGCTTCGCTTTGTCCGTCCCATTGACGACGACACGCGCACCCTCAGCATTTGCCATGTCATGGCTGAAATAATCGGAAAGTTTCTTGCCGGTGAAAAGGCCCTCGTACATGCCGACGATTGCGATCTTGGCACTAATGACCGGATCAAGGGCCATCGACGGGTTGCCGACAAGGTCAACCTTCAGGCGCTTGCCGAGCTTCTCGTAATTGGCCTTGTGGGTGATCTGGACGCCACCTCGACCGAACCAGCTCTTGCCGTCCTTATCGACACGCCAATAGGGCGCTTTGACCGTCCCGAGCTTGCCGGCCGCGAAAGCCTTGTCTAGCGCTTTAATTGCCTTGGCATCGGAAGAGGCAAGGGTTTCGCGAACAGGCAGCATTCGGCCGGCAGTCTCGTGAAAGATTGTTGCGAGGATGTAAGCCAGCTCGCGCCGATCACGCAGGTTATAAAAGCGCCACTGACCAAGGATCGCGTTGATGCCATCGATCTGACCTTGATTAAGGCGGCCGCCAAAAGGCGCGCGCCTCGCATAAGCGAAGAACGTCGTCATATCCATTTCGGATATCTCCTGATTTGATTTTAAGAGGGGAGGGCGCGCCAGTAGGCGCAAAAGATCAGGCTAGGCCTGAAGCTATACCCGCCGATCGGCGAGTATCAGGGCGTCATAGCGCCAGAGCGACAGTCCACATCACATCGATCTGCGCGTCAGTTAGACCAAGAGCTTTACCGACCTCCGCAATGAGCGGATGATCACGATTGAACTGCGACGCGTATTCCCATTCGATTTGCGCCATGGATCGAGCCTGCGCGTCAGGGATAGCGGCGATCGATGCCTCAACGCGATCGAGCATCACGCCGTGACTGACTAGGCCCAATCGGAGCTGACGGGCGGTTAGCGACACAAGGGGAGCAGGATCAGCATGATATGGGATAGTGTTTATCCGCACCCGCTCGCCAGTCTGCAAGTCTGGCGGACCCATCTCCCATTCATCCCAAATTTTCCAGCGGTCTGAATTGGACATGTCGTCAGGAACATCAGTAAACTCCACACCGTTTCCAAGATCGGCGCGTATCATTCCGTGTAGGGTGTATCCATAAACCTTCATCTAGATTTCTGCTCCAACGTAAATAGTGACCTGAGCCACCACATTCGGCCCATAGATATAGAGACCCTCTCCAAACCCACCCGTCGGCGGCGGGGAGAATATGCTCCCGGAAAATGCCGCTGAGGCAGCGTCGGCTGCATACGATAGAGATGGAGAAACCCTTGGCTTGGTTCGCCACAACACCGTCCGGTACTGGGTCGCTGGGTCTATGACGCACTGCAGTATTTGAAAGTATCTTTCGCACAAGCTCAGCTCTTGCTGCGGGTGCCGAGGGGTGAACGGGTCAGCCTCAGCCGTAGCATCCCCTTCCACCACTGAAACCCTTGAGAGGTAGACGGTCCCTTGAAAGTTGTTTCGAAGAAGATAGACGGTCAGAGAACTACCGTCCCCTATGACTTTGCCAGTCGTCAGCGGTATTACGTACGTCCTGCTGAATTTGACCCATGTGTTTGGCGCAGCTATCAAAGTGCCTGAGTCAGCGACAATCTCGCCCGCAGAGCCTCCAGCCCCGTAGTTGCGCAGGAATAAAGGAGCAAGCTCCAGATTACCTGCCGTGGTGTTGTAACACCAGAATGTGAGAGTGACCGTCTTTCCCTGAAGAGTGCGCGCATCCTCTATCGGCTGGACCAAAGACTTTTCGGAATTCGCCCCCGTACCAGTGACGGCGATGCCATACCTAGACTGCGCCCAAGGATTTCCATTGTCAGGAGACCCCCACGTGTATCTTGCAAGAGATATTGTATCTCCCGCGCCCGCAATTCCCAACCATCTGTCTGCCGTGTACTGGCTTCCGGTGAACGGACCAATCCCTAAGCCTCTTTGCCAGATACCGAAATCACCATTGATGATCTTATTTCGGTGCCCGGCGAGAACGCCACCGCCGATATTGGCAATAGCGCGGCCTTTCTGAGCGGCATTGAGGGCCTGCGCGGCATCCGACCGCAATCGCTTATCCAAGGCGTCGAACACATCTGAGCCGCGGCCTTGTGGGTCGTATATCGACGCCAACATGTCACCGGCCCCATTGCCGTCGCGACCCTTGATCGCAAGCAACGACCAATAGGCATCAGCTGTCACAGGTAAGGCCGGCGGAAGCTGACCGGCCGGGACGTCCTGTAGCGCCACCCATGATGACCCGTCACGATAAACACCGTCGTTGCGGGCGTATGTTTGGATGGCCGAATAATCGCCTCGGAACCGGACGAAGCCGGCCGGCCCTTCAATTCCGCGCGGTCCGGTTCCATATGCATACGGTCCGGCCCAATCAGCAATGGCGTCCGTTCGCTTTACATAAAGCTGCGCCACGTCGCCCGCGAGGACAAGGTAGGAAAACCCCTTCGTGCGGCCATCGAACAGCGCCTTATCAGCGAGCGAACCGCTCGCGTCATACTTGAACGCCGTGCCCTTGCGCAGCTCGTCTAGCAGATAGGCGAGGTTGTCGCTGTTGCGATCGAGAGTCTTTAGGTAGGCCGTATCGCGCTGGATGCTGTAGGGGTAAGTTCCGCTTTCACCCACCCATTCCAGCTCGGCCGTGATTTGCGTGTCAGTATCGACCGTATCGATCGGCAGGATATTGCCGCCCGCTTGGACGATCACATTCCCGCCCGCGATGTTGCTCAACAGCCAGGCCGTGCCGTTGCCTTTAACCACAGCACTGCCCTTCGTCAGGGTAACAGACCCTGCTCGATATGAAGAAGTCATTTTGAGGATTGTCCTTAGATGGCTATGCCGAAGACATAGTAGCGAATGCCCGCAATCGGGATTTCATCATAGGTTGATCGAATTTCGGCCGCGCCGCCCTGCCGGGTGTAGCGGGCCTGATATTTCGGAGATCCGCGCGAAGTCCAGAACGTGACAGAATTGGTGTTGTACTGACAGAAGCAGCTATCGCCGCCCATGATCTTGCCACCGGGCCACCCGCCACTTGTACCGCCCGTTCGGTTCCACATCGTCACGCGCGGGAGCCGGATCATCTTCGGGGTGGTCGCAGCCCTTAAGCCCTCCATCACGCCCGCGCCGTGCACGGTCACAAATTTAACGAAAGGAAACATCCCGGCAGCGTCGAAATTTACAGTCTGGCTGACGTTGTAACCGTCAGGGACAGGCAGATAATCTTCCCGCAAGATTTGCATGGCTGGCCATCGGCTATCTAAGGCGATGTCAGCGAAGCTTGGCGGATTTCCAGAACCCGGCCGTAAGAATTGCACGACATCCTGACCGTTTTCGCTGAACTGCCGAAGGACGTTGTTTGCCCCGGCAGTTGCAGGCGTGTTGTCTGAAGCCAGAACGATGAAGCGAGCGCGAAGAGCACCGCCGGGGTTATTGAACTCGACGACATTGCCGTTGAGGCGGTAGTAGGCACCGATTATCTCGCCGTAGGGTCCAGACGGATAATAGATCGGGTCGCCATCCTTATAGAAATGGCAGTCGATAACGCAGTTGGGCGGTACGGGATAACCGATCGGAACGGCGCTCAAGCCAGACGGCACAAGAACATCCCGAGCGGCGAGGACCTTTGCTGGAACCTGAGACGTGTCCAGCGCCAGTTGCGTTCCTGTCGCCGTCGCAGCGTTGTGGCCGGTTTTCGCAACTCTGAGAAAATTCGGGCCAATCAAAATTTGCTGCTGGCCCGGAACAGGCGCGAGCGGTTGCCCATTTTGCACGGGCGCATCATCGCCCGGCAGGTTCCACACCATCAGTTTGCGGTTCGGGAAGGCGTACGCCATCGACTGGTTTGCGGCGAACGTGAAATAGCTGCCTGACTCCGCAGCCGGCCCGACCGAAATTCGAAATTCCGTCCCGCTCGCATAGATGATGTCTTCAACGCCGTAAGTCCCTTCTCTGACAGCATCGACTTGCGTGTCCTCTTGCGTCCCGAGGAATGATCGAACCGAGCGGCGGCCGACATACCAGCCGTTGGCATCCGTTTCGAGAGACTGGAAAAGGGGGAGCTGGTAAGCCAACCCCTTTCCCATCCCGAACAGATTGGACTTGATCAGCTCAAAGGCCGGATAAACTTCGCCACTGCGCGGGCCAGAACTAAGAACATCCCAATTCGACTCCACCGTATTGAAGCCCTTCGGAAGCCCGAGCCACCCGACGCGGACAGCTTGAACACGAACATCCTTCGACCACTTGGAGTTATAGAGGAACTTCCATCGATCAGCGTCCGGCGTGTTGACCGGGTCCCATGCATCACGCGTAATCTTGATGCATTCGACACCGGCATAATCGGTGCCCATCATGGTTTGGGTCATAGAACCTCACGATGAAATGACGATTGTGCCGGCGTCGAGGTTGATGACCATCTTGCCGTTACGAGAGCGAAGGACGCCGGCCGTGACCGTGCCGATATTGGCGATAGCGAGTTTCAGCTCGCCGTTTTCGAACACGATCGGCAGGAAACGAGCGTCACCGTTGGAAATGACGAACTGATCAGCAGAGACCGCAAAGCGGCTGCGCTGGACGCCACCCACCGTGTAAAGCTCGAGGAAGAACCCCGTTTCCTTGAAAGCGCCGTTGACGCTCCCTCGGATCGCAACAGCAAAGCGTGCATCGACGCCCGTTGCATTGGCTGCAGCGGCGAACCTGACCAAGCCGTTCGCTGAAACTTCGCCGACTGACGCGCCGATCGTCGTGACCTGCGCAGCCGCCGCCTCGACGGCATTGGTGACGACGGCAATTTCTTCCTGAAAGAATGCCGTCGATCGATCGACAGACGATTGCAGCCGGCGACGTGCAATTTCCGAGGAAAGAGCCTCATGCTGGAAGTTGGCAAGCAACCTCTCTAAGAGCGGCCGCTGATCATCCATTTCGGCCATGAGGCCGCTTAGAACGTCACGGATGCTCTTATCGAGGTCAGCAAGATAAACGTCGCGATCGTCATTGCCGCCATCGAGCGACTTGACCGTGAAACGCTCGGACCAAAGCGTTGTGCGCGTCGGAGCAATAAGGACGTAGTCAAAGACATATTCCGTCTCGCTCAGAATGCCTTCCTGAATAAACAGGATATTGTCGCGCGCTGTGGCCTGCCTCTGGAATTTGTTTTCCGGCTGATCCTTGTGCCACCAACGGAAAAGGACGCCATCAACAGTAACATCATCGATCTTTGTCCAGGCAATGCGGAAGGCCGGGACCGTCCGCCCGTCAGCACTACGGCCGAGAACTGCGATAATTTGCAGATCCTGCAGCTCATTGACAAAGACGGGCTGCCCGATCGGGAGGGGGAACACCGGAGCAAGCGTGCCCGTACCGGCATAGATTTCCCCTGACCGTTCCTGAAGCGAAAGCGCGAGGTTGCGCGGCCCGTCACTATCGAGCGCGCGTATAGCTCGCCCTTGGATCATGTAGACCCCGCGACGGTGGATATCCTCGCTGTCCCACGCCACCCAATCGCCAGCCTTCAAACTGCGAAAGCGCGGCGGAAGAACAATATCGGCCGTCTTCTCGAACCGGTTTTCGTTGAAATAGATGCTGGCGAGCTGGTTGGCCTGCCGCTTCGACGAAACCTGCGGGAAGTTGATCGGGACATCACGCGATCGGCGATCGCGGACCACGGTCGCCGCATTCGTCTGCACGTCATAGCCTGCAGGCGAATACATGTTGCCCGGCTCTGAATAGGTGCCGGAAACCGAGTTGATCAAATCCGACTGCGATCGGAAACGGCGGAAACGAACCTGTTCGCCGGCCACGAAGTCGTCATCGGTAAAGGTCGCGACGATCGGCTGTTCGCTACCGATCAGGGGCCACGACCCCTCGACGCCATCAATGACAATGCCGCCGCAGCTCGCCATGAGAGGGTCGATGTTGCCGCGATGCTCAATGCCGGCATCGAGAATGATCGAGCATCGATAACGGCGCTCACCATCCACGATTTCATCGCAGATATTCGAGGCGGTCACATACTTGTCGAATGGCAGATCAGACGCCGGCATATCCATGCCGCAGAACAGATCGGGCCGCCCGGTTGCATCAGCACCCCAAACGAAGCCACGTCGATAATTGTAGTCGGCCACAATCGGGCAATCGCTGTATTCATGGGTCGAATAATCGCCCCAGCGATGCGGGCCGAAGCCGCCGGCCGTCGAGTCTTTACGGATGTCGTAAAGGCGCGCACCGCGAACCTCGAAAAAGAACGTCGGGAACTGCGAAAGCTTTTCCTGATCGTACAGCATGCGAGCGATGATGTAGCAGGTGCCAGAACCGCGATGCTTGTCGGTCCAGCGACCGGCAGGATTGGAATTCTGTATCAGGCCAGCATCGGCCGCCGTGTGCGTTCCGTAATAAAAGCGGAACGACATCAGGCCGGCATACTCGCCGGACGCCACACGCAAGGTCATGGAATGCGTGTCGGACGCCTCAACAGCAAGATCGAGGGCGGTTCCGCCGACCCAGATGCGAGACAGGCCGTCGCAAGGATAGTCGGAAAACACATAGACGTTTTCCAACCACTTGTTTGAGCTGTCATAGGTGTTGGAGTAGCAGTCATGGCCGGCAATGCCGACCAGGCCGACAAGCACCTTTCGGCTAACATCCTCGCCGCGCTCAACGGTCAGGCTTACGCCCGAGGCGGCGGCTTGCGCCTTTTTCGCGCGCCGCTGCTCCATCTTGGCGAGAGCATAATTTAGCCCGAGGCCGACGACAGCTTTCCCCAGCGCCGTACCGAGGAAGCCGCCAACCCATGTAAAGACCGGCGCTAGAAAGCCCATTACTCAACCTTGAAAGCTGCGGTCACTTGCGATTGCGGTACGAAAACCACCGGCCCGCCATGGGGCCGCGTTGCAAAGCCGATCGATGTCAGGACGCCACCCGAAAACCGGCCATCAATCTCGATGACGCCGATATCGCCGCGTTGCATCAGCACGGGCGGGATTTCAGTGAAGCAGGAGGAAAAGGCCTCGCGAAGGTTTGCGAAACCATGACTGCGCAGCTTTCGAGCCGCGCCAATCTCTGTTTTGTAGCCGCGCGCTTTCGTGAACATCACACGGCCGGTAAGGGCGGTCACGGCATCATCAGCAATGATGAAGCAGTCCGACATGCCCCACACGCCCGGCAAGGATTGATGCCGAGCAATGACGGCGCTTAGGTGCGCTTCCCATCCCGGAACACGCATCAGGCGTCAAAAAATGTGATGACACCGCGATTGAGGTCAATCAACGATCGACCATCTGCCGACCGGATGACGCCCGCCGTGACCGTTCCAACATCCGCGAGAGGGAAGGGCGACGGTTGCGGCAAAGCCTCGGCGATCGGCGCGACCTTTTCGGCCGCTAACTTCGACGCGGCGGGTATGACAGGCGCAGCAAAAAGCGCCGCGAGGAATGACCTGCGTTTCATAGTCTCACCTGTTTCTGATTGTTGCGACCGGCTTAGCCGGTGCGAAGGGATTGAAGGATTGTGCCGACAGTCGCGCCGGCCGCAGCGGCCACCGCCTTGACGCGACCCCAGGGCAATTCCATGCGTCCGGCCTGTCCTGCGTACTGGTAGAACATATCGCCGGGAGACCGGCGTTGTTGATCGGCCGTCGATCGAACTCGGCCGTTCGTGCGCGTGTAATCGAGCTGGCGGCCTTCACATCGGCCGATCAGCACATAACCCGAACCGTCATCGTCCTCATGATCGATGACATCGAGATAGCCGCGAGCCACAGGCTCAACCTGCAGCAGCTCTTTCGTGTCGGGATGAAAATACGCGTCATAGAGCGTGACCGGGCGGTCCCGGTAATCTTCATTTTCGATCTGCTTGAGCTTTTCGGGCGTAACGCCGTCATCCGGGCTTGCGGCAAGTGTCAGCGTAAAATTCGAATTCGCCGTTGTTCCGTTTCCGCTCTCCAAGTCAGAAACTTTGATCAACCCGAATGGGATGTAGGTCACGCCCTGCCACACCAGTTCCGACCGATCGGCGATAAAGCCGTATGTGCCGGAGCCGAAAGCAAACTTGAGCATCTGACGAACGTCTATGCGACCCTCGTCATAAAGGGCCTGCACTTCTGGCGAAAGCATAGGCAATCATTCCTGCAGCTTGAATGTGACGTTGTAAAACCGTCCCGATCGCGGAGCCGAAAAACTCCCCGGAACTGGCCGCATGAAAAGCGGGATATTCGTAAAGCGAACAACCGCATTAGCCTGCGCAACCGCCCGATAAGGCGGCGGCTCAACCCGGATCGAGCGGGCGGAACCGACACCGGACACCTCTATGACCTTGCCGCGATAGGTCTGGCCTTCGACTTGAAGGCCGACAACATCGCCGATCGACAAGATCAGGCCCGGAGCAACATCGGCAACATTCAACAGATTGCCTTCAGTCACTGAAACCAGACGGCCATTGATTTCGGCCGGCGCTGGATTGGTCAGATGCGCCAACGGGTAGCGCATGTGAGGATGGCGGAAAATGACACCCTTGGATGCCGTTCCGCCACGAAGGGAGAGCCACCACGCCTCAACCTCGGAAAACTGGCTGTAGACCAGCCCGAGAGTTGACAGTGTTACGCTCCACGTTGGCGCGACCACCTGAGAAAAGTTGGTCAGCCGGCCGCGTGTACGGGATGCCGTCACGCCGTCGTCAAGCACCGGGTCAGCGCCGGCAGCATAACGAACGGCCGGCAGCTCGCGAGGAAACATGATCGACATTAAAGGTCACCTCGTCTTTGTGCTTCCTTGACAGCCTTGACGACTTTCGAGGGCAGCTCGGCGTCTCTCTGGCGCTGGAAGGCCATAAGCTTTGCGTCAGTGTTTTCATTGCCGCTGGCTTGGATTGTGGTGCGGGCATCGATCGACACGCTCGGCCCGCCGCCCCGCATCTGTGAAATGTCGGGCATGACGGGTGCGGACGGGACACGCGGCACGATCCGGCCGCTTTCGTTCGGCACGAACACTTCCGGCCGGCGCTCGCCAACAATGTATGGCTGACCTTTGACGACGGGACCGCCGTCAGCACGGAAGATGCTGCCGATGGCGTTGAAAATGCCACCGAACATCCCGCCGCCCGAACCGCCCGAGGACGGCTGAAACAACCCGTCCAGGCCACGGCTCAAAAGCATTGAGGCGAACTGTTTCGCGAGACCCTTTAGAGCATCGCCAAGTGATTTCGCCCCGGTGATCGCGTCCGACACCGCACCCTTGAAAGAGTCGTAGAACTCGCGGGATGCATCGTCGGCGCGGTTCTGCGCTTCCTGCACTTCGCGCAAGACATCGGCTTGCCGAGCGTAGGCGGCCGAGGCCTCATCGATCTTTGCCCGCTGATCGGCAGACAGTTTGATGTTTTCAAGGTCTGTCTGGCCTTTGCGGCGGGCTTCCTCGCGCAGATCGGCAAGCGCCGTCTGTTCGAGGTCGAGCGCCATGCGGCGTTTTTCCTGCTCGCGATAGGTCAGCCCTATAATGGACTGCTCTTCGATCAGCGCCGCCGTGCGATCGCGCACCGCCTGAATATCAGCGTCAAACCGGCTATCGGCCGTTTGTTTGACCGATGTCTTTTTGCCGGATTGGCTGCGCGCCTCGGCCGCCGCGATGTTGGCGGCGGCTTGTGCCTTGATATCGGCCTCTGTGAGGAAGCCGCCCTTTTCCTTAAGGTCTTTGCGGATTTCCGCAATTTCCTTTTCGGTGGCGAGCTGATCTTTGCTCAAAGAGTTTTGGCGCTGCGCTTCGGCCGCGTATTCACGGCCAATTCTCAACATTTCCTCGCCTTGCTGACGAGAGGCCGCATACTGTTTGTAACCCGCCTTTTGCTGCTCTGACATCGTCGAGCCGGAAAGAGCATCAAGCTCGCCCTTCGCCTGCTTCGCGCCGGCAACCACTTGCGCCAGCCGTTCCAAAACCGGACCGATCGCATCGGCGACCTCTTGGAAATTGTAATCGGCATTTGCCATCTTAAAGAGCGATTGGCGCGCATCCTCAGCGGCAACTGTTCCGTTAGCGATCCCATCGCGAAGGCGGGCAAGCTCGGCGTACTGATCACTCGTGATCAGGCTCATGCTTTGGACCTGCGCAAAGGCCGCGAGCATGTTGAAAGCTTCCTCGCGGGCCTCTCCCATTGCCTTGGTTGATGCCTCAACATCAGCCGTGGCCCTGTTTTTCAGGGCCTCGTCGATCCTCTTGCCGGCATCCTCGACCTTAGGAGCTGTGGCCTCGGCCTCGGCCTTCAGTCGCTTAAGGCGCTCTTCGAAGCGGCCGGCCGCCTCTTCCGCAGGACCCGACGACGAAGCAAACAACGCCAGCGCCGCAACGGCCGTCACACCCACGACCGCACCAAGAGGGCCAGCCGCAGCGGAAAGGCCGCCCATCTGGACGGCTAGACCCGATATTGTGGCGGCCGATCGAGCAGCAATGATGAAGCGTGCGAGAGCTGCCGTCCCAAGACCGAGACTTGCAATCATGCCGGCGATCGAGCGGCCCACAAGCGCGCCGGCAATGATCGCTGCAAGCTTCAAGGTGACATCGGCTGTACTATCGAAATTATCTGCAAGGGCGTTGAGACCTACGACCAGGCGCTGGCTTGCGCCAAGGCTTTCATCGGTCTGGCCGATGTATTTGGTGAAAGCGTTGGTGACCTTCGTAACGCCCTGATCGATGGTCTGCGTTGCATTGCCGGCCATTTTCTGGATTTCAGGCAGGCCCTTGAGGAACGCCTGAAAGAATTGCTGGCCTGAAACCTTGCCGTCATTCACAAGCTGCTTGAGCTTGTTGACCGATCCGCCGGCCTCATCGAGACCGTGAGCGACCGCGATTAGGATCGGGCGCGCGCCTTCGTTGACCGAATTGAACTCTTCCGCTTGCACTCGGGCCGAGCCGAGCAGCTGGCCGAGCTGCGTCAACGCGCCCGAAGCCGCGCCGGCCGAGGTGCCGGCGACACGCAGGGAAACACCAACGCCATCGGAAAACTTAAGCAAATCCGACTGGCTTGCCCCGAGGTTGTCGCTTGCCTGCGCGGCCTTTCCAAAAAGATCAGCCATAGCGCCCAACGGTGCGGCATTATCCTGCGCAGACTTATAGAGGCGATCGAGAACGGAAATCTGGTTTTCGCCGACGACGCCTGCAACCGCTAGGCTGTTCTTTGCAGACGTCCAGGCATCGGCGTAATGCGCGACAGCATCGACAGACAGGGTCGCACCAATACCAAGCAGGGGAGCTGTCAGACTAGCGGCCATGTTGCGGCCGATATTATCAAGGCGCTTATTTGTGGAGAGCCACGTGGACTCCATTAGGCGGGCGGCACGCGCATTGACCCCGTTCATCTTCTGCAGGTCTTTCATGAACGGGTTAAGCTCCATACGCATGACTGCGCGAAGCTCATCAAGGGTGACGGCCATAATGATTCCTGTTACGAGCGCGGAAATTCTGAAGGGGGATTCGAAATGAGAATTTCGAGATACAGGCTGACAGCCTTGGGGAAGCTTGGCGCGGTGCTGTTTGTCGTGCCTACGCCGATCGCGGCATTTTATGCGCTTCCACCCAGCATGTCGGACCCGAGCGCGCGCTTTGAGCAGCGGCTTGCCGACATGGCCGGAAAGGCCGCGTTTATGCCGTCGCCAACAATCTTGATCATGCTGGCGACGGCATCATTGATAGGAGCTGTTTTGTTGCTGATCGGCAGGGAAACGATTACGACCGAGGAATAAGCTTTTGGAGCATAGCTTGATGCTCTTCGATGCTCGGAGCCTCGACCTTATCTTCCGCACCATTGGCTTTCGCGAAACCGTCGGCGCAGGCCGCGAACTCCCATAAAAGCATCCGGTCAACCTCGGCTGGCGACATGTGCATGACAGCCCCGAGGCCGTAGTAAACCGAGAAAACTAGGCGGTCGTCGCCGCCGTCGTCGTCTCGGCTGCCGGCTTTCCCACCTTCTCGCCCTCCGGGGCGGTCAAGGCATGGATGAGTACGGCCGACGCAATGCCAATATTATCGACGATCGGAAACCGCTCAACCTGATCGACGTAGGTCATGACGGCGACCGACGCATCAGAAGGCGTAGCGCCGCCACCGATCAGGCCGAGGCGTATCGTCTCGCGGACATCCTCGATCCTCCAATCGCCGCCGATGCTTCGAAGCATGGCGTATGAATTGAAGTCAGCCAGAAAGTCAGGATCAGCCGCCCCGAGTGTATATGTTTCAGGTTCGGGCCGTCGAAGATTGGCGGCCTGCGGCTGAAACGACATCAGGCGCGCAAGGATGGTCGAAGGGCCGGCGTTGCAAAGCCCCTGCAGCTCACGAAGCGCGCCGATGTCCAGACGGAAAGGCCGGAACCTCCCGCCAAAAGACAGTTCAACCGCCCTTGTCATGCTGCGGCAACCCATTTGACTTCGCCGTCAGACTGCAGCGCGACGGTGCAAGAGACGTAACCCTTGCCCTCTTTCGCTACGCCAAGCGACGTGATGATAAAACGGCCTTCATACCAGCCGCCACCCTGCGCGGCCGGAAGGTCCATCAGCACGCGGGCATTGAGGCCGCCGCCCGAGTCGCCCTCGGTATCAAGCTGGACATCGCGAAGACGGCCGAAGCTCATCGGGTCCATCGTGCCAGCACCATTGATGCTCGCAGACAAGGTATCGACCGAGCGCAGAACCCAGCCCGGCGCATCTGGTTTTTCGCAATTTGGCTTCGTCGCGTCGGTTGTCGTCGCCTCGACGGTGAAATCCTGCGACGTGTTGATGGTGCAGGCATGCGCGAACTCTTCCGGCTCGGCACCATCGCCGAACTGAAGCAATAGCTTCTTGGTCGCCATAAAGACGATCCTCCATGTCAGATTGTAAGGGGAAGTTTAGGGAGCCGGCGCGACGGCCGGCTTGGCCGGCTGAGTCTCGACCGACAATGAGATACGGACGCGGCGGGTCTTCCCGTCAGGGTCGCGCATTTGGTTGATATCCTCGATCCTCATCCGATCGACGACATGACCTTCGATCAAAAGGTCTTGCTCATGCAGTGCCAAGCGAATTTCGCCAGCAATGCCTTTCGCCTCTGAAAAACCGACCGCGCGGGACCAGACATTGATTTCCTGCTCAAGGCGCGATCGGTCGAAATGCTCTTCGTCGATCGGGACAAGCGAGCCGGTCCCGAGCGAGATGTAAGGGAAGGCCGCGCCGGTCGCATTGATCCGATCGGCCTCGGGCGGGACATCGTCATAAACACGTTCGCCGGCCGCCGTAGCGATTGACTCGAGTCTTTTGACAAGCGCGACTTGCACGGCCCATTGCGGATCACTCATTTGCCCCCCGTCTTCAAAGCGCGCCGAGCTGCAGCGCGGACCTTGTTGCGGGCAGACTTCCGCTTGACCTTGATGGCGGGCAGGAAGAACGGATTTGCCGGCATGTCCTCGGTCCCAAACTCTTGCGCAAGTGCATAGTCGTATTCAGGAGCGCCCTCGGTTTCGCGAACCGGCTTTGTCGTCGCCGGACCACCTGCGCGGATCACCACGCCGATTTCCGGGTCAGGAAGCGGCTCGGAGCGGATTGTTGACGCAAGCGTCAGATCCTCTTTTGGCGCAAGTGATCGCTGGAGCATGTTGATTTCGCGGCCCTGCAGCATCAGTTCGGCCTTGGTCCGCTTGCGAACCTCATCAGGTATGCGCTCCAGGCGGCGGCGAAGTTTTTCCATGCCGACAAGTTTCATCATCGCCATCAGGACGCACCCCCGCTGGAAACAACAAGATAAACCTCACCCGGCACCGTGACGGCATCAACCTCGCGAATGGCGTAGACCGTGCCAAGCCGGACATCGCGCATCTGCCAGTCAGCGGTGATCGCCCTTGTGCTCGAGTCTTTCCGAAGGCGAACCTTCATAGTGGACTTGCCCTGCAGGCGCTCGGCCATGATGCTTTCACCGCCGCCGGCATAAACGAATTTCGCGCGACGCTGGAAACGCTCAACGAACTTGTGTTGCCAGTTGCCGCCCTCGCCTTTTTCCTGCTCGCGCTCATCGAACGCGACACGCTCTTTCAGCTCGCCGGCACTAACCATCACCGCCCCCTTTGCGCGGCCGATCGGGCGGCGCAATGCGCTCGGCCTTTTTCGCGGCGACTGCTTTGTTTGCGCAATCCCGTGTAACCGCCCCCGACCACCCAGCCTTATAGGCCATGGTCACGCCGGTTTTGCGCGGAACTCGGTAATCAAAGCGATCGAGAAAACGGACATGCGAAGCCTGTTTGGCCATGTTCCGCCCTCCTATGCCGAAACCGCGCACCGCGCGTTTTCGTTCAAAATCCACTCGACGCCGAGAGGAAGGGTTTCCACCTTGCCGGCGCTGGCCGCTTCACGGTGCTGATATCTATGGCCTACGATCAGCGTGACAGCATCAATCAGGTCCGCCCTGACCTCGGCCGCGTTTTCTTCACCAAGGTAGTAATCAACCTTGACCGCACCCGGCACCCGAGCGGCCGCCGGCCACGACTTGCCCGGCGCTGGCGTCAACCGCGCCGGCTCGCGATCGGCATCGAGACGATAGACATCCTCGTTGACCGTCTTCAGCTCGCCCGCATCATCGACATACGAAACGGCGCGGATGCCTTTGACCGGCGCACCCGGAAGATGGATGCATGACGAAAAGCAATCGAGCGATTTGCGCCAAGTCTGGCGCATCATCGCATAGCCGATACCATCTGGCCCATCGATCCGCGCGATTGCACCGCGCAGCATTTGGGCCAAAATCGCATCATCGTCGTCATGCTCGATCGCGAACCATTTTTTCAAGGTATCGATCGGCACCAGCTCGGCCGTGGCGCGCTCCAGAACGGAAACGCCGGCCCACATCAGCGCACCGCCTTTTCAGGCTTTGGCCGCGCGGTTTTTTGGGGCTTTGTGACGGCCGGTGCGGTCGGCCTTGGCGGAACCGCCTTTTCAGGCCCGGAGCCTTTACCGACACGAATGGCCTGCGGCGGGGATGCTGTTTCACACATGGCGATCGCCGTGTCCTCGTCTACTTCGATTTCATCACCCGGCGCGTCGTTGACGGTAGGACCGACACGGGACACCAGAAGTTTGATTTTTACGGTCATTGGCCTCTCCTTCGACTTCGAAAGCGGGCGACAGAAAGCCGCCCGCCACGCGAAACCGAAGATCACGCGGCCTTCATCACCATGTGCTTGACGGCGTTGTTGTTCAGCAGCTCGCCGTCAAAGCGGGCAAAGCCGATCATGCCGACCTGCAGGGCCTCGGCGTAACGTTCGCGGAGCGTCAGGACGTTGAACCCGCCGACCTTGCGGACGATGTACCGGCTATGGTCGCCGAAGATGATCGGCTTTGCGCCAGCGGCAACATCGGCCATGGCGTTGTTGACGGAGTACGGCTTGCCCAAAAGCTGATCCGGCGCGCCCACGCGGACATCGCCCATCTGCCACAGGTAATTGCCCTGCCCATCCTTCAGCTTGCGGAGGCTGGCAAGCGTCTTGTCGTTGAACTGGAAACGGCACTTGGGCGACTGGCGGTAACCAGCATCGACCGAATGGAACAGGTCGATAACCTCGTCAGCCACGAGCGCATCGACCGCAGCCGCCGTCTTACCGAGGCCGGAAGCCGTGACGATGCCATTCGGCTGGCCGTTTCCGGTACCGATGGTCAGGCGACGGTTTGCGCGTTTGCCCATACGTTCGCCGAAAATGCTTTTCAGTACCGCCTCGATGTCGAAAGCCGAGTCCTGCAGAAGCTCAAACGAAATGCGAACGATACCGGTCGAGGTCATGTAGGCGTCGAGGCCCTTGCCGCCGAATTCGACATCGTCCGAGCCGTCATCGGTCGCAGGTTCATTTTCCGCCTTGTCACCAGCTTCGTTATCCGTGTCATCGACAGTCGGATATGCGATGCGGTTGCCGGTCGTGGTGGTCAGCTCTTCGACGATGCTACCATCCCACATCGGACCCCAGGTCGAAATTGCCTGATCAATGTTGCCGGCGAAGCCCTGCGGAACGGTGTAGCCGCCCGCGACATTGTCGCCTGCAGCCTGCGCACGCATTTCGCGCATGTTCGTCGGGCGGTGGCGCGCAAGAATGCCGCGCTCTTCGGGAGAAAGCTCGGCCGCGCCGAAACGGAGAACACGCGAAAACACTTCGCGATATTCCGCCGAGTCGCCGTCTGCGCGCTCTTCCTGATCATCGCCGGTCACATCGTCGAGGATCGGGCGGTTACCGTCCGCCTGACGGCCACGGTTTTCAGCGTCGGAAAGGGTCTGAAGGCGCTCGATTTTGGCATCGAGCTTACCCACGTCAGCCATCATGGCGTCGAACTCACGTTCGATTTCGGCTGCACGTGCTTCCGGGGTGTCCGCCTTGATTTCATCGTACTTCGAACGAGCGTTGGTAACGATAGTCGCACGCTCTTCGCGCAGCTTCTTAAGCTGTTCGGTCATAGTAGTTCCTTCGATTTTCGGGAAAGGGTGCTTGGCAGCGTCTGGCTGCTTAGGCGGGAGGTTCAGCCCAGAAAGCGGGCCAGCTTGCCTTTCATCCGGCGACGAACGGCGTTCACCCCGGCGGAAAGAGTTTCTTGCGCCTTGGCGCGAAATTCCTGCAGGCTGCGAAGGCCGATATCGGTCCCGTCGTAAGCCGGCGTGGTGACGATCGACACGTCATGAAGCCGTAGCTTCTCAATGCTGCGCAGCGGTGGATGCACGTTGTCATCCCACGTCTGCTTGTCGGGCCAGAACGCAAAAGACATCTTGTCGAGGTCGCCGCGCTTCATCTTCGGTACGATCGACTTTACGTCCGGGTCTTCCGCGTCAAGCTCGGCCTCCATAAAAAGGCCCTTTGCGTCTTCCGTAAGCTTCAGCGTCCCGGACCGTGTGCGGGCGAGAGGCAAGCCGTCATGATTGATCAGAAACACGACATCGTCGCGGCCGAGAGCTTCGGTGAATGCACCCGGCTTGATCACTTCGCGGTAGTAACCGCCGATATCGGTAACTTCATTAAAGACGGCGGCATAACCGCTGACTTTCACCGCACCGCCATCGGCCCGCATCTCAGCGCCCGAAAAACTGCGGGTTTCCCGCTCAATCGCCATTATCATCGTCCTTTTTCGTGGATTGATCGCCATCGTCGGCGTCGTCGAGGGGCGGGCCGCCGTTGTGGCCGATCGCGGGTTTCTGCCCCAGCTTGTCGATCGGCAGCATTGCGCCCTGCATGTGAAGCTTGGAGGCCGCGCCGCCGATCGGCGGTCTATCCTCCATCTCGCGGGCTTCATCCGGCGTCATCTGGCCGGACTGGACGGCACGCGCGTAACCTTCCATGCGGGTTTTGAAATCACCCCGAAGCAGGCCGTCGAGATTGAGTTTGACGAAGAACTTTTTATTGTCGCGGCCGAACAGTTTCAGGTTCAATTCCTGCTCGAACTGGACGGCCCACCGGGTCAGCGTGTGTTTTACAAGCTGCAAATCCTGTTGTTCCGTATTCGAGAACGTGCCTCGCGACAGGTCCTGCAGGAAGACAGGGGGCAGGGAGAAGATGCGGGCAATCTCTTCAATGATGAAGCGCTTGACCTCGATAAGCTGCGTTTTCTCAGGATCTGCGCCCAGCGGCTTAATTTCGTGACCGGCTGGCACGGCAAGCGCAAGCGAGCGCTTCGCTGCCGCCGCCACCACAGCGGCCGTCATATCATCGGCAGAACGGGCAGCGCCTCCCGGCGTCTTGTAAGGACCAGTGATCGTGAACGGCGGAACGCCGCCGTTCTGGAAAAACTTTGAACCGTATTTTGTAACGGCCTGCGCAAGTCCGATCGTGTCTTTGTTCGAGTCTACCGGCGACCGATGCCCCACGCCGTCAGCTTTGAGCATGAACGGAATGTCGATAACATCAGCGGCGTCGTAGAAGGTGACTTTTCCGCCGGCACGGTATTCGTAACGCTTCCGGCCATTGATCCGCTTCACCTTGGTTTTGCTCGGATCGAGCGCCACAAGCTCGATGACATCGCCGTCGCGGCTGCGAACAATAGCGGTGTAAGATCGACCTCCGGTAAAAACCTGCTCAAACGCATGTTTTCGCCACTCGAAGGACGTGCAATCCTCACTTACATTCGAGCGGAGAAGGTCTGCGAGCGGCCTCGACGACTTCTTGCGCCCCTTCCCCGATCGCTCGTAAAGATGAAGAGGGAGGGCCGCGAGCGTTCCTGACAGGAAGTTGACCGCGCCCCAGAAAGGCGGGACACCGAGCGCGGACTCGATCGTGACCGGCTCGCCGCTTGCAGATGTACCGCCCAGCCCGATAACCGATACAATCATATCATCCGATATCGATACCGTTGGATTTTCCAGATTGGAACGCGCCTCGGGCCGCCCGGCGCTGGCATTGCGCCAAGGCAAGTTAATTCCGAACATCATGCCGCCTTGTGTTTGTAGTTTGGGTCATCCCAAGGCGAACTTTCCTCGGGCTTCGTGCGGCAGAGCGCCACGCCAACGGCCATGGCCTTTGAGACCATGCCGTCGATACGCCCGAAGGCGTTTTCCTTGTCGAACATCCGGTGACCGGTTCGATTTTCGGCATAGACGACGCTGGCCGCGCATCGATCGAGCATCGGGTTAGGGTCGATCGCCATACGGGTTTCGTAGAGGGCGTTTTCCAGCATGTTGATGCTGTGAGGCATCCACAGGTAGATTTCCTGATCGCCGTCGTCGGCCTCTTTGTCTTTGTCGAGTATCCGCTTTTGAAAACCCTGCGGATGGATAGTCGCCGGCAGGAAAACACCCGCGTCCTGCAAGTATTCCTGCAATTGCTCCAAGCCGTATTGGTCGCATCCGATCTCTTCCGGTTCGAATTTCCGGTAGATTTCGGTGATGGCCTCGGCCAGCCAGGAATATTTTAGGCGAGAACCGGGAACGGCCTCTATGTGCCCTTGATCAGCCCACACGTCATAAGGCGCTTGATCCTTCTCGGCGCGCTCTTTGAGCGTGTCTTTGGGCGTCCAAAACCATGTTTTTGATGCGAATTTCTGCGCATCTTTGGCCTCATCCAGCACCCAAATGAGGGTCAAAGCCGTGAAATCTCGCGTTCTGGACAGGTCAAGGCCGCCAAAACAGCGATAATTGCCGGAAATCATGGCCTCAAGGTCAACCGCCTCCTGACATGCGGTCCAAGCTTCGCGCTTGATGGCCGCGTTGACCGACTGCGTCCATTCGCAGAAGTGCAAGCGCGCGATGTTGTTGCGCTTGCCCGGTATCATTTTGGCCTGCTTGACGACGCCGGCCAGATACTCGGTTGTCACAGTGACATCGAGCAGCGGGTTAGCCTTGACCCAGCATGACGGGTCGTTCTCCCAATCGTCGCCCTCGTCGAGGGAGCAAACGAAAGAGAATGTCGTGTCGTCATCCTTGATGCCAGCGGCGACATCCACCGCATGCTGATGCTCTTCCCAACAAACCGACGTTCGGCTTGTGCCCGAGTTGGTCGCCATGACCAACAACGGCTGGCGGCGAAACTTAAAGCCGCGCTCTAGCAGTTCCATGGTTTCGCGGTTCGGATGCTCATGCACCTCATCGCAAAGAGCGACGTGAGGGCGTGGGCCGGACTGCGCGGCGTCGGACGATATCGGCTTGAAAAACCGCTTATCGCCGCCCTTCGCCGTATAGCTCATTTCCCATACGGGATTGAGGCCTTGCGTCTTGATCTTGGCCGCCAGCTCGGGCGACTGCCGGCGCATCGAGACCGCGTCACGGAACAGAACCTGCGCCTGATCTTTCTTGGCGGCGGCGGCATAGATTTCCGCGCTCGGCTCGCCATCCGCGACCATCATGTTGATGCCGATACCGGCCAGCAAAGGCGATTTGCCGTTGCCCTTGCCCTCTTCATCGTAAAAACGCCTGAAACGACGAAGGCCGGTATCGGCCCACTTCCACCCGTAAAGCGATCCAACGCGGAAAGCTTGGCTCGGATGGAGGCGAAACTTGCGGCCCTCGAACTGGCCGCCGTTGAGATAGAGTTTCGATTGAAACCAGTGAATGCGCTTTTTGGCCTCGGCCAAATCCCAGAATAGGCCGCGATCGGGACCGTCGCGAAGGTCGCGAAGGTGCCGGCGGCACGTGTTGCGTATGTGAGGACCGGCGACGACATCGCCGCGCAACACATCCACCGCCCAAGCGGTTACCGGATCGTCATCGTAGGTGACATCCGGCAACTCAACATCAATCGAAACCGTCATCTTTCGGGAAGTCAAACCCTAACTGGCCGCCTCCCTGAAGGCCGCGCTCGGCCGAAGGCGTCATACCGAAGTCACTGGCGAGAGAGCGTATCTGCCGCCACGTTTCGTTGAGCTGCCCGACTTCCGGGCGGCTCTTAAGCTGTGTCCCGTTCCGGGTTTCGCTTTCGTAGGTCTCGCCATTGTCGCTCACATCGACGCGCAGCTTTTCGTGCCGGTCGATCGTGAAACAAAGCTGTTCGAACATGTAGAGGTTCGATTCCTTCAGGCGGTTCACCCGAGGGTCACAGAGCGGCGGCGCAATCCGATCCCAAATCATTGAAACCGTAAGCGGGAGGCCTTCCGGTTTCAGCTCTTTGGCGCGCTGACGTGAGCGCGCTTCGAAATTAGCGCCGCCGCGCCCTTCGTCATCCGTCATCGGGACAACGTTTTCACTGGAAGGCTTTCGGCCCTTCATGATCTATCCCTATGAAAAGAGTGGCTTTTTGCCTTCAATTCCAACTCTCTACACAGAAAGGGTTGGCGCCGGTCTAGGGTCAGAGGGGGTCTAGAGATCGACCCCACCCCCTCCCCTTGTGACATTTCAGTCACACTCGGGTCAGGTCACCGATTTGCGGGATGCCGGGGGTCGATCGGCCAGCCATCGAGACCGGTCGCCGTCGAGAAGCCCCGGTGTTCCTCAGCCTGCTTCGTTGCGTCGTGATGCGCCTTGCAAAGCGACTGGAATGGACCATTCCAAAATTTCTCGGGGTTGCCGTGATGGCGATCAACGTGATCGCAAACCGTGGCAGGCGTTCGCCGCCCTTGCTGCCGGCAGAACCGACAGAACGGCTCAGCCTCTAACTGTGCCTTGCGGAGCTTCACCCAACGATAAAGCTTGTACCATCCTCGGTACTCTTCGGCCTCGGCCGATCGTTGGTTCCTCATACCCATAAACGCGAAAAGGCGACCGGGTTAGGGTCGCCTTTCAAACATAGCTGTCGCACTGGCCTTGAAGCGATGTCTCTCAATCGAGACCGTCAAGGTTGGGTTTCAGATCATCTTAGCCCTGTGACCGAGGTCAACTCTGGCAGCGTCTGGCGCTGGCATCCGAGGGTGTAACGATTCCGAAGTGGCCGTTAGCGAATGACTCTCACAGCTTTTCGAGGAATGCAACAGGCATTTTGATTTCCCGCGCAAAAGATTTCGCCCATACCCGCGCCTCAGGCGACCGGCTCTTAGGCGAAATGACCTGCAGAACGACAGCATCATAGCCAGCGAACGGGCCGGAATGGATATGAACGCTGCACCCATCGCCGATCGATTTATCTGTCTTCATGCGATCGACGTGCTCGCCGAGGTAGAATGCCAGATGACCGTCAGGAACCACATGGTACTGCTCGCCGCAGTGCAAAAAATCCATGACGCCTTTGACCGTTTTCAAGCGCGTGAAAGCTTCTGGCGACGGCACGATATGAACGAACACATACCCGGTGAAGCTCGCCTTTTCGATACTGATTTTGCGGTCTGGCTTGCCTGCCTTGCCCTTGATAACCTTGTCGGCCTTATGCTTCGGAACCAGCACCTCAACGCCGCCATCGATAAGCCGGCGCTCTACTGACATCTCGGCACCATCGACGACGATCATACAAAACCAACGCGCGGCATTTGGCGTTGACTTAACCAGATCGGCCGAGGCGGCGACCAGCTTTGAGCGCCAAAACCGCTCATGGCGCATCAACCGTTTACGCTCCCACTGCGACGGCTCGGCCGCCTCGGCATTGCAGGCCCCCGCCCGCTTGTTTGCCTTCATCATCCCCGTGTTCATTTCCATTAAACCTTGCTCAAAAGCGCTGCAAATTCAGTCATCACGGCATCAACAGCCGCATCCAGATCAGCCGTTCCCAGATCGACAGCCGGGAATGGCACATAGCTCGGCGCGAAGCTGAAGAACGGCCACCCGCGCCGCTCATGCAGCCGCGACCAGGCGGCGAACAGATCGCTATCCTTTTTCACGGATTTGAAGTCGCCGACGACATCAGCCAGGGCGGCCGGGCACTTCCAGCCGCGCCCCTTGCGCATGGCCTCAAGCATGCCGTTGACCGCCGGCCAACCGCCCGCGATCAGTTTGGGCCGCCGCACCTCGTCGAGCGTGACCGAACCGGCATCGATCCGGCCGCGCTCGAATGCGGTAATGATGATCTGGCCTGATGGCGGCTGCAACAGAAGCGAAAACCGTGTCGCCATCCAAAGCGGACTGAAGGACTTGGCTTCGATCCACTCGGGCACCTCTTCAGGCAAGGATAATCCTTCCCAAGCCCTATCACGCAGGTAGTCGCCCGGACTGGAACGCTTATTGCCGAACTGCTTCAGATAGAACGGCGTCAACCGAATGCAGGCGGCGCGCTCGGCGTCCGACAACGAACGCCAATTCCGCCGAGCGGTCGCATCGCTGTACTCGGCGTATTTGGGCCACGTCGGCAACCACTCCAGAAATTGTTTGTTGATGCGCTGTAAATCAGCACGCGGACGCCCCCGCGCATGCGCGTTTTCTGGAGAGGTAGTTGGAGAGTTTTTTGGAGAGGTATTATCTTGGCCGGATTGCGCCGCCACGTCATGTGGCCTGATCCCGCCAACTTCCTCGCCCAATTCCCCCACGTTTTCTGCAGGTTCGCGTGGTTCGTCAGGCCACCGGGCAAGGTACGATTGGCGGCGATGTTTCTGCCCGCTGAAATTCCCAACTTGGATTTCAATCCATCCCGCCTGATCGGCCGCGTTGAGGTGATGCGATACCGTGCCACGGTCCCGTCCCATCTTTTCCGCGATCTGCAAGACTGTCGGGAAGCAGCTCGCCCCGTTCACGTCCATAAACTCCGATAGAACGCGCAGCACGTCCCGCGTGGTTGCCGGAAGATCGGATTCGCCGATCGCCCGCCGCCACCGCCAGACGCGTGATTGCGCCGGCCTCTCAATCTCATTCATCCGCATCAACCCTCGTTTTGCCACTTCAGATAGTCCACGTAGAAAGCCCGCCAGGCGCGCTTTAACTCGTCGTTTTTGTTGAGATCGCGCTTACGTTCAAAGCCAAGAACCTGTTTGAGGCGCGCGTCAGCCTCGTCGGACCCATCCACCGGGCCGCCGTCGCCAAACGATGACAGGAAGCGCCAGAATGTCGGGTCTTTGGTCAGCATGGCTGCTTGCGCTGAATAGTTTTTCGCGCCGACCTCGGCCAACTTCTGCTCCAGCTCGACCACGCGTGCCTCAAGCTCGCGAACCTTCGCTTTCGCGCGACGCACCATGTCGAAAAAGCCGAACAGCAGCGGGATTGCCTCGCTAATCAGACGCTTGTCGAAACGGGTCGCCCCACTCTCAATCGTCGCGATGTGCGAGGATTCACCGGTAGGACGGACACTGAACAGGTACGTTCCCGCGTCGTCAGTCTCGATTAGCCAGCGGTCACCCTCGACGTTTCCGGCGATCAACTGGAGGCGGCCGAACCACTCTCTTTCCTCGTTGCGATCGGTCATGCGGCCACCTCGTCAGCGCCGGCCTCATAGCCCCAGAAATCCCATTTCCCGGAAAGGCGTACATCGCCCTCGGCCAGACTTTCCTTGCGCTGGAAAAGCTCAAGCTTCGGCAGCTCGGGCCAAAGCCGGTCGATCTGCTCGGCAAACCACACCGGCTTGCGGCTGTGTTCCGTCTTTTGCTCGGAATAGAGGCTATCCGGCTGCGTTCCCATGATCGGCGCCAGCGAGATATCACCGCGCTTGCCGATAAGCAGGATTTCGGAACGATCACGAACCCAACGCCCCATCCCAAGAGCCTGCTTATCCCAGACCATGCAAGTTACGTATTCGAAACCCCATGCGCGCAATACGTCGATGCCATCCGGCAGACGGTTCGAAGTCACCCAAAGCAGCAATACGGAGTCCCGCGTAAACGGGCTTTTTTCGCCAGCACACAGCGCCTTGATGGCCTCGACGGTCATGGACGGATAGCGCAAACCCTTGTCTTGTCCGGTTTCGTCGCTCCACGCCTCTTGCTGCCAAGGCGGGTCCGCATACCCGATTGGGTAGGCAGCACGCGGCATATCAATGGAAGATTTGCGGCCATGCTCGGCAATCAGGCCAACCATCCGCACCCGACTTTCCCGGTTTCGCCGCTGAAGCGCCGTGCGGATTTGCTTGCTTTCGACAGACACTGCCTTATCGGCCGCCAGCAGATCGCGAGCGAAACCTTCTTGCGCCGCAGCCGTGTCCAGGCGCTTCAACTGGTCGAGGGTAACGCCGCGATCATGGCGCGTTCCGCGAAGCATCTGCAGGGCGGCGGTCGAAATCTTTTCACCGCGCTCAACATCCCGCTGGATGCTGCGCTCTTTCTGGCCGGTCGCCTCGGCGGTCGCAGCGGTAAACCGCTTCGCCTCAGCCGTTTTCATCTCGCCAATTTGGCGACTTGCTCGCCGATCGCCGCCATGTGCGGTTTCCGGGTACTTGATCAGGTGCAACTCTTTGCGCCGCGCAAGGAACAACGCCCGATCGGACGCGCCGAGGTCCGAGCGAATAAGATTCTCATCGATTTCCCAAAGCTCGCGATCAACCTCGTCGCCATCTTCGTGGAAACAGAGAATGGTAGACATGCCGAGCCGTGTGCAGGCCTCAAGGCGATGGCCGCCAGCGCTTAAACGAACGCGGGCATCATCTTCCTTCCCGAAAACAGTGATCGGCGTTTTCAGGCCAACACGGCGGATGGAATCCATGAACGAGACAACCTTGGCCTCATCCAGCGTGCGTAAACGCTGCCCGACAACAATCTTCTCGATGTGACGCGCCTTGGCGACTTTCGATTTTGGCTCGCCGATCATCGCTCACCCCGCAGCCGGGAAATGCGGCGATCGACACTCAAAATCACGTCAGCCACGATATCGGCAGGCACACCCCGTCTCAACATCCGCCCAACAGCATCGAGAGGAAAAGGGAAATCGGCGAAAGCGATCGCTTCGCGAACGAGCTGCGGCAGCGCATCAAATCCATCCATCAGCGTTTGATCGCGATCGGCAACAACCTCAACGACAAGAGCAGCGCCACCAGAAAGAACAAGAGGCGTCAGCATGTCTCAGACACCCCGGCATGCAAAAGCGCCTCATCCATTTCGTGGCGAAGGTCGAGCCATTCGCGGCGCAGGTTCTCACGATCCATTGCGCAAACCTTTCCGTCAGCCAGAGCGCCACGAATTGCGCGAACGAAATCCATGGCCTCGGCCATGACATCGAGCGCATCCGCCTCAGTCAGGCCGCCGGCCAGCATGGGAGCAACGATTTTCGGAACGACGTCATAACCAAGGATAGACGCCATGCGAGCCGTCACGATCGGCTGCCCGGCCTTCCGATCGAGGTCAATCGCAACATCGATTGGCATGATCGTTTCCGCATTCTGATCACTGTCAGAAGCGTACTTGCTCAGCGTTGCCAGCTTAGGCCGCGTATGGCCGGCAAACTTGGAAACCCCGCCTACCCGGTCATAAGCGGTGCGGATGGCAGCGCTCAACGACAGATAGACCCCCTTGGCATAAGGACGCATTCAAACCCCCGTCGGTTCGGTGAAACTTTTCTCGGAAAATGATTCAGTGAATGCCGGCCAGCCCCGCGCTAACCTGTTGGCATCATCAGCAACGGCACCGCAGGGAAACCCCATGATGACCGAGATTCACAGCGCCGAGGCGGGTCCGCCTAAACAAACACAAGGTTTGAATGCCCCGGCGCTTCATGCGGCGGCAAGTAAGAACGAGCCTCGCAATGGATTGGATCATTCAGCGCCTCGGAACTGGTCAATACCTTCCTGAAGGTCCAACCAATCCATAACGCGCTGATAGGTTTTGATGTTGAAGTTAAGCCCGGCCTGTACCCTCGAAATGAACTTGCTGTCTCCGACAGAGGCCACTCCGATTGCAGACAAACTTGTGTTTGCCGCCTCGGCATAACGCAGTGCGCGGGCCACAAGAGAGGCCCGAACATCATCTTCGCTAATAACCGTATCGCTCAACATACCGGCCATATTCGGGACTCGTCCCGAAATGTCAAGGGACACATCCCGTTGGACGCTTTAACATCCCCAATCGTAAAAGAGGTGATGGAAACATCACTTCAAAAACGCCTAAAACTGCGTATGGATATTGTGGGCCTCAACGCTCATGAGACGGCCTTGCGTGCCGGGCTTAACCCCAGCTACGTGCGAGACATCTTGCGGGGAAAGTCCAAAAAGCCGGCATTGGAAAATCTGCAAAAGTTGGCATACGCTCTAGAGACAACCATTGATTGGTTTACGACCGATGCTGTAGAGGCCGACAACGATAATCCAAACGACCCGCGTTTCGAGGTCACCAATATTCAAGTAAGGGGCGTCATCCAGGCTGGCGCTTGGCTGGACAGGACATTGAACGACGACGATTATGAAAACTATGAGACTATCCCGGTCGCTCGCGACCCCCGGTTTCCAAGGGCAAAGCAATACGGCCTGAAGGTGAACGGAGATTCGATGGACCTCGTTTATCCAGACGGCTCTTATGTTACGTGCGTCGATTTCGCGGACAGCGGCATATCAATCAAGTCGGGCCTGACAGTTCACATAGAGCGCCGCAACGGCCACCTCGTCGAGGCTACTCTTAAAGTTATCGAGATGACAGACACGGGCTGGATGCTAGTCCCTCAGAGCAGCAATCCGAAGCATGTTCCGTTCCGGCTAGAAGGTGAACCTGCCACCGAAATTGTGATTTGTGGCATTGTGACAGGAAGCTACCGTCGCACCATGATCTGATCTTTCGAATCACTAGGAACCTCGGCCGCCCCGAAACGGGCGGCTTTTTTTATCCCGTGATACCGGGATACATCCCTTGACTTAGGGACAGATCCCTAATTATGTTGCCACTACGTTCTGATTTGAGAACGGCAACCGGGATGAGTGGCGAAACGCCCCATCCCAATAACCGGGAAACATCCAATGATTTCTAAGACTGATGGGACGCGCATCGTTCGCGAGATGGCGGCCTACATGTGTGAGAATGGCGACCATTGCACTCGCGAAACCTTGCTCCTTCGATTTTCACAGGAAGAGGTAGACACTCTTTCCGATCGTGCCCGCGCACAAGCTATCAGCATGTCGCAGCGAGCCGCCTGACATGACCAGCAACCACCCTGCAAAGAGCTCGATATTTTGTGTCACCTTTCAGGGTGGCGCATCCGTCACGACGACGGCCGCAAATTCCCTTCTCGCCGAGCGCAACGCCGTCCGCAGCAATCCGGGCATCGTCAAAACGGTGCGGTTTGTCAGGCCGGCCGAATGATCGTCCTGATTTCGGCCGCCGCTAAACACCCCCGGCTTGCCGTTGCAGCCGCCTTTGCATTCATCATCTGGAGAATTTTCGCATGACATCCGCATTGGCCGCAAAGGCGAAGCCGGCCACCAAGACAAACGAAGACGAAATCGAAGCAGTCCGCGAAATGATCGATCGCGGCATGACGTGCGCAGAAATCGGCGCAGCGATCGGCAAGAGCATGAACGCGGCATCACACATCATCAAAAAATACGGCCTACGGGCACGCGACGCACGTCCGGACTTTTCCCGCATCGACCGGATCACGACCTATCGCGACAGCACCCGCATCACCCTGCCTCGCATCAGCATGCACGTTGCAGCTCTGGAGGCACGACCATGAGCGCGGGAAAGCGGCGTTGGGCTGCAGCACACCGCAAAGGTTTTATGGCCGGCGTCGCATGGGCGCAGGGAATGCCCGCAGATGGCGGCCCGGTATCTTCCGACAAGATGCCACTGGTAGGTGAGCATGCGTCGAGCTATCCAGCGCCGAGCCTTTCCGCTCTATCCGCCAACATGGGCATGGTTCGCATCGGTTCGATTTCAGCTCAAATCGGCAATGAGTTGCACACCCATTACGCCAACGGTGACGCGACCATTGAACCGCGGATCGGCCGCGAGCTGATGGGCGAGATTATCGACGAGGTGTTCGGCGGCGCTCACGAGGATGACGGCACGATCCGCGAAATCTATGCAGTCATCAAAAAACACGAAGCCGCGAAGGCCCTTGCAGCCGAGCGAGCGGCCGAGCTTGAGAACGAAGCCTGCCACGTCTGCGGCATCTGCCTTTCTGACGGCGATCCGGTCTATTGGAGCGACGATGGCTTTATGCACGCGGATTGTCTCGGCCCGGAGCGCGAATGCTATTTCAACGCCGACGAACGCGCGCTCGTTGAAGGCGAGGCCATTCCCCGCCCGTTGATCTGGACGAAAGCGGGCAAGGGCTACCAACTCGCCGACGACACCACGAACGATAACGCCTGCGTTGATCGGTTCGCCAAGATCATGAAAGCCAAGCTGGCCGCCGATCGCGCGAAAGGTCGCGACGGATGGGACAAGCCCGAGCTTTGCACCATTGACACCCTTTCCGACATGCTTATCGGACACATCGCGAAGGGCGACCCGGTAGACGTGGCGAATTTTGCGATGATGATCCATCAGCGCGGAAGCCAGATCAGCACGCCGAAAGATGGCAACGCCGTCTTGATCGGCCTCGATGTCGCGCACCGAGCGGATGTGACCGCCGTTTGGGTAGAGAATAAGCTGTTTCTTGATGTTGATCAGATCGCCCAAGCAGGCCGCTATCCGTTCATTGCTGAAGGGAACGAGCTGAAGCCAAACCCTGCTTTTTCAGTTGGCTCGGCACCCCCCGCACCCGCGACACTTGGGGAGAGCGAGCGATGATTGAGAACACGCCTCTGAGGCGCGGAGAATATGACCTCGTCAATATTTCGGTCATCGGCTTCGACCCGATCACTGGCCGATCCTCGGACGAATGCATCCTAGAGCATAAGGCGGCCTGCGCTCGCGTGAATGCAGAATGCAAATCGTTGCGCTGGTGGCAAATACGGAAGCGGTTCGCAATAGCCCGGAAGGTGGCCATCCTTTCACAGCGCCAAGGCCTTGGAGGGTATTCGTTGTGAACATGACCAAAAGCACACCACCGCAAACGAATACGACGGGCTGGATTGACGTCAACGATCGCCTTCCGGGCGAGCAGGGCCACGACAGCGAGGAAGTCTCTGTCTTCCTCAATGGTCACTGCGGCCTTCTCGATAACGAAAAGCGCAACGGCGGCGGATGGGGATATCGCACGGGCTGGTATGACGCTGAGCGCGGATGCTTCCGGGTTCACGGACGCCCGGACAGCTTTGTCACCCACTGGCAGCCGCTTCCCGCGCCGCCCGCCACCACGGAGGGCCAGCCATGACCACCAGACTGATACAGGATCTTCACGCGGGCATCAGCCGACGCGATTGGTCGGCAGTAGAGACGGCAGCGAACGCCCTGCGTGACGAAAGCGATAAGGTTCGCCGCGCCCTTGCTGCAACAGACTTCAGCTCTCTTCCTGCTGACTATCCGACGCTTCGTATGGTAGAGGATCGTATGGAGCAGCTGAGCCGCTGCCACCCCGCCCCGCAGACGAGGGCGATGGGGGATAAAGTAACTGTATTCCCGACATCAGGAGCGCCATACGAAGCAACAATCTATCGCGATGGCGCGACGGTGTACGTCACAAGCGAAACCCATGGGGTTGAAGAGTGGATTACGCACCGCGCGCCCGAAAACCACGTACCAGCCAAAGAACTCGGCCAAGCCAATCTTGAGGGCTTTTGGTCGCATGATCCCGAGGCCAGCGCAGTAAACCAGTGGTACTCACTACCTGCCACACTCAAGTCAATGTGGACGAACGCGGCGGCCGCAGTCCTTTCCGCAGCCGCGCGACACGCGCGGACCACCGATAGAATATGGAATGTCGCCGCAGACGACGAAAACGGCCACAGCCAGATTATGTGCGTTGACTGGCAGACGCGAGAGGACGCCCAAAAGAGCGTCGATCACTACGTCGAAAACTATGTCGGCAAACCGTACCCGAATGGCAAAGGCCACTATTCAATCAACAATGTTCGATTGATCCGAGAGGACGGCCAATGAAGCCGATCAGAAGCGCAACCATGTTCATGTCAGACAATCTGTTAGACCCCGTTGCTCGCATGGGTACACGGCCTAACGGACATGTCTTTTACCGCACGGTTGGCGGCATTCTTTACGAGCTTGATGATGCTCAGATCGCTGTTCTTGACCGGTTCCAATTCAAAATTCGCACGACGCCTGAATTGGCCGAACAAACACCGGCCACCCAAGAAAGGAATGACCAATGATCGCCAATGCCGCAAGACATCTGGAAGACTTAGCCGACCCCTCTTCATGGGGGCCAACAGGCCGCACCCGCCGCCGCGTCTTCGGACTTCTGACGGAGCATGAATACGAAAACATGCCGATCCGAACCAGCAAGGAGCACACTGTTTTCAACGTTGATGAATGGCCGCGCGGTCGCGGCTGGAGCTACCGGATGCCGCCGGCAGCGTGAAATCTACCCGATTTTGCAGGCGGTGAAACGCCATCATCGTGAAAGCGATGACGCCACTTGCAGAATCACTCGGAATTGCTGTTACATGTAATGATGACCAAGGACACACGGACTAGAACGCGCGAAAGCGTAGCAGCCCTTAGAGCGAGACAGGCGAAAGCCGGCCTTGTGAATGTCAGCATTGCCATGCCGGGCGATGTCGTCGCAGCCATTGACCGATTGAAGCAGGAACGCGGGGCATCATCCCGCGCGCCAATCATGGAAGAGGCCATTAGGTTTTATATAGAGAACGCAAGGGCATAAAATAAAAAACCCGCCTTTGGCGAGGCGGGCTTTTTGGGACTGCAATGCAAAAATCGATCTTGAGGACCGAAGACAGCCTCAAGATAGTTCAGAATTAACGAACCTGCAAGAGTCACACCTTGCGGGACCGGTGATTTTTTGCCTGCCGTCCATGCCCTCTCAAGGAGAGGATAGGACATGTTCAAGCAGCTCGCAGGCATCGAGGCCGGCAGCACCAGGCGCACACATCAGCCAGTGCGCCGCAAATCCCACAAGGCAGGCAAGGGCGAAGCCGTGTTCTGGAAAAAGAACACGACAGAGAACGCCAAGCAGGTTCTACTTTCCGCGCGGCTTTATGAGCGCAGCATGAAGCAGCCCGGCAAACGCACCGGCCCGCTCGGCACGATCGCGCTCGAAATTCTGGAATACTTCGCCAACATCGTCGATTTCAAAACCGGCCGCCTCGATCCGTCGATTGATACGCTGCAGGAACGGCTTTGCAGATCGCGCGGCGCGATCGTTGACGCACTGAAGGCATTGCGCGCGCACGGCTTCATCGACTGGCTGCGCCGATACATCCCGACACACAACGAGAGCGGCCCACAGGTCCAACAGACCAGCAACGCCTACAAGCTGTCCATTCCGGCACGCGCGAAAGCATTGCTCGGAAAGTACGGCAAGGCCGCCCCTGCCCCCGAGGATGCCACACAGCGGCAGGAGGAACGCCAAGAGGCGCATGATAACCATATGGCGAGCCTAACGGCCGGCAATCGCCTCAGAGAGACAGTGGAAGACCCCACGCAGGCAGAACGGCTTGCCGGCTACGTTGAGCGCCGTAAGGCCGCCGACGAAGCCAAGGCGGCCGGCACGGCCCAACCAGCACCGGAGCGCGTGAAGCAAGCCGAGCTGTTCGATGAAACACCCCCTGCCCGCAATCCTCGCCTTGAAAAGTTTCGGGCAGCATTCCGCCTTCGCGACATAAAGGAGCGTGAGTCTATTGAGCAGACTGAATCCGGGTCTGGTTTTATCTAATGAGCGGACGCCGCTTGCTCGGGTCGCTAACGCGCCCCTGCGGCGGTTCCGAACCGCGTTACGTGCGGTTCGGCGGCATCGTCGAGTGTGGATGAGCAGCGACAACATGCGCTGCAACGAAATGGGCTTATGAGAGGGGGCAAGGTGAAAATTTCGAGATCCGCATTTCAGACCTCGGCCTGCAGAACCGCATCTTGCCTGACCTTGTTTATGGTGGACCGTGTGACGGCATACTTTCGCGCCAGCGCCGAAACAGAGGCCCCAGCCTCTAAATCCGTCAAAATGGACCGCTTTTGCCGCCCTGTAAGCTTTGGTGGCCGTCCGAAAACTTTGCCGGCCGCCCTCGCCCGATCGACCCCGGATTTCGTCCGTTCGATCAGCAAATCTCGCTCGAATTGCGCCACCGCGTTCAAGACGTTCATCGTCATCGAGCCGGCCGCGCTGGTCAGATCGAGGCCGCCAAGGGCGAGGCAATGCACTCTAACCCCGACCTCGGCCAGACGCTGGACGGTCGCGGCGACATCCATTGCATCGCGGCCGAGCCGATCGAGCTTTGTGACAATCAATACGTCGCCAGATTCCAGCCGATCGACCAGGCGCACAAAGCCCGGCCGCTGCGACGTGGCGATACTACCGGAAATCGTTTCCGTCACGATCCGGCGCGGCTCGACGACAAAGCCGGCCGCCTTTATTTCGGCAATCTGATTTTCGACCGTCTGGCCGGCCGTGGAAACGCGGGCATAAGCGAAAATGCGCGACATGAGTTTTCACCTGTCAGAAAGTTAGCCTGTTACTTTCCGCCATGGTGATAAGTCCGGGACCGGGACTTTTCAACAGCCCGCCCCTCCCCTGCCAAAATCCGTACGTTTTCTCTCACCGTTTTTTCGATCGCGCCTTCTTATAGAAGGCCCAAGGCGCACCATGGCTGGCGTCGCTCAAACTCTGTGAGAAAGTATCTTGTGAAATGGAAAGGTCGCAGTTTTTGAGCACTATGGAGAACACAGTTTCCGCGATCAGCTGCAAAGAATTGACGTGATGGAGCAGAACCTCGCGCTTCCCTGCATGCACAACCGCAGATCGGAGCGCATAGAGGGATTTCACCTGATTATATAACGCGACCCGATCCGCTATTTTGCTTGACCAGATTACAGAGACATGCCGGCTTATCGTTTGCGTAACAGGATCGGAACTATTGTTAGAGGTTAGAAGGGCCTCCAAAGCGGTAAAAAACGACAAGAGCCGCTCAGACCTGTCAGACGCCTGCCGGCCTCGCGTGAGCCAGCCGAGCCCTTGCGATACACGGAGCGCAAGCGAATTGGCCGAGGGATCAAAGATCAATTCGGCGATCCGTTGCACGTCAGCCTTAGCGAGGTCTTTCGCCACAAGCGGACTTACATCGTAAACAACCGGAGTTTTGTTGCGTTGCAAAAACCATTTTTCACCGTCCGTCGTGACGCGGGGCGTACGGTCAATCTGCCTTGTAGGGTGAAGCTCGATGTCCCCGAGTTTAGGGTACCGAACAGACCAGTGTTTCGAGCTTAGGCGAGCTAGACTTACGGCGACGTCAATTAGCCATTTGGCCTCTTCGGTAACATTCTCACGGGTTGCCGGCACATCAACAACCCATGCCATCGTCACCATTCCAACAGTCGTTATCCCATTTTCCCTTTTAACGACGCCGAACTGTTCAGCCTCCAGTTTTAGCGCGGGAAATTTACTGAGAGGCGTGGCGGTCGCCGTTGCCTCCAGAGGCATCGATCGCACACGGCCGAGTTTTATGGTGCCGCTATGCCCATTGGGGACAAATAGAAAATTCGGCTCAATATGGGTATAGACCTTAGACACTTCGTCCAGGACTGTCGCAATTAAGGTCGAGACGGCTTGCGGCCGAAGGGTTGCTGGGTCCCCTCCCTTCACAATTGCAGCGACATGCGCCTTCGCAGCTTCTTGAACAAAAATGCGTATCGTTGGCTCATGCGCCGCCTTTGCTTTGAGTATTTTAGCTATCAGCCGCGTAAATGAACCTTCAGCCTCGTAATATTCTCGGCTAAAAATAACGGTCAGTCCGTTGAAGAATGTAAAGCCGAACTCGTCAGCCTCATCGGGCCACGCGCGGTCATTGCTCAATAGACCGGCCTCAAACGACTTCAACGCATCTGTTGCGAAGCCAGTAAGATCGCTTCTTTGAGTTTGGCTCAACTTGATCGCTGGATTTTTCGACAATGGCTGCGCCCTCGTTTGATCTAAATGACGATTGCAGGACCATAGCATGCTCCTTTGCACGGTCACGCTGAAATCAAGTCGATATCAATCGCGTTGCTTGCGTATAGCTATCTTTTTGATATCATAAAGATTGATATCGGATAGCCTGCGTGTTGCTATATGCCTGCTATAGGATTGATACCTAATATCAATCGTTATGAAAGCGTTCAGATTTCTATGTGATATGTGCTGGAAAGCAGCAGAGGAAAAACGAAGATGCCGGTCATTTGCGCAGCAAATCCGAAGGGTGGCGCTGGAAAGTCTACGACGATCCTAACCCTTGCCTCAACGATCGCTCACGAGGGCGGCCGTGTAACAATTATCGATGCCGACCCCAACAAACCTATCACCGATTGGCGCACGGGTAACAGTAAGGCAAACATCGATGTCATCAGCGATGTTACTGAGAGCAATATTGCAGACCAAATCAAGCGAGCGTCGGAAAGCTCTTCATTTGTGTTTATCGACCTTGAAGGCACCGCCAGCCGGATGACATCGCGAACCATCATGCGCGCCGATCTTACAATCATTCCGCTTGGCGGAAGCGCCCTTGAAGCGAAACAGGCCGCCCGAGCAGTCGGGCTTGTGCTTGAAAGCGGGGAGGACGTTGGAAAGAAACTTCCATTCATCCTGTCATTTAATCGCACTAGCCCGCCGCCATTTATAAAAAGGATCGAGCGTGAGATTGCTGATCAGATGCGCGCCAACAATATGCCCGTCCTTAACACACACCTTCACGACAGAACCGCATTCAACGCAATGTTCATGGACAAACTCAGCCTGTTTGAACTCGACCCGAAACGAGTGAACGGGCTAGACTCGGCGATAGAAAACGCAATTCAGCTAACCGGCGAGGTTCTGAGCATCCTCAAAGGAACCGCAAAGGAGGCAGCATAATAATGAGTGATCTAGGATTTGGCGCAACGAAGCCAGAGAAGAGGCTCGACCTAACCGGATTTGACGAACCAAAGCCGACAGCAAAAAGCCCGGCTCGGGATAACCTCAACGAAAGCGCATTAGAGCGCGCAGCAGATCGTGCCGCCGAACGCTCGGGATTTACTAGCCGAGAACCCACTGAGCGAGTAATGCGGGTCCGCAAAGCGAAAGAGCCTAGCGACCAAATGTTTGTCCGAGCGCCCATCTCGCAAATTAACCGCTTTAAGTCCTACTGCAATGAAACCGGCCTATCGTACGGTGACGCGCTGGTTGAACTAATGGACAAGGCAAATATCTAGTCGCAACGCAAAAAGCCGCCCAGGACGAACCTGGGCGGCTTTTATTTGTTAGGGCAGGGGAGAACCACATGCCAGATAACAGCACATGGGGCGGGATGATCGCCATGAACCTAGCGCTTCATATCTACTGCAGCGCCTGCGATCGACATGTGGAACTGGATATGACGAAGTTACCGCCAGACGGAAAAACTATAGGCGCAACATTTAGATGCAGCCAGTGCGGACGACCAGGCACGTCGACCATCAGCCACAAAAGCGCCAACCTTGCATATCCGGGTAGTCAGTACAGGAAAGCGAAAGACGGAACGTGAGATATGCCGCACATCCCGCCACCTAAACCCGGCTCGCCAGATCAATTCCTTGAGTGTCAGGAAGCGATCGAGGGCAGCGTACAAGACATCATCGCTGACGCCTATACTGCCGGATGGAGCCACGCGCAGGTTATCGCTGCCATTATCGAAGTGGCTGAAAACCTAGCGCTCGGCCTCGGCGAGAATGCCGCTCTCGACGAGCTGCTAGGGAACACTCGTCGCAAAGAACCGTGATGCTTTATTTCGCGATCTTGTGGGAAAACCACTTTCCCAAAAGCACCTCGAGTCCGCGCGGGCCGAGGTAGGCGAGGGCAGCAATCAGGCCCGTTCTGACGGGCTGGCTGACATCGAAGTACGACGCGACGCTTTCGCCGACGATCGCCATGCCGATCGCAACCGGCAATTCCCAGAACAGCTCCATACCGAAAAATCGGCGGTGGCCCTTTCGGGCTTCGTTGCCATGCCACATGGCACGGCCGAGGAAGGCAGCAAGGACGGTGGTTGCCGCCCCGCCCATCCAGGCATTCAGCAGCTCTATGAGAGTGCTGTACTTTTCTGACATGACCCCGGTCCTTTATGTTTGAGGGGATGCTATTTCTTGCAAGCCGGGTCAGCCCGGCACTGCTGGTTGTTGGAGTTGATCGCCGGCCCGGCCGTGGCATCCTCGGAAGCGAGCCGCGCGGCCGCCGGATTTGAAAACCGAGTCATTTGATAACCACTGCCGTCAGTCGCATGTTTCGGCTGGCAACCCGCTATCGCGAGCGATGAGCAGGCAACGAGACCGAGCCGGCAAAGCGCGGAACGCAGCATCATGTTTCTCCATGGTTTGAATGCGCGAAAGCGCGCCCTTGAGGGCGTCGGCTTCCGTTTCCGTTCGCCCCTCGCGCTTTCCGAAGTGAAAAAAGATGGCGCAAAGCAGCGCCACAATGACGACGATCGCCGCGCCGGCCTTTACCAGCGTGGCAAGTTTTACACCCGCCCCGAACATGTCAGGCCCGATTGATCGTGAGACGCCCGGAATGGAGCATATACGCAAACGCGCCAGCGCCGATCAGCA
>NZ_JBOZRA010000013.1:0-47601 GCF_050847465.1 Endobacterium panacihumi | reverse complement strand
TTCGCAAGGCTGGGAATCGGCACCGTAGAAGGCCGACAAGGGTTGATAGAGCAGCGGCTGATCCAGCCTTTTGCCTGGCAAACCCATAAAATATACAGTTAAATCAATGGTTTAGTTCCATAATATATATTATGCGAACAATGGATTTCGATTGTTCACCATTACAAGACGCGCCAGCAAAGGCAAGAAAAAGCCGCTCCATCGAGTAGAGCGGCTTCTGGTCGCAAGCTATGATTCAGAATTATCAGTCGGCATTAGCCGGGTGGCTTCGAGGTCGATGGTGTCGCCAATCGGATCAGGTACACGAGCTTGGAAGCCCTCAAATTCCTTGACGCCCAACGCCCAAAGGCAGTTTTCGGCCCGCTCCCGCGCCCAGGACGTCTGGGTGGGTGAGAGAGAGTGCTTGCTGAACGACACGAAGGCGACAAATGCCTGTCGCAAAACTTCGTCCTTCTGCTTGTGGGTGAGCATTGCAGTTATCCTCATACTGGAATGATCTGATCCGAAAATGGCGCGGATTTAACACCACGGCTCGCGTCGGCCACCCCATGTTCTCGCAAGCCCTTCGCTCACGAGCTGGTCGCCAACATCGCGACCGTTCACCCGAAGGGTCGCCAATGTCCGATTATATCGGTCTTCGCCCTCTCGGCGGATCTCGACGCGCTGACCATCGAGAAGCGCAGCGAGCCGGTGCTTGGAATCTTGAGCCAGGTTGATTTCGTAGCGGCATTGCCCCTCGATCTCGGGAGCATCAATGTTGGAAATCCGGACGCGCTCAACGCCATGGTTCTCGATCCTGATGGTATCGCCGTCCCAGACCTTCACTTGAACAGGCTCGCACGCGATGGCGCACAACAGGATTTCGATGATTACATGGCTATTCACTGGCTCGTGGACCTCGGCTCTACATTGTGGGTCTTGATCCCATTGAGGTTGATCCTCATGGAAGCGCGGTTGGGGTCTTCATCACTAAATGGCGGCTCGGATGGTGTCGGCGTCCCCTCGCCCGGCCCTGCGGCCAGGACTTCCCCTACTGGATCGGCGGGCGCGACGGGTGCGGCTTCGCCGTCGCCCATGCGCTCCTGTGCCGCCGCAAGCTGTTCGGCCGGCGCTGGCTTCCACACCGCAACATCGCCGGGGTCTTCGGCGTAGAACACGCTCTGGCCTTCAAAATAGCCGCTGGCATAAGACAGCATGGCGTCCTCGAACGCCTCTGGCCGGGGACCGCCGTACCATTTCGTGACGATGCGGTAGATCTTGCTGAACATCGCCGTGCCCATGCGCAAGTTCTCGCATGAATCGAAAAGGTTCATGCTCAAATCCTCGACGTTCTGAACGCCCAGACCGGCAGGATATTGAGTGAGACCAACGCGAATGACGGCCTGACCGAGATACTGTTTCGTCAGGTCCATGGCCGCTTCGGGCGTCGTCGGCTTTGGCACGGCGAAGGTGCGATTGCCGCTCTTGATAGTGACCTGCAGGTGATCGGGCGCGGCGATTTCTTCAACGAACTGCTGAACGATTTCGACGCTCAATCGTGGGTCGGCGCATTGCCTGATGAAGTCGGCATCAATCATGGCTGGTCCTTCCTTATTCGTTGAATGCCAATACCAAAGGTACATCGAACAGCGAAGCCCAAGCTTCCCCGCTCGCCTTCAAAATCGAGACGATGTTAGAGCCGCCCGTCCACCAGCCGTTGCCACCGGCAACGATCATGTCAGGATCGTGCATCATGGATTGCAGCACCGGCCAGATCAGCAAAAGCTCATAGCAAATGAGCGGCGCGGCACGCTGACCAGCAATCTCGATCGAAGGATTGCCGAATATCTGCGCGTGAGCGCCGCCAGTCGTCCAGGGTTGCCACATCGACACCGGGACCGGCATGCGCTGCTTGTAGAGGATGCCGGAACTGTCGGGCGTCAGCTCCATCATAACGCTGTCGTAGCCAGTCGGATCGACTACGGCTGCACCGCCGACCACGCGAACATCGAGGCCCGAAAGCTCACGCTGCCAGAGGCGTTCGGTGGTGGTGCCCCAGAGGCCAAGCGCGCTCTCTGGCAAAATGACAACAGACGCGCCCTGCCCTACGGCGTCCTTGACCATGCCGATGGTTTCAAGGTGCTGGGAATAGTCGGCATATTGCCCTTGAGCGGTAAATTTGAACTCGGTGTTGATGCCGGCATACCCCTCCGGTAAGGCTGGGGGCGTCCACGTTGCGGCGGACCATGCGTAAAGTCCTCCAAGGACGAGCGCAGCGGCCGGCCAAGCCCTCGTCGTCATGACGAGAAGGCCGGTCGCCATCGCGGCCAGGCCGAACCATCCCCAGCCCGGAAACAAGATTCCTGCGGCTGTGATCGGGCTGGCCCAGCCTGTAAACCCAAATGGCGGCAAGCTCATGAGAATGGCGGCGATCGCGTAGCGCTGCGGACGATGCCAGCCGCCTTTCGAGGTCCAAAGGGCGGCATGAACGATGACGAACAAGATCGAGGCGACAAGCCAGAAGCCTATGCCGATGGCGAGCTGTTCGCCAAAGAAGATCGACGTTCCGATGGGCAGACCACGCGAGGCTCCCAAGAAATGGGCGGCCGCCACCAGCGCCGCCACGGTACGCGAGGGGGCGAACGCCCACAGCGCCGGAAAGGCGACGCCAACCGGGAAAGCCAGCGCATAGCCGCTCCAGCCGACCGCGCCAGTGAATGCGCCACCGGCGACGAAGGCTGCGCCGATAGCGAGGTTACGGGGCGTAAGTGAGGATTTCACGCGCGAGGCCAAGGGTGCCGTCTGCGGGGAGTGGGCCAAAGTATCTCGAGTCATATGAACCAACAAATTCAGAATGCAGGAAAACCATGCCCTCGCCGACTGTGCCACCGGCATAGACCGGCATGGGCCGGCCTTCTGCATCGGCCGTGAGGACGCGCGATGAATGAAGGGGATTTCCGTCAATGATGACCTGGCCGCCGATCTCGACCGACTGACCAGCGACCGCGGCGACGGTTTTAATGAGCGGACCACTGCCAGAGGAGCAAAGGCCACGCGGAAGATATTGGCGCTCAAGCGCCAGCTCGACCGCCTCGCCATCAGGAGGGCAGATGAAAATGCGATCCCCTGCCCTAACCTCACGGTCCAGGGCGACAATCTGCCAGAGGCCAAGATTGTATGACGGCGTGAAATTGATCCGGTAGCCGCCAAAGGCGAAGGCGCTGGCAATGCCACCGATCAATATTGCGCCGGCGCCAAGAATGACGAGGGCATTGCGACGGGCGCTCAACGGGTCATCCCCGGCCTCTGGGTCTGGGCCTGCGCCTTGGCCTCGGCCTGAGCCTGCTTCTTCTCATGCGCCCCTACCTGATGTGCCGCATTGAACAGCGGCCAGTCCGCCGCGAGTTTTGCGCGCTCGGCCGGTGCGACCTTGGAGGCGGCAATATCGAACGTCTTGCCCTTCGCCTCGGCATCCTTGAACGTGTTCGATCCGAACTTCTGATCGAGCGCCTTGTTCAAGCCTTCGATCTCGGCTCGCACGATCCTGTCGGACAGGGCAAAGCCAAGATGGGAATGCAGATCGTTGCGGTCGATGGCGTCACGAATGCGCTCAAGCGTGCGGCTGGCGTCGTTGGAAATCGACGGAACATCGACGCGCTGACGATCCCGCTCTTGGGCCAAAGTGCCGGTGTGAAGCTCCTGCACCTCGGCTCGGATGCGGACGTAATCTTTGATCGATTTCGTTAGCGGATCGACATGGCCCACGGCGTTCTGACGCTGTGCCTTCGCCGCGCTCGATGCGAACATGCCGGTTTTACCCCGCAGTTCGCCGTAAGCTTCCGGGCCGGTGCTGAGTTGGTTGATGATGCGATCTTGAGCGGCCTTTGCCGTCGCGTCATCACCATTGAGTGCCGGCGCCAGATTCATCGCCTTCATGGCGTCGTCCGGCTTCTCATAGATAAGCTTCATGCGGCTGTTAATGTCCGTCCAATGAACGGTAAGGGTGGCATCACCTTGCACTTTCGCCTCCACTGCCTGTTTGATCGAGCTGGCCCAGGTCGCGACACCGCGCAACCAAGGACGGCCCTGTACCGCCGATTTGGCGGGCTGAGATTGAACGGTCTGGCCTCGGCCGAACCGTTCGATGAAGCTGGATAGTTTCGCGCCTGCTGCTGCCAGCCGGTCGCGCTGCGTCTTGACCCATCGGACCTGATCTTTGGCAAGAGCAGCAGCCACGCGGACCCCGAACAGTCCTCGGTTCGTCGCATAGTCGAGCGCCTGTCGATAGTGCTGCGACCCCGCATAGTCGAGCGTGGTGGTCTTGCCGCCGTCGCGTGACATGCGCGCCACAAGCTGGGCCAGGAGCTTCGATTGTTCTGGCTGCTGCTGAGCAGCCTCGGCGCGAGCTTCGCGAGCCTCGCGCATCTCTATAACCTGAGCCTTCCACTTATTGCGCTGGGCGGGCTCGAAAGTGAGGGTGTCGCGACCCGTCACAGGATCGACGCCGCGCACCGGAATTTTGACTTCTTCCACGCCATTGCGCTGTAGCCGGACAGTGTCTCCAACCTCAACACCTGAGTTGTCTATGGCGTCAGGCAGGCTGACACCCCAAAGCCTATGCACGACGCCATCAGGCGTGCGGACATCCGCGTAAGGCGTCTTGTCGCCCTTGCCATTTTCGCGGAAGTGGGCCTTGCCGCATTCAAGAAACTCGCCAACCAGACCCTCGTTATGATCGACGCGATCACCCTTAGAATACAGGTGCGCGGCGGCCACGCTTTTCGAGGCTGGATCTCGATCACCGACTAGCGCAGCGGTCCAAACGTTGCGCTCGCCAACACGCTCTTCCCACGTTTTGGCTCCGGTGACTTCATCGACAACCGGGACGGAAATAATGACTTCCTCGGTCCCATCTTTTCGCAGCCGAACCATATCTCCGATGGTGACGCCGCCCTTTTCCATTGCCTCGGGCAAGCTGACGCCCCAAAGGCGATGTGTGGTGCCGGCTGCATCAAGCAAGTCGGCATAGGGCGTGGGTTTCACGTCCTCGCCTTCCTTGAACTTCGCCATGCCGGCATCAATCAGCTTGCCGGTGATCCCGGCTGCATGATCGACACGGCCATAGCGCCCAAATTCATCCGCGGCCGCATAAAGCTCCATGGTGTCGCGATGACGGGTGAGCGCCACGTAGGTCAGATGCCGGTCGAACATCGACGAGGCCAGAACCTTGACCTTATCGACTGTCGCGCCCTGGCTCTTGTGGATGGTCGTCGCATAGCCATGATCGACATTCTGATAGAAAGCCTGATCGACCTCGACACGGCGTTTGTCTTCTCCGATCTCCGCGACGATCTTGCCTTTCTCGGCTTCGACCACGCGCCCGATCATACCGTTCATGACGCCAAGCGATTTCTCGTTTTTGAGGAAAACGATCTGATCGCCGGTGGCGAACTGTCGAACCCCATCGGCAGTGCGGAACGCGTGATCGGCTCCGATCAGCTTGCGCTCTGTGAGGGCCGCGCGAGCCTGCTCGTTGAGGGCACGAACGTCCTTGCGCATGAATGCAAGGATGAGGCTAGACTTGCCGGGATCGTAATCGGCAATCCAATCCTTGACCAAAGCGGTGATAGCCTCGTCCTTGGTCTTGGTCTCTTTGACATGCCCATTGTCGTTGTAGGCAGTGAGAGCCGCAGCAACATCGCCCTTGGCGAGATCCATGGAAGCTTCGCGCATCCATTCTTCGCGCTGGCGCCAGATCGTTCCAAGCTCGGCATAGCCAACAGTATCAGCAAGCTTGCGGAAAGCGCCGCCAGCTTCAATTGGCTGCAACTGGTCGGCGTCACCAATGAGAACAATTTTGGCACCCGCCTTGTCGGCGGCGGCGATGAAATCCGCCATCTGACGGGACGCGACCATGCCGGATTCATCCATGACGAACACGGTCTTTTCGTCCAGCAAGTTCTCTTCGCGCTTCCACTGCAATTGCCATGACGCGAGAGTGCGGCTGGTAATACCCGCCTCTTTCTCCAAGCCCTCGGCGGCTTTGCCTGCCAGTGCGCCGCCAACAACCTTGTACCCATTGGCTTCCCAAATTTCGCGGGCAGCCTTCATCATTGTGGTTTTGCCGGAGCCAGCGCGACCGACGACAAGCGACAACCGCTCATCGCCGGTAATGCGCTCAATGGCAACATCGCGTTCGGCAGATTGGTGTTCCTGGGCCGCAATGACTTCCGCCCCTGATGACGCCGACACAGCGAAGCCGCCGCGCACCGCAAGGCGCTCTGCCTGATCGGCCATCTCCGCCTCAATGCGGATCATGTCGCGGGTGGCATAGCGGTTCGGCAGAACTTCGCCGGTGGCAAAATCGACGCCCTCGGCCTCGATCAACGCCAGCTCGGGGCTTTGCATAACGCGGGCAAAAAGGTTCGCAAATTCACCAGCATCATCGACGTAGCGGTGCAGATACTTCGCCACATCGCGTTCATCGAAAACGCTCTTTTCGGTCGATATCGCCTCAAGGACGATCTCGGGGCGATTGGAAATGCGGCTGGCATTCTCGACCCGGACGGCCTGATGCTCGGCAAGCCTTTCAAGGTTTACCGTCCGCCCCTCTGCCTCGGCCTCACGATGGATGTTCTTGGCGGCCACACCGATATGACTGGTAGGCTCAAGGTCAATACCGCGCTCTGCATAGGACCGCCCATCGACCCGCACATCATGGCCGTTCAATTCCAGATGCTTGTTCTGCGAGGCGTACCAGCTATTCCGAAGCTCTAGGAAATCTGCCTTATCACCTGCCCATAGCTTGTACTGTATCTGACCGTTTTTCGCCCGCGATGGCTGGCCGTTTTCATCGAGAACCGGAACCTTCTTTCCGCCAAATCCGTCCTGAGTGAGCGGGCGCAGGCTGGTCATCAGATGCACATGAGGATTGCCCTCAACATCGTGATAGGCCCAATCCGCGATGAGGCCCCTTGAGGTAATTTCGGCAGATACGAAATCGCGCATGAGCGCGATATTCTGCTCCGTGGTTAGCTCAATCGGCAGCGCCAGGACAAATTCTTTGGCAAGCTGCGCATCCTTACGGGCCTCGAACGCCTCGACCTTGTTCCAGAATGTCTCGGACGATTGCGCGGCCTTCTTTCCGTCGATCAGCGCCTTTGCCCAATCCGGGGCGTGATCAGGAATAGCAAACTCGCTGTGAGCCAAGCCGGTCTTGTTGGTGAAGTCGGTAACGCGCCCTTCCCGCTCGTTCTCCATCTTGGCGCAATGACGATACGCAGCAGCAGCAACAGCGGAACGCCCAGAGGCGCGGCTGATGAGCTTGGGCGTAAAGTGCGTGATGGCCAAGAGCGCTATTCTCCGATCAATGAGCGCCCCGCCAAAGGGGGCGAAAAGCAGACGTTGCAACGTAACGTATTACTGCGCTGTTAGACACAGACAAGAAAGTACCGGCAGGCCGGTTCAGTGTAAAGCAACAATGCCTGCTCCGCAGAAATTTTAAATTGATTGGTGCTGCCTGATGGGGCAAAACTTCATATGCAACATCAACGGAGTAGAGAAAATGGCAAAGAAGCCGAAGTCGCCAGCAGAGATCAGGGCACAGATTGATGCGCTCAAGAACGAGCTGAAAGAGGCAGAGGCCAGAGAGGCGGAACGTATCGGTGGCCTTGCCGTGAAAGCCGGTCTTCATGAGATCGATGCCAACGACGCCGATCTGATCCAGGCGCTGAAAGAAGTGGTCGCACGATTTCAGTCCAAAGCGCAACAGTCGAACCAGACGGCTTAGAGGCCGGATCGCGCAGACGGAGAGACAGTTGCAAACTGCCCGCACCGAAGATCGCAAGAAAGATACGCGCGAGAAAATCCAGCTCGGCGGTTTGGTGGTCAAAGCCGGTCTTCGCGAAATGAACAAAGCCGTACTTCTGGGATGGCTTGGTGAACTCGCGGAACGGCTCAAGAGCGATCCGGGCGAGTGGGCGAGACTGGAAGCGATCGGCAAAAAAGGGTTTGAGGATGACGGGCAAAAAGGTGACGCTCCTGATCATGCCGGCAGCATTAATGCTGGCGGCGGTGATCGGGATGAAAGGGATTGAATTCTGGTTGGCCGGTTTCGGCACAAGCGATCAGTCCTATCAAACGCTCGGGCGCATTGGCCTTGCAGTCCCGTATGTCGCCGCAGCACTGCTCGGCGTCATCGTTCTGTTCGCAACGAAAGGCTCGCTGTTCATTCAATGGGCTGGTTGGGGCGTGATGCTGGGTGGCCTCGCATCGGCGGCGCTTGGCGTCGGCGGCGAGGTGTCGCGACTTATGGCGCTGCAAGCCAATCAGCCTAATGTTGACCTCGGGCCGCTTGTCGATTGGTTCACAATCGGCGGGGCGGCCGCGACCTTCTTTGTCGCGATGTTCGGCGTGAAAGTCGGACAGCGCGGCAATATGGCATTTGGCGCGACTGGCCCAAAGCGCCTCAAGGGCGCTCGGGCGGTCCATGGCGCCAATGACTGGATGCCCATCGCCCAGGCGGCGAAACTCTTTCCACCCACCGGTGGCATTGTCGTGGGTGAGAACTACCGTCCTGACGACGATACAGTCGGCCAGGTCGGTTTCGATCCACGCAGGAAAGAGACATGGGGAAAGGGTGGTAAAGCTCCCCTGCTCTGCTTCGATGCGGGGTTCGGTTCGACGCATGGCCTCGCCTTTGCCGGATCGGGTGGCTTCAAGACAACCTCTGTCGTCATTCCCACGGCGCTTAAGTTCAAAGGCTCGCTGATCGTCCTCGATCCATCGACTGAGATTGCGCCGATGGTCACGGACCATCGCTACCGCAATCATCAAAAAGTGCGGTCGCTCGACCCACGAACTCCGCACGTTGGTTTCAACGTCCTCGACTGGATCGGCCAGCACGGCAATACACCGGAAGAAGATATTGCATCTGTCGCGGCATGGCTGATGAGCGAAAAACCGCGCGTGTCATCCGGCTCGGATGACTTCTTTCGGACAATGGCCGAACAGCTCATAACCGCGATCATTGCTGACACGATGATGAGCGATCGGGAAGAAACCGAAGAAGATCCAGACGAAGACCCGGAGTTTATGACTGGCGAAAAGTCGCTGCGCATCGTGCGCCGGCGACTGGCCCAGCCAGAAAAGACGCTGCAAGCGAAGCTCGAAAAGATCCACAAGAACACGTCTTCCCGGTTCGTGAGGGAGAACGTCGCGCCGTTCATCAACATGACCGAACAGACCTTTTCAGGTGTCTATGCGACCGCGACCAAGGAAACGCACTGGCTGTCCTATGACAACTATTCGGCCATCGTGTCAGGCAACACCTTCAAGACCGAAGACGTCGCCGCCGGCGACATCACAGTGTTTATCAATATCGACCTTTCGACACTCGAAAACCATCCGGGCATGGCCCGCGTGATTATCGGCGCATTTCTAAAGGCGCTCTACAATCGCAATGGCGATGTGTCCGAACGCGCCCTCTTCCTGCTCGATGAAGCTGCACGCCTCGGCTATATGCGGATCATCGAGACGGCCCGCGATGCCGGCCGTAAGTACGGCATCACATTGCTACTCCTGTTCCAGTCGCTCGGCCAGATGCGCGAAGCGTTTGGCGGCCGCGACGCGACCAGCAAATGGTTCGAGTCCGCGTCCTGGGTATCGTTCGCGGCCGTCAATGACACCGACACCGCGGACTACATTTCCAAACGCTGCGGTACGACCACGATCGAGGTCGATCAGGTAACGCGCAACTCCAACGGTGGGCGAAGCGGCCGAACAAGGTCAAAGCAATTGACCCAAAGGCTGCTGATCTTGCCGCACGAAGTTACCCAGATGCGAACCGATGAGCAGATCATATTTACCAGCGGCAACCCGCCGCTGCGCTGCGGACGATCTATCTATTTCCGGCGTGAGGAAATGGCGTCGAGGGTCGGTGCCTCAAAGTTCACTCCGAACCAAAAGGCAGACGCTGAGGTAGAATAACGGAGGCCTTACGGGCCACGTTTCCCACAAGCTGCGGCATTCTCTTCGGCGCTATTGGGGAGCGCGTTCATGCCTTCGCCTGCTACGACCGCCCCCATGGGGCAGCCTTCGGCCCTCCGGGCTGGAAAACCAAACTGACCGACCTAGCGCGTAGCTCTAGGTCCACACGTCCCTTGAGAGCAGAGGCGATAGAGTCTCATATGAATGGAGTTCAATATGCGTTTTGCAAGGTTTGGTCTTGTTGCCGTCACCGCCATTATCCTTACCGCCTGCGGCCAAAGCGGGCCTACTGAGGAGCAGGTTCGGAATGCTGTCAAAACAGACATGAGCGCCGAATATGCAGCTGCGGTTAAGCAGTTCGGCCCGGAGCCAGCGGCCCTACATGCAATTCCTGATGGTCTTTATTCGATTGCGGCCGTTGATAACCTTCGTGCGTCGGACGAAGCGACCTATGCTGCCGACATTACAATTGAGCTGACCGGCAATGGGCGAAAGACAACAAGGGCAATTGTGCTGCGCCAGATCGAAGGCACATGGTCTGTAATCCATCCCAACAGATAGGTGCGGAAGCCGTCCCGGCTCGGTTTACCACAAGACTACGGCCATCTCTTCGGCGCAATTTGGATAAGCGCGTTCTGGCCTTCGTCTGCTGCGACCGCCCCCATAGGGGCGGTCTTCGGCCCTCCGGGCTGGAAAACCGAACCGGGCCGGAACCCGGTTCATGAGAGCCGCCCTTTAGGACGGCTCGGCGCTCATCAGCGCATCCAAAGCGGCCTCGTCCGCTGCGTGCTGCTGCATCGCTGCTGCAAGCTCGGCCTCGATCTGGCGGCGTTCTACAGCATCCATCGATACCGCCAGCTCGGCACGCAGTTCCTGAATGTGGTCATGTGCAGTCATCGTCAGCTCCTTTGTTTTAAAACAAAGGCTCGGCTCCAAGGTGGACGGCTTGGGTCAACGACCGCGAAGCGGCCCGAAGGGTGGATGGGGGAGCCGATTTTGTTGCGCAGCGGCAAAATTGGGGGAACCGTCCATGGTTGACGCATGACGGCCAGCTTGGTCCAATAGCCCCATGTTGAGAGAGAAAACACCTCTCCGTATGGCACCAGCTCTTAGCGAAGAGATCGGCCACACTGCTCGGCTCCGGCAAGGGGCTGGTCCTCGCCATGCTCTCCGCTGCGCGGATGCGCGTGGCTCCGGTCCCTCCTTCGTTGCCCCTGCCCTCCCCTGCGCTTCGCGGCGTCCTGAAAGTGTCGGGACGAGGGGCGTCTGCCCCTCGCTCCGCTCGGTATGTTCGACGGCCTGCGGCGCGTCGAACAAGGGGCGGGGGTTAGCCCGCCTGTAACCGGATCATCGGCTTGTTTGCCGCGTCCGGACGCCAACGTTGGTAATCGAAGATCTCGATTGTCGTTCCCGCTGCGCCCTCGCCCTGTGCGACGATCGGCGCCAGAAGTTCACCGAACTGATCGGCGTGTAGGCACTGATGGCAATCTGTCTGCCCGGTCATGTGGTGGATCTCTACGCGATAGAGACGGGTGTTATCGTTGCTCATGATAGCCTCCCCTGCTCGGCTCGGCCGCCGAAGCGGCTGAGCCGGAAGGCCGGTCCATTAGGACCGGCGATCGCTGTTGAGGTAATCGTTCGGGATGACGGCCAAGATCGTGTCGTCGTCTTGGCCCGGGTAGCGGCCGAGGTTCGCGTACCAGCGGGAGTGTCCGGTGTTGAGAGTCAGAGCCAGGTACGGCTTGTCATCTGCGTTGAGCCGTTCCCAGATGCCGCCAACCTCGACGTTCTTACCCTTGGGGCTGCGAGCGAAAAGCCGGTACTTGGGGGCTTTCTCGTTGTCGCTGTTGACCGGCTCGCCGGCCACGTCGATGTCGAAAGAGAGGGTGGCGATGTTGCCGGTAATTTTGGTGCCGTCGATCTGGATGAAGTTTGCGAGGGTGTCGGTCATTGTGATGCTCCTTGATAGCGTGTTGCCGATGGGAGCTTTCAAAGGGTGGGTACGGGTTGGACCGCACCGAAGGCCGTAGCGCAGCGGAGGACCGGGACCGGATGCGATTTTGTTTCGCGAGGAATGCCGAAGGCAGGGGAAAATCGTAGCTGGGCGCGGTTGCTGGCCGACACGCCACCCTTAGCTTCCCATCGTCGGCAATACGTGAATCTTCAAGGGGCTTCGCAAGGGGGTGATCGCCCCCCCGCTTTCATTGCCACGCCGGCATGATTATCGGACTGGACCGCCCTTGGCTTGCCCCTGAGACTGTTTGATGGCCTGTGCTTGCTCACGCGCCTGGGAATGGCCCTTATCGAGCGTCTTCAAAACCTGCCGCGCCATGGTGAGCTGCTGAGGGTCAAGTCCATGCTTCTGGGCGACTGGATCAAGGTTGCGGGCTGTCCGCACCTTGCCAATATCATCACCGAAACGATGCTCGAATGAGCGGATGGCCTTGTCGATCTCGGCGGACTGCGCCTCCGACAATGGCTGTTTCTTCTCGATGGCATTCATCATGCCGGCGTCTGGCAAACAGATCTCGACCTTACCGCGCTCTGCAAGCTGCTGTTTTTCGGCGGCGACTGTCTGGCGGATGCTGTGAGCTGCCGTAATCATCTGATCAGCAACGCCGCGCAAGCCTGATCGGGCAGCAACAGCGTTGCGGTAGTCTTTCCGCTCCTGCATGCTCGAAAAGACACCGCCCGCACCCTTGTAGGGTCCATAGGATTCCGGGTCCAACTCGATGCGCTTGACCACCGAACGGTCGTCAATTTTACCATTGATGGCCGCTTCTCGAATATCAGCAATAACCTGCGCCGGGTCTTTGTAGACAGCCGCGGCCATGCGTTCGAGTGCCCGGTCGGCATCCTTGAATGCCTCGGTCGCACCGAGGGCCTGTGCAACGTCCTCTTTGGTCGCGGCCGGGTCCAGATCGCGTTTCGGGATGATAACCGGACCGGGTTTCAATGTTTCCGCAGGACCAAGCCCAGGCAGACCGCGCAGCGCGTCGGCGGTCTGGGCCTGGTCCAAGGTGCCGATCCGGACGAACGGTTTCAGATAGGCGTCGAGGTGGCCCTTTCCGGGGTTCTCAAGCTCCTTGGTGAGCGCATTGAGGTAGTCGGTTTTATTGGTCTGCTGCCAGTCGATGTTCATGCCGGCACGCCGGCTCAGCTCGGCGTGCACGGTCATGATCGTGCGGCCGTTTCCGTCGAGGAAGGGATGCGCGTAAGCCAGCAGCCCCATAACCTCGCCGGATTTGGCCCGCATGGTGTTGCGATTGGTGGCCATGTCCAAAGCCATATCGACCGCGCGCCGGGAATCTCCCGGATGGGCAAACAGATTGAAATTGCCGTTCTTGCCGATCGCACTGTCAGGTGCGGTCAACGTCCGGTCCTGACCGGCCCAAGGATAGACGCTCGAGAACAGCTTTGCATGGGTCTGCAAAACGTCCTCATAGGTCAGCGTCGATTTGGATTTCAGGTTTTCGAGAGCGGAATCTAGGGCGCCACGGAAAGCGGCATGTTCCAGCCGCTTTACTTTGGTCTCGTCCAGACCTTGGGTATTCCTGAGATAACCTTTGGTCGAATAATCACCGAAGGGATCGAACGTCATACTGATGCTAGATAATCGCCGTAAAGAGATGTGGCCTTGTCGGCGGTAATAACGCCCTTGCGCTGCATCGTGACGACAAGATCCTCGATCTCGTCATGCACGACCTCATCGCCGGCGAGGCCGGTGATGGTATCGGCCAGTTCGTCGGTTGCGGTGCGCTCGGCAACAATGCCGTGCTGCCGCGCAATCGCGCGAATGGTTTCCTCCGGGGTGGCTTCATTATTGGTGCGGATAGCGTGTGCCATGACGATCCTCAGATTTGTTAAATCACTATGTAACATAGATGGTTAGGTGAATCGAGGGATGGTGCCCCCTTTTCTTTGGGGGCGGCCTAAGCCGCCGCCCGGTTTTCCTGCAATGTATGAAGGTAGTCGGCTGCGGCCTGAGCCTTCGAAGCCGCCTTGAATATAAGGCGTTTATCCTGCTTCAGAGCCTTAAGCCAACTGGCAATATAGGATGCGCTTTCGGGGCGCACGTTAGCGGTAATGTGAAGGTCTGAGCACAAGAAGCAAGCCGCAATTTCTACCACCAGCTCCTCGAAGGCATAGTCCTGGGACCGCATATCGGTGGACTTGATGCGATCGAGGCGCGATTTGGCCCCTGTCCAATGGGCGGTTTCGTGAAAGAGGGTCGTATAGTAGCTCTCGGGGTTCTCGAAGGCCGCAAACGGCGGCATCTTGATAAGGTCCAAGGCTGGGAAGTAAGCGGCTTTGTCGCCCTCATGCCGGACGCGAGCACCGGTATTGGCAATGAATTGCTCGGCGGTCGCGATGCGTTGATCTTCGGGCAATGGCTCGGGCGAGAGATAGTAATCTTCGGCCAGGCCATCGATCTGCGAGACGTTGAAGACGGTGTAGCCCTTGAGGTACGGGATTTCCCGGTCCTCGTCCTGACCCCGGCCGTTATCGACGGTGCGGGTGACGGTGCCATATTTGACAATCGTGGTGCCCTTCTCGCCCTTGCGAACCTGACCACCAAGCTCCATCGCCTGCTTGTAGGTCATGAACCGGTCGAACTGGAATTCATTAGCGGCCGACGCGATCCAAAGCAGGAGAACATTGATGCCGCGATAGGGTTCGCCGGTCGAGCGGACGGGGCGGGGGAAGCTGCCACCGATGTTCTTGGCGCTCCATGGCTTCATCCATGGGCGGGTGCCGGCCTCAAGGGCTTCAACGATAGTGTCCGTGATGCGCTGATAGGTATCTGTGCGGGCTTCGCTCATGGCGATCTCCTTTGCCTCGTCTTGCTGACGGTGGCTAAGAGACAGGGGGTAAAGCGGCTGGCGCACCCGAAGGGCCGGAATGAAATGGAGGGCGTCAACACCCTTAAAATTTGGTGCGCGAGGAAGGCGAACGGCCGGGGAAATTTTCAGGGCGGCGATGCTGCGCCAGACGCGCCCGCTGTCAGCCGTCCGTCAATCAAAGCAAGACAAGGCAAAGGAATGCTGCGACCTGCCCGCTATATGCTCTGCGCGTCATGACCGGCGTTTTCTGGCGCCGGCCGGCATTGCTTTGGATGAATATGGATCGGGAGCCTATTGGCCCCCTGTCCTTCCCTGCTGTGCCTCAAGGGCATCCATCATAGCGGCCAGTGCGGCATCCCCTGATGTGATCCCCATGGACTGTGCCAATATCCAGAAACGCTCCCGGTTGGCCTCGGTCGTGGCGATATTGAGCTTGGCGGTCTTGTTCGACCGGCGAAGGCTGCGAGCATCAAAGCTCGATGGCTCTGGCTCGACCGCCTTTTTCGGCTTGGCCGGGGCATGGCGCGTGGTGAAATTGTTGCGCTCTGCCACCTCTTTAACCGCCTCCGTGGTGTCGGCTGGCGGCGCTGTACGCGGCTTGAAGGCTGTCATATCCCCGAGATCGGGCAGATCGAGTGGTACGCGGTCCTTGCTCATGCTGCTTCAACCTCTGTCTGGCGCAGAACGTTGAGAACTGCGGTTGCAAGCTCCTGGGCGTTGACCAACGCCGCCTGCGGGTTTGATACATCATCTGTGGACAGATCAAAGATCGTGCCGCCAAGCTGGAACATGGCGCTGAATGCAGCGCGATCCATCATTGCTGCTGGAAGGATCGGTATGCCCTTGTCCTCAAGGCTGGTGCGGATATGGCGCTGTTCCCGGCTCTGTAGGGCCGAGGTCATTGAGAAGATAACCCGGTAATTGATCTTGCGCCGGAATGCCTTGCTCTCGCGCTCGATAAGGGAAATCACCCTGCCCGCTTGGTCGGCGTCGAGCTGCTTGCCGCGCATGGGAATAAGCACGAGGTCCGCACGGCTGATTGCGTAGCTGGCCGTAAGGTTTGCCGATCCTTCCAGATCGACAATCACGAACGGATGTTCTGCAGCCGAATTGTCGATGGCATCAACAATGGTTTCCTCGTTGATGCCGCCAAGCACCCGCAGCTTCTCGGGTACCGTGTCGCTAAACCTGCTCTGCCATGTGGCTATGGGCTGGTTGGGGTCAGCATCAATAAGCGTGACGTTCGATCCCGCTTTGGCGAAGACCTGGGCCAAGACAAGGGCAGTCGTGGACTTCCCCACGCCGCCTTTGGTCGAGCAAAGTACGATTACCGGCATTGCCAATCTCCCTTCCAACTGAGTTCCTACCCAGTTCTATACAATAAAGAAGTTACCACATTGTCACTTCCAACGCAGTTGGAAGCCACCTTAAACCCGGCACATGGTCGCCACAAGGTCACATGGAACCGACTTGGAACCGGGTTCTTTGTCAGAACCGAGTTAGAACCGATCTGGTTCTATGTCGGTTCTGAGTTGGAACCGATTTGGGAGCACGGACAAAAAATCCGCCCCTGAAGGGGCGGCGTGAAGGTCAGCCGGTTTTGGCGACTTTCTTATTGTCGTTGTCGGCCTTGCCGTCGAACTTCGCATCGTAGCTTAGGGAGATCGAGAAAAGAGGGGGGAAGCCGATGGTCACACCGATTTTGAGCGTACCCTGATGCTGAGCCATGCTGAACAGCTTCTTGATCAAGCCCATGATGCGGCGACCGGTGACACGGAGGAAGGTGATGGTTTGTTTCATGGCGGTTCTCCTAAAAATGATGATTTCGCATGGTGCGTAGCTAATGCAACGGCGTCCGGCCGTTTTTCGCATCGCGCAGCGATCGCAACGACGTGGAGAACCCGCAGGGTTGCTGAAAACGGTCAGCCGCTAAATTCGCGCAGCAGACCATCGAAAAGCTCATCATTTTGACCGCCATGAAACAGGCCAGCACCGGTGCGCGGCACACATTTCGACCTGGGCGCAAGAAGCTGTTCAGCTTGGCGGATGAACGACGCGACGGTGTGACCATCGGCTTCCCCCCGGCGATCTACCGCGATGCGTCATGAGAAAGGCCGACAACCTGCCTTAGTCGCCAAAACCGGCTGACCTTCACGCGGAGCGGAGCGAGGCGTTGTCCGTGCGGGGGTAGGGGAGCGCGAGGGGAGGGGCTTTAGGGGCTCCCCTCGTTCCAGACGGCAGGCGCTCGATGCGCCTGCCGGTTGGCCGGGCCGGTCCTGTTATCGGACAAACCCGAAATACTCGCCAACGCTGGGCGGATACTGCTTGCCAGCCTCGGCCAGCATGGCAATCATATCGGCATGTTTCAGTCCGACAATCTCGAATCCCATGGATCGGGCTTTGAGAATAAGCCCCTCAAGGTTGGGGTATTCTTCAAGAGCGCCACCAAGCCATAGCTCGGTAGCGTCCGTTTCCTCGTCGGTGACGAAGGCGGTAAGAAAGAAGGTGCGCAAGGCGGATCATAGCCAATGGTCGCCTCTGGGTCAGCTTCCGTCTCTGATCTGACTTCTACGGTGTAGCGGCTCATCGTTTGCCCTCGTCGGTAATCGGCTCGATATCTCGTATTTCAAGGAAGGCGACTTTTTCGCTGCGCTCCCTTCTAAGAGGATCAAGGTTTACATAGACACGGTCTGAAAATGCAGCACTGCATAAGCGCCAGATTGTGCCCTTTCGCCCCACACGTTTTTCCGGCTCCCCGTCGAATGACACTGACGAGCCAGTTACGCGCACCCGTTGGCCTAGTCGCAGCCAATTTTGAGCAGAGGCAACGAGTGCATCTGTCTCAGCTTTTGAAAAAGCCTTTCGGGTTGTCCGGGCAAAAGGCGTTTGCGGATCAGCGCCCAGGAGTTCCAACCGTTGTTCTTCTGACAGGTCCTGAAACCATTGCACTTCATAATTGGGCGTCCACAGTTCTGGTCGCTCGGTCGTGACTTGGTGGAAATGCTCGATGGTCGGACCACCGAACAAATCCGGTTGGACGCCTGCAAGGCGCTTTTCATATTGGGCTTGCCTGTATTCTGCTCGCCAACGGGCATCGGTCCCTATCTCAAACCGCTCCACGTCCTGCCGCAAGCTGGCCCACATCGATGCCTTTTTCATCGGGGCTTCCCTTAGAGCAATGCCAACTGTTGGGCGGGGTGAGCGGAAGGGCGGGGCGTCGGCTTCGCCGCGATCCGCGCCACCTCTGCGGCGCGACGGTCGCGGGCCTCGGCAAAGTCAAAGCACACGATTTCGGTAATGATGCTGGTGTCTTTCCACTCGTCTTTGAAAAGGGCGGTATCGATCCCCACGCCCGCCTCCATTGCAAATCCGGTCGTCTTCTCGAAATCGACGCCCTTACCGCTGGTGCGGCGCTCATAGAAACGACGCCCTGAATACTGAAAGGCGGCTGACTGCTGCGGGACAATGAAAGCGCCGTGGTCGGCCAGCTCGGCGGCAATGTCGATGATGTGAAATTCAAACTCCGCACCGCGATAGCGGGGGCCGTTCGCGCTGCGGCGGACCTTGCCAAACGGGGGATTGCCAACGGCAATATCAAACCGGCCTAGATCGAGCTCGCGCCAGTCGAATACATCGGCATTGATCCAACGCGCATCGGGCAAGAGCTTGCGCCCTACGTCGCAATATTTTGGGTTGATCTCGATGCAAGTCAGTTCGGTGACGCGGCTCCCATACTTGGCCCGCTCTCCGATAAAATAAGAGAGAATGCCGATACCGGCGCAAAGGTCGACGACGCGACCGCCCGCGCCATCAAGGGCGAAGTCTCCCGCCAGATCATAAGGGGTGAAGAACGCGCCCGCTGCGCCGTTGATGAACTCCGCGCCCTCGTGCCAATTGCGGAACACAAATTCCCGCTCGTCCTCTGAAAGCCGGTCTTTGGTCAGAATTGCCTCTGCCTCGGCATGGGCCTTGCGCTGCGCCTTTGTCAGTTTTGCCATGAATGGTTATCTCCTTTTCCCGCGAAGCGGCTCCCTGCCTGATCGGGCAGGAGCCCCGCTCCTGCTCCCGAGCATTCGGCGACCCGAACGGCGAAGAGGGGGGCAAGCCCGAAAAGGGTAGGGGGGACCACCCACGCGCCAGCGCGCGACGGCGAGGATCCGCGTCAGCAAATCCGCGCCCGCGTCCTGCAACGAAAAGACCTAGCCCGGCTTGTCCGGCCAGGTAGCATGAAGTGAAGGATGGGGGATGCCCTTTTCGGGCTTGCTGGGGAGAGGGGGCCGCTCCCTCTCTCCCCTCCTGCAGAACGAAAGCAAGCCCGCCAATCGGCGGGCTTTCATTTTTCTGATCCGGTCGCGAGGCTGGCGGCCGCCGTCAGTCCATGGCCGTCAGCAAAGCCCGCGCCCGGTATTCCTCATGGGTGAGATCGCCAGCGACATAGGCGGCGGTCGCGGCTTCAAGATCGAGGTCATATTGATATCCGGCCCGCGCGATCATGGCGCGAGCCTGATCGGTGGCCGACTTTCGAGCGGCGATGGCCTCGGGCGACTTGTCGGGCTGCTGGTCGTTCATGGTGATCTCCTACATTCCGGCGTAGTTTTCGGCCTGGGCGGGCGAAGCCGCCCCAAGCCGGGAATGCAAGTCGGCAAGATCCTCGACAATATCGAGGATCATAAGGCGCTTTCCAGCATCGACGACATTGGCGAAGGCGGAATTGAGCTCGATGCCTTCGGGCGTTGTGACGAACCGGAAAACCGGTTCGTCCTCGGCCAGCTCGTCGCGGGCTTCCCCGAAAAAGTAGCTGATCGGCACATCGAGCGATCGGGCGAAGGCCACCAATGCAGCCGGATAGGCGCGGTTATCGCCCTTCTCGTATTTGACCACTTGTTGATGGGAAATCCCTGCGGACAGGCCAAGATTGGCAAGGGTCATATTGAGCGCCTTGCGGCGGCTTCTAATTCTGGCGCCGATCTCTTTATCGAGGGAAGTTGGCTTCTTGGACTCAAGACTCATTGTTCCGGCCCTTCAAATACGGACGGTCAACATTCTGACGATGATGAAAAGAAGCCGCCCGAACAGGGCGGCGGAGTGAAATCAGTACGGCATGTTGTTCGGGTAGAGGAAATTAGGCTGGGGAGCCGGGGCGGAAGCGACAGCGCCCCCGCCATTGCCCCAGCTCTTGGTCATTCCTCTGAAGACGAACAGCGCCAGCATAGCCGCGAACATCGGGCCAAGCACGATCAGGATAACGGCTTGCGCTGCGGTGACGACTGCGCCCCAGACAATTCCGGCATGTTTGAAGTTCTGGAAGATCACGACGCCGCCAAGGATTGCAGCACCGGCGACCATAGCCGGGAAAGCCCACGGTTTTCCGGCCAGGTAGCCGGTATGGTCGGCCAGATAGAACGCGCCATGGTAGAGGGCAGCGACAAAGCTCAACAGGGTGAGCCTTTGGCGGGTGAACGGCCTATAGCCGGTCTTTGTCTCGACCACTGAATGAAGCACACCGATGGCCACGACCGCGCCGATGATCCCGACCAGTCCAATTGCTATTTTCATATATAGCTCGTCCATGGTGTAACCCCTTCTATAGTGCGAACATTCTCCGTCGCTTTGTGACATTGGCACTATAGGGCCAATGAATCCGTCAAGCTATCGGGAAGCCCCGAAGCTCGGAAATGTTTAATTGTAGAGATGAAAAAGCCCGCCAATGGCGGGCTTTAGAGCTAGTGTGTCGGCCAGCCTATGTCGGTGTGGATGAAGTCATTGCCCTTATAAGCAACCTTCGTCCGGTAGGCTCTCGCGCAAGCGTAGCTGAAACAATCGCCAAGATTCAGCTTGGCAGCGTGGTTGATGATCTTCCCGTACACCTGGGCTGCATCGACGGCTTTTGTTCCAATATCGCCCGAAATCGGAACCTCTCGGGCCTCCATGTCAGCGATGAATTGTTCGACCAAGGCACGCGCCGTCGAGAACATTTCAGGTGTGGCCGGGTTGTCTTTCCCGGCCAAACGCCGCGCGACGGACAGCGTAGCCTCAAGCCTCATGACAGAGGACACGTAAAAGGGGCCGCCGTCACTTTCCAGCCGTTCCATGAGAGCAGGACCATCGTCCTCCTTGGCGATGATGGCGACTGCCACTGAGGCATCGATAAACAGCATGCTTAATCCTCGCCCCACATTTCATCTGTTTCCTGCTTATGATCGCCGGGATGAAACGGACCTGCGGCATCAGCCATGGCGAGGGTCTTGGCGAGACGTTCGCGGATGGGCAATTTGGCCTTTTTGCTGGCAATCGCGCTCTTGAGCGCATCCTTGACCGCATCGACCTTGCTAGTTTTTGTGATGGCGATAAGCTCGCTGGTGAGCCTGTCCACCTCTGGGTCTTTGATGTAAAGCGGCATGGCAACATATCCTTTCGAGGATATTATAATATCCTAGTTTTCATATCTCTTCCAGTTCAAAACCCCGCCCCCTAAAGGGCGAGGTCGTGGCGGGAAGGGGAGTTTGAGGGGAAGGGGAGCGGGCTTCCCCTCAATCGGACGGTGCCACCTCCTGCGCTATTGCGATGAAATCCGCTGGCAGTCCGAACGCCTCGACGGCAAGGGCGCAAGCGTCCTCTAGTTCTTCCCACTTCACCGATCCTTCGGACTCGATGAATGCGGCAATCAGCTTGCGGCAAGCGAGGCCCGCAAGGCGCGGGTCGGGGGTCTGATCAAGCGCGATCTCGGCGCTGAACAGGGACCGGGGCCAGTCGGCAATCGAATAGGCATCGAGCCAGCTTGGGCCGTGAGAATTGCGCAGCGCCTGTAGGGTGCCGGTGGTTTTGGCGTTCATCCAGTCGTCGCGCAGCGCGGCTTTCCAGTCGCTGCCATGTTCCAAGGCGTAAGCCTGAACGGCTGCATGTTCGTCGCTGGTGAGGGGGCGAATATCGGTCATGGGTCTATACCTCAAGAATGGGGGAACCCGGCCACGCAAGGAGCGACGTGGCCGGGGGTGCATTGGCTGATTATTCAGCCGCTGCGGGGAACTGGTGGATTTCTGCGCCCTCGGCCTCGTCGGTCGGGGCCGGGGCAATGCGGATATGCGGCGGGAGCCAGCCGGTGCCTTTGACTGACTTGAAAGCGTAGTCAGCGGCGTCGGCCTTCTTCATGCTGGAAACACCAGCGGCGAAGTCAGCGCCGCAAACCTCGGCAACAGCCGCGCCGATGCTCTGGCGGTTCAAGTGGCTGAAATAGGTGTCCACGGTCGGGGTGAAATAGTCGCCCATCTTCACATTGAGGGCTTGGCCCAGCTGGTCGGCATTGGCGAAAGCCTGTTTCCGGTCGCCGGAATATTTCAGCTCCACGGCGTTGACCGAATGGGCGGCGGCGAAGGCCATCAGGTTCAAAAGCTGATCGCGGGAACGCTCCATGAGGTATTCCCAAAGGTCGTCGCTATCGCCGGGGAGGGAATGGCCGAAGTTCTCCTTGAGGCTTTCCCAGCCTTCAAGCGCCTTGTTCTCGTCGGGGCGTTTCATCGATCCCTCAAGGCGTTCATGGGTAAGGCTGATCTGCAAGACGCTCTGCGCCTTCCCCATCATGGCGCGGCCACGATAGATGGTGCTGAGCAGCAGGGCATGGACCACGGCGACAAGGGCCATATCGGAATTGTTCGCCATTTCGAGACGCAGCACGGCGGTCTTTTGGGCGGTCAAATCCTCGATCAAGGTTGCCGAATGGGAGAGGGTCGCGGCCTTTTCCTCGCCCTCGTCGTCGTCGCTGTCGATGGGTTCGCCGCTTGCGGCCTGTGCCTTCTTCTTGACGTCCTCGGCCTTGACCATGCCACGGGTGACGCTGAGTTTGCCGTGATAGTCGATCAGCACCATGACGCCGGAATAGCTGCGGTCCTCGTCGGTAAAGACCTTTTCGCGGTTTTGCAGATTGTCGATCTGCAATTCCAGATCGGAGAATCGATCCTCTGCGGCCTCGTCCTCTGGTCCTGCCTCGATCTGCGCGGCCAGCTCGTCGCGCTGCGCCTCAAGCTCGGCCAGCTTGGCTTTGTCGTCCTCGCTGAGTTCGACCGTCTTGGCGTAAATGCGATCCATGGAATAATAGTTGTTGGGCTGCTGCATGTGGATTTCAACCCACTTCCAGCCCTCGGCCTTGACGGCTTCGGCCTCGGCCTCAAGCTTTTCCGCCACCAGCTTATCCAGCAATGCCGGATCACACGCAAAGCCGCCGTTCATGTCAGCGAACAGGTCACGGCGAACCGGGCCACCGGCAAGCTCGTAGGCGTCCAGACCACCAATGAAGACCACGCGCTTATCGCTGGCCTCGACTTCATCGCCGGTCAGGCGGCGCTTGATGGTGTCGGCGCTCTTGTCCCATGCCCCGGCGATGGACTTCCAGACTTCTTCCTGTCGGGAGTGATCGTCGGTGATGGTGAAGGCGGCCAGCTGGTCAAATGCCATTTGCTCGGCGCGGTAGGCTTCAAACAGCACCGGGGAAACACGCGCCAGCGCCAGACGGCGCGTAACCGTGTTTTCGGTCGTTCCGAAGCGGGCGGCAATGTCCTTGACGGTCTTGCCGTCATCGAACAAGGCTTTGAAGGCGGTGAACTGGTCGGCGGGGTGCATGTCCTCGCGCATGACGTTTTCGGTCAGGCTGATTTCTGTGGCGTCATCGCCCTGCTTCAACTTGGCCTCGATGGCGAAGTCTGCCGCGATCTGGCCGCGCTCGGCCAGCAGCATGAAGGCGGCGTGACGGCGGCCGCCAGCGGTGACGAAGAAACGGCCCTTTGTGGCTTTGCGAATGACGATATTCTGCAACTGACCTTGTGCCAGCAGGGATGCGGCAAGGCCCTCGATGCTCTCGGCGGTATAGGTTTTGCGGACGTTCTTGGGGTCAGCGTCCAGCTTGTTCAATGGTACGGTGATGATCTCGGACATGGGGTGAAACTCCTATTTTTCCCTTTTCCCGCGAAGCGGAAGCACCTGCCTGATCGGGCAGGAGCCCCGCTCCTGCTCCCGAGCATTCGGCGATCCGAACGGCGAAGAGGGGGGCAAGCCAGAAAAGGGCAGGGGGGACCACCCACGCCAAAGGCGCGCGGTAACGCGGATCCGCGCAGCAAATCCGCGTCCGCGTCCTGCAACGAACAGACCAAGCGAGGCAAAGCCTGCGCCTGGTCGCATGAGTGAAGGATGGGGGATGCCCTGTCTGGCTTGCTGGGGAGAGGGGGCCGCTCCCTCTCTCCCCTCTAAGATTGGATCAACCGGCCATCGGCCGAGATTCAATGCAGACAAAGACGAGCATCGGAGCTTTCAGCATAGCGCCGCCCCTGGGCGGGAAAGCGGGAATTCTCGACACGGTTTTGACCGGAAACAGGGTAGCCGCAGGAGGCTTAGCATAGCGCCGCGAAGCGAAAGCCGGGACCGACTGCCCCCGGCAAAACCGTTCTATGTTGATCTAATATCGCGTTATTCGATGGCATCAATCGCAGATCTTGAACTATTGCCATGGTTGTTATTGTCGATGAAGACTAGCCATGGTTTATATTATTCGCGCCATTGGTGCATCAGTACCTCCGGTCGCGGCTGACCCCCCATAAGTTGCGACCGGAGTTTATTCGGCCGCGTTTCGTTGGCCGTAGATTTCGCCTAGTTGCTGGTGCATGTCTCGGGCCATTTCTCGGAACTGGACGCTACCCGGCCAGTCTCGGCTTTCACCCTCTTTTTCCAGCCGGCGCACGGCACGGCGGACGCGATCGACAATCGCGGCCGGGATGTGGATTGCGTATTCTTTACCGATATGTCCGGGAATGCGCCGTTCCTCAATCTCGACCAGCTTGGTGTGCTCGAGAAACTTTATGAACGGGCCCAGGGTATTTTCAGCCATACCAAGCTTCCGCGAAAGGACGGGTCGCGTGACAGGCAAACCGTCGGCGGCCAGCCGCGCCATGAATGGTATCAGGCCGAGAGCCTTGAGCTTTCGGGCCGGGGTGTCGCAGCCGCGGTTGGTGATGACGAGGCCGACTATATCGAGCCATTCTTTCGGGACCATCTGGCCGTATTCGACAATATCTTCGTCTGGCTCGCTCGTGTTAGCGCGCTTGAGATCGCGTTTGAACATCTCGACCACTGGACGAGGAACCTGCAAACGCTGGACGTTGATCTGTGTGCCAGGCACTTTATGCAGCGCGGCCGAAACGAGCTTGAGGCTTTTGAGATAGTCGAGCGGACGATTCAGACCGGGAAATGTTGTCCCGAGGCGTTCGGCCAATTTGGTTTGAGTTAGGTCCGGATCTTCTGCAACCAGGCGGCAGATAACGGTGTAGAGGCCGACGCATTTTATCGCCATTGACTGGTTGATCGTGTCGCCACGCGAGCAGATGATTTTATCGACGGCGTATTGGTAATATACTGGCCCCAGCTGCGCCGGCAGCTCCTGTCTGGAATTTACGTCCACGCGTCGTTCCCCCGATTAGAAAACGACAGTTTAGCGCGACGGATTGACCCCGATAGGGCGAGACAAACCAATTGCGAGGTTGGGTTTCCTTGCCGGCAGGCGTCTCCGTAGGAGACGGCGGCGGGCTTTAGGAAGCCCCCGAAGTGAGCCGGATTTGGCTCGATAAGCCCTTTAAGGGCGGGGAAAGCCGGGTCGGGCGATAGCCCGGATGCGCCAAAAATAGTCTTAAATGCACGTCCTAACGTCACTCAAAGGCTCCCTGCGCGATACAACACCCCCCCATGCACAAAATTAGAAGACCAAATCCCGGCTTTTTTCTTGCGGGCTTCGTCTTCGATCAATCCATAGGTACTCTCGATCGGCTGACCATTCTGACGAGCGGCCAATGCCATTCCAGCTTCTAGGGCCAGCTTTGCGATGTCATCTCCATTGGGCAAAAAGCATCGCCCATAAATGGAGGCATAACCGGCTGACCCCTCTTCCAAACACTTGACCTCGTATCCAAGAGTGAGCTGCGTAAGCCATCCTGCAGAAACGACGCCACAGCGCCATGCTACATCATTGTAGTGCGCGATCTGATCCATCGCACACGCCTCGATGCCATAGAGCTGAACAGAAACGTTCGCTCCAAGCATCTGAAATTGGCTTCCATTGACCACGGAAACCTTGCCGCTCATTGACTGCGCTACAACTGGTGATGTTGAAAGCACAATCGCTGATAGGGCCAAAGCCCATAGTTTGGACAATTGCTCCACGGCAAGCCCTTAAATAACAAATGTTAGCTTCAAACTGTTCGAAAGCGTCTAATACGATCTATTTCCGGGCTAAATGCCCGTCACAGCTTACGTATTCACGTTCACTTTTATGTCATCAACGGCTTTAGAACGATAGTTTGCATAGTGTTCACGCGCGGCTTGGTCAGTTTCTTTTGTCCGAAGCTGCGCTAACGTTATGCCCCCGAATATACCCATGATCTGCTCTTGGACATTTCGGTACATCGCGCGCAAAGTACACTTGCCGCCGCTCAAATAGCAGTCGCAATCGGGCCGCCGATCGCACTCGGTAAACTTCCAGCCGGTCTCGCGTTCACCCACGGCGACGACTTCCGAAAGCGGAATGTCGGCCAGGTCGCGCTTGAGTTTAATGCCGCCATAGCGGCCTCGCGACGTGCTGAGAAGGTTTGCAAGCGACAGATCGAGAACGATTTTTTGGACGACGAAGCCTGATGCAGCGATGGCGGAACCGATTTCAGAGGCGGGCACCCATCGATCTTCCATCTGGGCGGCCAGATAGAGCATGATCTTGATGGCATTGTCCGTGCGGGTCGTCATCTGCATGGCCGGCCTCCTAATTTATCGTTCTGGGCGGATTTCCGCGCCCTTTTCTCGGCTTACGCCAATGGAAAAGCGACGGTTCCAGGTGCAAGTTTCCTTGTTCGGCTCGCGTGACCATTGAGTTTAGATAAGCTCCGGGCGTCGTAATAATACCCTCTGCGTTCTTTTCAAAGATCAGGGCGACCGCAACGGCGGCCCTTTCCCGGCCTAAAAGATGCGCCGCGGCCTTCCATGTCGATTCAGGGATTTGCATTCCGGCGCGGACCACCCCAGCGGCGGCCACAACCACGTCATCCCAGGTCGCCACGCCGTTCTTGGCGTACACCCATTCCCAAAAACCGGGGCACAGCGTCTTGATCGTTGTCAAATCGATCGGCTGGGCATTGATTTTTCCGTCTTGCGCCGGCGCTTCCGCGCTCTCAGGCTTTATTCCAAAGCCCTCTTCGCCGGCAGTGCCGGCGTCTAACAAACCGAGTTGGGCCGCGTTAGCGGCTCGCCGTTCATCCTTGTACAAATCGTGGATTTTTTTCTCGGTTGTATTCTGTATGTGCGGCTCGCTGACGGACCCCAAGGGGCTCATATTCATGTCGAATGAATTGCCTTCGGCTCCTGTCGTCGCCTCGGCGGGGGCAGGGCGGGCAGTCGAACCATTGCGGAATCTATCGACCGCTGCGGTGTATGCCGTATTGGCCCGCTCAAGGACGGCCGCGATACGGTCGCAAAGGCTTTCGAGCCGTGCGGTATCGCAACGGCCGCGACGGGCATATGCCAATGTTGCCAGCTCGTCGGCGCAATCTTCCCAAGGGCCGGGAAGTTCGTTCTCGGTGGCCGCTTCCAAGATCGAGGTCAGCATTTTTCGCTGTCTCGTAAACTGGTGGGCCAGGTTGCGGGTGTGATCGGAACGGCGGCGCTCTTCTGCGGCGACCTGTTCCAGCTCGGGCGTTCTGATCCCAAGGGGAGCCAGATCGATACCGTAGCTGCGATCCAGCTCGATCTTTCCGGTGTGAGCATTGCGGCGGCCGACGCGGCGACCGTTCGGGCTATCTTTGAATGCGATCAGGCCGGCCTCGGCCAAGGCGCGAAAGTTTCGCTTGAGCGCGGCCGGTGAAAGGCCTGTCTGATCCATTAGCCTCTGATTGTCCGGCCATGCGAGCGGGCGGCTGTCACCTTCCCAATCGCAATCGCGGGTAAAGCTGGCGATCATGTTGATGATCTCGCGACCTTGGGCAGAAACCCCGATGAGTTTCGCGGTCATGTTGAACGCAAGTAGGGCGCGGTCTTTGGCAACTGCCGTCTGCGCGCCCCATTGCTCAGCGAGCAAATGGGCTTTGTTTATTCCAGGCGTCATTGCCCGGAATCCGGTTGGTGTCGACATAGGATCTCCTTGAAAATGGCAAAGCGATCCCGTCGCCAGAAGCGGCGTTTTTGATTGACAAAATTTCCGGAGAGACTATCTTCGAGAGCAAGTTTTCCAGCTGCTCTAGGGTTTGGCGACCCAGGGTATGAAGATAGGCTCCGTCGCTTCGGCTACGGGGCCTTTATTCTTTTTGGGCTGTCTTCAAACTTCATCCTTCCAATCTTGATCTGAGACATTGGCATTGATGCCGGATTCGCGGTTGACATGCAAGGCCACTCAAAAGCGCTTAACGTTTCTGAGGACCGTGTTTAACGAACGTGAGGAACGCGATTTTATTTTTCTGCGGATCGACATTTTTCAAAAATGAGGACCGTTCCGCAGGAATGTTAAATCGCCCCGCCCTTTTGGGACGCCCTGGCTCGCGACTCGGTGCGAATCTGGCACCCGGCCAATTCTACTCCCTTTCGTTAATTTACCAGTAACCATCTGCAATCCAGCCGTGACCGGTCCTGCCTTGGCCGTGGATAACGACCTGGGCGAGTTGCTGTGATGGAAGTGAAAAGAGGACAGGGGGAAGGCTATAGGGGAGCGCAGCGGGCTAATCTTGTCTGTATAATTTGGCCCGCGCGTCACAAAACCCCCATGCCGATCAATTGCCGGTGTGTATTACGGAACGAAGTTGCTTAACTTCTTCAGTCTCTACGATCCGCAAAGCCGTGGAATGACCACGGTTTTGCCTGTTGCGGATTACTTCTTTCTCGATCAGCCCCCGCTCCAGTAGGCGGGTAATCAGCTTGTGTGCTGTCGAAGGGGTGATCCCGTAAATCTCCCCAATTCGGGCTGTCGTCACCGGCTCGGGTCCATCCTGCAAAGCATTGATGGTGAGCAGTACGGCCACCTGTTGAAGGCGGGCCGGCCCTGTTTCGTCGGGTAATATGGATTCAACAACCTGTTTCACCAGATGCCATACGAGTCGGTCTTGCGGTTGCATCCCTTTTAACTTTCACATATAGAAAAGTCTAGCCATCGAAATTGATGGTGTCTGGGCTTTTTCTTAGTCGGAAAAACGCCTTTAGGCGATTCCGACTGGTGGTGCTGTCGAGTTACACATTCCGCCCAACCTTGCAAAAACCATCCAGCCCAGGAAGGTTTTCCAGAGGGTGAGGTTGACACGAATAAGAGTCTAAATCAGAACCACCAGCGCAACATAGTCATATGACTTTGAACGCTTAGGGGGCGGGCATGAGTAGGGACGGCGCGAAAGAGTCTCGGCGGAGGCTTGAAAACAGCCTGCGCGATGCGCTCGGCCAAATCATCATCGAAGCACTCGACGACCCGCTTGTGGTCGAAGTGATGCTCAATCCGGACGGAAATATTTTCATCGAGCGCATTGGCGCCGGAATGGATATCGCCGGCACCATGACCTCCCATGATGCTGAAATCGTCATCGGCAAGGTCGCCCACGCTCTCAAAACCGAAGTCGATCAGGACCGCCCGATTATCTCGGGCGAGCTGCCGCTTGGCGGGCATCGCTTCGAGGGGCTGTTGCCCCCAGCTTCGCCTCTGCCAATGTTCACGATCCGCAAGAAAGCCTCCATGGCGATCCGGCTCGACAAGTACGTGGCCGACGAGATCATGACGCCGGCACAGGTCGACGCGATCCGCGAAGCCATCGGGGCACGCAAGAACATCGTCATTTCGGGCGGTACGGGAACGGGCAAGACCACGCTGACCAATGCGATTATCGCGGAACTGGTCGAGGTGACGCCCGATCACCGCTTGGTCATTCTGGAAGACACCGCCGAAATTCAGTGCGCGGCGGAAAACCACGTCATCCTGCATACGACAGATACGGTCGATATGGGCCGTTTGCTGAAATCAACGATGCGCCTTCGGCCGGATCGCATCATCGTTGGTGAGGTGCGTGATGGCGCAGCCCTCACGCTTCTAAAAGCCTGGAATACCGGCCACCCCGGCGGGATCGCAACGGTTCACTCCAATTCGGCCCTTGCGGCTCTCACCCGCCTTGAACAGCTCGTCGCGGAAGTAAGCTCCCAGCCTATGCCCGAAGTCATCGGGGAGGCGGTCGATTTGATCGTCTCCATCGAGCGCACCCCGAAGGGGCGCGTGGTTCGGGAAATTCTCAAGGTCGATGGGTTTCGCGAGGGAAAATATCTCATCACGCCAGTTGGTAAGCCCAACTCCAAAACTCAGGGAAATCTCCATGTCGCGTAAATTTCTGACGCTTCTCGGCTTCGCGGCCGTCTCGCTTATGATGGTCGAACCCGCTTTCGCTGGTGGTGGCGGCGGCGGTCTTCCTTGGGAAGCCCCGTTGCAGCAGATTCAGCAGTCCATCACCGGCCCGGTCGCTATGGGTATCGCCCTGATTGCCGTTGCGGTCGCGGGCGGCATGCTCATTTTTGGCGGCGAGATCAACGACTTTGCCAGACGTCTCGCCTATGTCGTCCTTGTCTGCGGTATTTTGCTCGGTGCGACGCAGGTTGTTGGCCTGTTCGGCGGCGGCGGTTCCTCGATCGGTGTTCCGCTCGAGGCGCACCAGACTGTGACGCTGGATCGTGCGCATGGCTGAGCAGGAAAGCCGACTGGATAGGGTGCGGATTCACCGCGCCCTCTCACGTCCAACCCTGCTTTTCGGGGCTGACCGTGAGCTTGTCCTCGTGACCGGGCTAACTGCGGTCATCCTCATCTTCGTGGTGCTGACGGTCGTTTCTGCCGTGGTTGGCTTCGCCATTTGGATTCTTGTCGTCGGCGCGCTGCGCATGATGGCGAAGGCTGATCCGCTCATGCGCCAAGTCTATCTGCGGCACATCAAATACCGCTCGTACTACCGGCCCACCTCAACGCCGTGGCGGAAATACTGACGATGGTATCACTCAAGAAATTCCGCCACACCGGCGCATCTTTTTCTGACCTCATGCCCTACGCGGGTCTTGTCGATAACGGCATCATGTTGCTCAAGGACGGCTCGCTGATGGCGGGCTGGTATTTTGCTGGCCCCGACAGCGAAAGCTCGACCGATTTCGAGCGCAACGAAGTTTCGCGCGGCATTAATTCCATTCTTTCGCGCCTGGGTACGGGCTGGATGATCCAAGTTGAGGCCGTGCGGGTGCCCACCACGGATTATCCGACCAAGGATCGATCCCATTTCCCCGACAAGGTGAGCGCGCTCATTGATGATGAGCGCCGGCAGCGTTTCGAGGCGGCGGAAGGCCACTTTGAAAGCCAGCACGCCATCATCCTGACCTATCGCGAACCGGATGGGCGCAAGTCCGGTCTGGTGAAATACATCTACGCGGACCCGGAATCCCGCACTACCAGCAATGCCGACCGCATCCTTGAGTATTTCAAAAACTCGATCCGCGAGTTCGAGCAATACATGGGCAATCTGGTCTCGATCCGCCGCATGGTCACTGAGGAAGTGCCTGATCGCGGCGGTTATCGCGTTGCGAAATACGACGATCTTTTCCAGTTCGTGCGGTTCTGCCTTGTGGGCGAGAACCACCCTGTTCGCCTGCCCGAGATACCGATGTATCTCGACTATCTGGCGACGGCCGAGTTTCACCATGGCCTCTCTCCCATGGTGGACGGGCGCTATATGCAGATCGTCGCCATCGACGGTTTTCCGGCCGAAAGCTATCCCGGCATTCTCAACGTGCTGGATCTCATGCCGCTGACCTATCGTTGGTCGAGCCGATTCATGTTCATGGACCCGCTTGAGGCCACGCAGCGACTTGAGCGCACGCGCAAGAAGTGGATTCAGAAGGTTCGACCCTTCACCGACCAGCTTTTCAAGACCAATAGCGGATCGGTGAACCAAGACGCCCTGCTGATGGTGGGCGAGGCAGAGGACGCTATTGCAGCGGCCAATTCCCAGCTCGTTGCCTATGGCTATTATACGCCGGTCATCGTCCTGTTCGGTGATGATGATGCCAAACTGCGCAAGCAAGCCGAGTTTGTGCGTCGCCTCGTCCAGTCGGAAGGTTTCGGCGCCAGGATCGAAACCCTCAATTCGACGGAAGCCTTTTTGGGCAGTCTACCGGGGAACTGGTATGCGAATATCCGCGAACCGCTGATCCACACGCGCAATCTGGCGGATTTGGTTCCGCTTAATTCGGTATGGTCCGGCGAGCCGAACAACCCGAACCCGTTCTACCCCGAAAACTCGCCGCCGCTGATGCTGGTGGCGTCAGGTTCGACGCCGTTCCGGCTCAATCTGCATGTTGGCGACTTGGGCCACACGCTGATTTTCGGGCCGACCGGCTCGGGTAAGTCAACCTTGCTGGCGCTGATCGCGGCGCAGTTCCGCCGATACGACAAGGGCCAAGTCTTCGCTTTCGACAAGGGCCGCTCGATGTACCCGCTCACGCGGGCAGTCGCCGGCGACTTCTACGATGTGGGGGCGAGCGAAACGCTTGCGTTCTGCCCGCTGAGTGAGCTTGAAACCGACTCTGACCGGGCCTGGGCATCCGAATGGATTGAAACCCTGATCGTCATGTCGGGCGAGACGGTAACGCCTGACCATCGCAATGCGATCGCTCACCAGATCGATCTCATGTCGAAGTCGCAGCGCCGCTCGATTTCCGATTTCGTGTCGGGCGTCCAGTTGAAGTCTATCAAGGAAGCATTGCGCCACTACACGGTGGATGGCCCGATGGGCAATCTGCTCGATGCCGAGACGGACAACCTCAACCTCTCGAATTTCCAGACCTTCGAAATTGACGAGCTGATGAACATGGGCGAGCGCAACCTTGTCCCGGTTCTGCTCTATTTATTCCGCCGCATCGAAAAGCGCCTGACCGGCCAGCCCAGCCTTATCATTCTCGATGAAGCTTGGATCATGCTCGGCCATCCGGCCTTTCGCGACAAGATCCGCGAATGGCTCAAAACCTTGCGCCGCGCCAATTGCGCGGTCGTACTGGCAACGCAGTCGATCTCGGACGCCGACAATTCCGGCATCATGGACGTTCTCAAGGAATCTTGCCCGACCAAGATTTGCCTGCCGAATGGCGCGGCACGCGAGAGCGGCACCCGTGATTTCTATGAGCGGATCGGCTTCAACGATCGCCAGATTGAAATCGTCGCGACCGCCACGCCCAAGCGGGAATACTACGTGGTTTCGCCCGATGGCCGGCGCCTTTTTGACATGGCTCTTGGCCCTATCACCCTGTCCTTCGTCGGCGTGTCCGGCAAGGAAGACCTCAAGCGCATCAACGAACTGTACGACCAGCATGGTGATGACTGGCCGCGTCATTGGCTTCAAATGAGAGGAATCGAAAATGCAGCGCAGCTCTTTGCTTCGTAATGCAATTGTCGGCCTGTTGCTGGCCGTAAGCCCTACGGCCGTTCAGGCCGGGGCAGCGGCTGGTGGCTCCACCGAGTGGACCCAGCTGCTCAACAATGCCCAGCTGCTCGAACAGTCGGGGCAGGGGGTGCAATCGCTCGCCAACGAGGCGCAGCAGATTGCCCACCAGGTCACACAGATTCAGAACCAGCTCGACCAGTACCGGACGATGTTGCAGAACCTCGAAAAGCTCCCCGACAACATCTGGGGCGAGGCAATGAACGATCTCAACCGCCTGCGCCAGCTGACCCAGCAAGGTGATGGCATCGCCTTCTCGATGGGTGGCTTGGACGATGTTCTGAAACAGCGCTTTCCCAGCTTTGAGGACTTCGCTTCCGGCGTCCAGGGCGGCGAAAACTATTCCGAACAATACGGCAAGTGGTCACAGACCAACCGCGACACGATCGGCGGCACGCTCGCTCAGGCGGGCATGACGGCCCAGCAGTTCGATACCGAACAGAACACGATGCGTCAGCTTCAGCAGCAGTCGCAGTCATCAGTGGGCCAGATGCAGGCTTTGCAGGTCGGCCACTCGATCGCCAGCCAGCAGGTCGACCAGATGCAAAAGCTTCGTGCTTTGATCGCCCAGCAGTCCACGATGATGGGGACTTGGTACCAGTCTGAACAGGCGGCCAAGGATCTCGCCCAGCAGCGTAGAGAAACGTTCTTTGACAGCAATAAGCCGTCAACGAGCGGCGGGCAGGACATGGAAGTGCGGTTCTGATGCAGATCAAACTCCCCCTCCTGATTGTCCTTCTCGTGATCGTTGCTGCGGCGGGCGGAGGTATCTCCTACTTTTTTGTCACGAACCAAGAGGCGTCGGCACCAGCCGACGCCGAGCAACCGTCGCGGAATGTATTCGCGCCGCGAGATCCGCTCCCGACTACGGGCGGGCAGGAAATGCAACCAAGGTTCTAAGGATCACACCATGCGCGGGGCGACGGTTTTAGGATTGGCGGTATTCGCCATCGCTGCATTCGGCTTGACCGATGCGGCATTTGCTCAGGACGGTAGCGTTCTCACGACGCTTGAAAACTCCATGTCTAACGCCGCCAAAACATGGGAAACGCGCCTTCTTCAAGGCGCTACTTCCCTGTTCTGGATCTTGGCCGGTATTGAGATCGGCATCGCCGCTGTATGGCTCGCGATCGCTGCTCCATCACTCGATACATGGGTTGCGGAAATCATCCGCCGCGTGTTGTTCATTGGCTTCTTCCTGTTCCTGTTGCAGACAGGGCCGGAGTTCGCGAAAGCCATGGTTTCCAGTCTTTTCCAGATTGGATCTGGCAGCGCAGGGTCCGCCTCCCCCGCCAATACCTTCAACGCCGGCATCAATGTGGCAAGCGAGCTTTCGAACCACATCAAGGTCGGTTTGTTTGAAGACAATGTTGGCGCGATCGCGGCGGTTTTTGCCTGCATCCTCGTCATCGTCAGCTTTTCCTTGGTCGCAGCTATCTTCGTTTCCGTGCTGGTGGAAATGTACGTGGGCCTGCTGGCCGGCATGATTATGCTCGGCCTTGGCGGGTCCAGCTTCACTAAGGATTTCGCCATCAAGTACCTCGTCTATGCGTTCTCGGTGGGCATGAAGCTCATGGCTCTTGTCATGATCGCGGCTATCGGTTCCGAGACGCTGATTTCGTTCTCGCAGGCTCCGCCTGCAGGCGAACAACAGTGGCTTAGCTCGATCATCGTCGGCGGCCTTTCAGTCGTTGTTTTTATTATCGCAATGTACGTGCCGAACATCATCCAAGGTGTCGTCCAGGGCGTCTCAGTGTCGAACGGCATGGAGGCGATCAGATCCGGCGCGCAGGTCACAGCTTTTGCGGCATCAACCGCGGCTGGCGTTGGCGCGGGCTTCGCGGCGGCAGGTGCAGCGAAAGCGGCCGGTTCGGGCCTCATGGGTCAAGTAGCTGCGGGAATGAAGGGTGGCGGGAGCGCCTTGGCCGGAACGGCGGCGAAAGCCGCCATGGGATCGCACGGTTCTGACGTAGGCGGCTCATCGCGATCGATGGGCCTGCGAAACAATAAGACAAAATCATAAGCGGCATGGCCCGCGCATCTTAAAAGGCAGGATTTTAGGCCATGGCCAAAAAACTAAAGCATTTGGAGAACCCGTACCTTGCGGCTCGCCATGAGTGGAATGAGCGAATGGGCGGCGCGGGCCGCGCCGCTAAAGCGTGGATGACGGTCGGCTCTGTCGCTCTCGTGCTGGCGACCATCACCACCGGGTTTTCGCTGTATCAGGCAACACAGGTCAAACTTGTCCCTTACATTGTGGAGGTCGATACCCTCGGCAATTCGGTTTCTGGCGGCTTTCCTGCCCAGATCGAGTATGCGGACGAGCGCGTCGTTCGCAACATGATCGGCCAGTGGGTGACGAACTTCCGCTCGATCACGCCGGATAATGTGGTCCAGAAGGGCTATATCGACCGCACCTATGCACTGCTGCGGCGCACGGACCCATCGACCGAGAAGGTCAACAACTGGTTCCGCAACAATTCGCCTTTTGATCGCGCTCGCACGATCACGGTTTCGGTTGAAATCAACAACATCGTCGCCCTCTCAAACCAGTCCTACCAGATCGATTGGACCGAGATTGAACGCGACCGTTCCGGCAAAGAATTGCGAACCCGCCGTTGGCGCGGAGTTGCCACCGTTACCCTATCGCCACCCCAGGACGAGGCTATCATTCGTCTGAATCCAATCGGTCTTTACCTCAAAGACTTCGATTGGACGGCCCAACTTTAATACGCTCGCGGAGAGACTGATGTTCAACATTGTGAAATTGCGTGCGAGCGTTGCTGCCGCGCTGATCTTGTCCACCGTCGCGCCCTCGTTGGGCCAGACAGCCGACTATAACGCCCAGCGGGGAACCCAGCTTTCGGGTCAATGGCAGGGTGCCGGCGCTGTGATGACGCGCGGGCCGGACGGCCAGGTTATCTATCTTTTTGGCGAGACGCAGCCGACGGTTGTTTGCGCGCCATTGCAGCTTTGCGAAGTTCAGTTGCAGCCCGGCGAAGCCGTGCGCGACGTGCTGGTAGGCGACACCGTTCGTTGGCAGGTGGAGCCGGCCTCTTCCGGCTCGCCGGAAGGCCAGCGTATCAGCCTGATCGTCAAGCCCGCCGAAGCGGGCCTTAAGACGTCCATGGTCGTCACGACCTCGCGCCGCACCTATCATATCAATCTGGAATCCCACGGCTCGCGCTACATGGCGCGTGTGGCCTTCAACTACCCGGAAGACGTTCGCCAGCAGCTTGCGGCCGTCAATCAACAGATTTCGGACAGCATCATTCCCGGCGCTGGCGTTCCTGCCGAAAATCTGAGTTTCAATTTTTCCATGTCGGGCTCTGCTCGCTGGAAGCCAACCCGCATCTATACGGACGGCACCAAGACATACATTCAGTTCCCCGGCCACCTCGGGAGCGGTGATGCCCCGGTCCTCTATGTCGTCTCAGGCGGGCAAAACCAGATCGTCAACTACCGGCTGAACAACAACATGATGGTGGTCGATTACCTGATCGACCGTGCCATCCTGATTTCTGGCGTCGGTGGTCAGCAGCAGAAAATCACCATCAACAGGAGGGGTTAACCGATGCTGGTAAACTCCAAAATTTCGCGCATTGCAGCCGTCGCCTTCGTCTCGCTCTCTCTGGCAGCCTGCACCACGACAGGCGGCTACTTCTCGCCGCAGGCCAGCATGGACGCCGCAAAACTTGACGCGACCTCGGCAGAAGGCGTAGCCGCCGACATGGTTGCACGGCTCGCGGAGCATGTTGGCCCAGGTACAGGCACGATCGCTCTCAAGAGCGACAACAGCGCCTTTGCGACGGCTTTCGACAAGCATCTGCGTAGCTGGGGTTATGCGGTCGATCCGGCCGCCACCGGCGCCGGCGCGATCCCGTTGGCCTACACGGTTGATACGGCTGACGGTCAGGTGCTTGCGCGGATCTCGACATCGAGCGTCGAGCTGGCCCGCTCCTATCAGGCGACGACGACTGGCGCCGTGCCGTCCAGTCCGCTTTCCGTGATGAAGCGCGGCGAAACGTAAGAGGGCTGGGATATGAGTTCTATCGATTTAGGATCAGCCGGGGATAATGAGGGGGAACCGAAAATCCGCCGCCTCAACCGGCTCCCCATCATCATATTCATCAGCATCATCGTCATCCTCGTTGTGGTCGTAATCTGGGGCATGTCCCAGCGCGGCCTCATGGGTGGCGGCGGCGCGCAGCCAGAGGAAAGTACCGGCCAGCCAGCATCGGATTTCGCGGACGAGCTGACGCGCAATATCAGCGACGGGGTGAATGAACCGCCCCGGCAAGATCCGCTGATTATCACGCCCGGTACGGGAGCGATGGAAAGTCCCGAAGGGATAAATCCATTTCAGCCAGGGTCACGGCCCAACACACAGCAGCCGGCACAACAACAGCAGGTTTCGACACTCGAGCCAGAAGCGGACTGGCGCGAACGCCTCATGCGCGAGCATGAGGAAAACCTTTTGCGTGAGCAAAACCGCCAGCAACTTGCGGCTTTGCAGGCAAACACCAATGCCCGCAACAGCCCAATGGCGATTGACGTTGGCAGTGTGACCCAGCAGCAGGGCGGCGGGCAACAGGGTCAAGGGCAGGGGCAGGGCACCGGTGCAGGTGGACAGCAGGGCGGCTATGCTGACCTGCTTTCGGCCGCGATGCGCGCAGCTGGCGGCGGGCCGGGCGGTGCGGGGGGCATGGCCGATCCGAACAATCAGCAAGGCAAAATCTCGTTCCTTAATCAGGACATTGCTGACGCCGGCTATTTGCCGAATCAAGTTGTTCCGCAGCTTTCGCCATTCGAGCTAAAGCGCGGCTCGATGATCCCTGCCACCCTCATTACCGGCATAAACTCCGACCTTCCCGGCCGGATCACCGGCCAGGTCCGTCAACATGTCTATGATAGCGCGACAGGCCATCGGCTGTTGATCCCGCAGGGAACAAAGCTATTTGGCCGTTACGATTCAGAGGTTTCCTTTGGGCAAAAGCGGGTGTTGGTCGTATGGACCGATATCATCTTCCCCAATGGCTCGACCTTGCAAATCGGCGGCATGGCTGGCGTGGACACGCAGGGCTATGGCGGTTTCAACGACAAGGTGGACAACCATTTCTGGCGCATATGGGGGAATGCCATCCTCGTCGCAGCGATCGGAACGGGCATCGACATGGCAATGCCCGAAAGCAATCGGAACGCTTTCGGCGTGACACAGCAAGATCCTACTGACGCGGCCCGCCGCAACTTTGCTGAGACTTTCGGCCGTGTGGCGGATCGCACCATCGACCGGAACATGAATATCCAGCCGACGCTGGAAATTCGGCCGGGGTACAATTTCAATATCCTCGTGGATCAGGACATTGTTTTTCCCGGCGCCTATCAAACCGGCTATGTGGAGAGATAAATGCCCATACTTTCGAGAAGGGGCCTGACGCTCCCGTTGATCCTTGGCGTAGCCGCTCTTTTGAGCGGCTGCGTTTTGCCTGAACAGCTCGACGCCGACATAGTGATGAAGGGTTACAGCTATGACGCTGCCCTTGAGGGCCGTCTTGCTGAACCGCGCACAGTGGGCGCGATCGCCAAGGGTCAAGCAATACCGCCAAACCATGATGCAGACTTGAAAAAGCAAGAGGCCGGAGGATTGGCGCTCCCCGGCATGACGCGCTTCGCCTATGTGGGCGAGGGCCGTTATGACTTCGCCATGAAGGTCAATGGGGAGTTGACGGAAGCCGCACCGGTCGTCGGCTTCCCCGACGCGCGGGGCAGCAACAACAATTTTCTCACGATCCGTCGCCAGCAAGACGGTGCGGTTGTGATTTCATCGCCGGAAGTGCCGGCGCAAGCCTTGGCCGATCTGAACGAGGTTGGCCTTCGCGCCAGCGGCAAGATCAGCATCGAGTTCGACGGCAAGGTGATTGAGAGCAACGCCGACGATCAACCAGCTAACGGGCCGCATGTCTGGAATCGGACAACATGGGAGGATCGGGTGTTCCTGAAATTCGATCCCAATGGCAGCTAATGACTATCGTTCCGACCGGCTTGCACGTCCTCAAGGTCGTGCGGATCGGCCGTCGCCAAAATACCAGCGTTATCGCTGTCGCCGCTGATAAGAGCGGCCAGGAGCTGCGCGGCGTGAATGGAGAGGTCCATCGACCTTCCTGTTCACGCCGGATTCTGCAATCTCAGATCATCGTGCCGGCGAACATTTCTGCGCCCTGGGCTGAAAATCGGGAGCATCTTTGGACGCTCGCGGAAGAGGCCGAAAAGCGGTCAGATGCCAATCTGGCGACCCTCTGGGAGGGGCACTTGCCGTCTGCCCTGCAGAACGATCAATGCGAACGGCTGGCGTCGGCGTTCGGTCAGTTCTTGGCCGACTATCTCGGCTCGGCCGTCGATCTGTCCATCCAGTCGGCCGATGCTGACGAACCGACCGCAAAGCTCTTCGCACTGTGTAGCGCCCGTGAAATCCTGCCGTCCGGATTCGGGGATAAGAACCGGTTCGGCCTGTCGATGGCGCAGCGCATGAAGCGCGGTTTCCCGACCTCGCATCAAACCGAATTGCTGGAACTGCGCGCGGCATGGGCCACGCTCTGCGACGCGGCGTTAAACAGCCACTGAGAACCCTATGCAGTTTGCTCTATCAAACCGGGAAATCCCGCTGATACAGGGCTTTCCAAACAAAGGCGTTTACGCCCTCGTGTTTGCTCAAGGCAGCATAATTAGCGGCCATTGGTTCAATGACATGGCCGAGTTTACGCAAAGCCGGGGCTGGCTAAAGCGGACCTATACCGAGGCCCAGCACTTCATCATCACCGAGTTTGATGGTCGATGGTTCGATCTTTTGTGGATCGAATCGGATCTTGCGCCGCTGATTTGATCGAGGTGCAGCTTATGGGTGCTTGATTTTCGGCATCGCTTATGTTCCCTATTTGTTCCTTTCGCTCAACACCGGTGAAAGGAGTTTTCTTGAATGCTGGCGAGCCTGAAAATTGAGGCGGAGATTTCCGTTCCTCTCATGCTGCATGGGCTCTGCGCCGGTTTTCCGTCGCCTGCTGATGACTATATCGAAGAGGCAATCGACCTCTCGCGCCTGCTGATCCTTAATCCGCCGGCGACGTTCTTGTGGCGCGTGGACGGTCACTCCATGCGTGATGCCGGAATCTTCCATGGCGATCTGCTGGTTGTCGACCGCAGTTTGACGCCGATGGACGGCGATATTGTTGTGGCGATTGTGCACGGCGAGCGATCCCTAAAGCGGCTTAGCCTCCACGGCGGCCGCGCGCGACTACTGTTCGAAAACCGGGACATGCCGCTTTTCAGCCTTCCCGAAATTGCGGAAGTCGAAATCTGGGGTGTGGCAACGTCGAATATCCACTGGTTGCGAGACAGGAAGCGGCGATGAAGTCGTTTGCACTGGTCGACGGCAACAGCTTCTATTGCTCTTGCGAAAGGGTGTTCGCGCCCAAGCTGGCGCTGCGACCGGTCATTGTCCTGTCGAATAATGATGGCTGTGCCGTTGCCAGGACCGCCGAAGCCAAGGCCCTCGGCATTGGTATGGGCGAACCGTTCTTCAAAATTCGCGATCTTTGCCGCGACAATGGTGTGGCGGTTTTTTCGAGCAACTATGCGCTTTATGGCGACATGAGCGCGAGGCTCAATACCATTTATCGGCAATGGGCTCCGGACGTCGAGATATACTCCATCGATGAAAGCTTTCTTGATGTGGCCCATGTTCGTCCGCGCGATCGGCGCACCTTCGGCCTCGATCTGCGCTCTACGGTGCATAAGTGGACCGGAATACCGACCTGCGTTGGCATTGCGCCGACGAAGACGCTCGCCAAATTCGCCAATCACGTCGCCAAAAAGAATGCCGACCTGGGAGGCGTCTGCGACCTAACCGATGATGCGGTTCGGGCCGAATGGCTCGATCGGATCGAGGTAGGCGAGGTCTGGGGTGTGGGCAGAGCTTCCCAGGCCAAACTTTTCGAGCTCGGCATCAAGACTGCCGGCGACCTGTCCCGGCTCAATGCTCGACTGGCGCGAAACCTTCTGAGCGTCGTCGGAGAGCGAACCGTTTTAGAGCTTCAGGGGATTTCCTGCATGGCGCTAGAAGATGTGCCGCCGCAACGAAGGGGATGCGCGGTCACGCGGTCTTTCGGAACGCCTGTCACCGACTTGGCAGGTATGCTCGAAGCGGTCGCGTCCTATGCCACGAGGGCAGGGGAGAAGTTGCGGCGCCATGGACTGGAAGCCTCCCACCTGGCCGTGTTCATGCACACGTCTCGATTCAACGAGCGAGATCCAACGCACTCGGCGCAAACGACCATCGATCTGCCGGAAGCGTCGGCAGACACGTTCGATCTGATCCGCGCCGCGCAACGCGGCGTGCGTAAGATCTTCAAGGATGGCTTTCGATATTCCAAGGCCGGCATCATCATGGACGATCTGATCCCGGCGCGATCAGCGCCGCGGCCGCTATTTGATGCGCGCGATCGAGAAAATTCCGACCGTCTCATGTCCGCCCTCGATGCTGTGAACGCGAAATTCGGCCGCGGCACGTTGGTGGCGGCTGCTGTCGGTATTAAAAAGGAATGGCAAGCCAAGTTCGACAGGCGCTCGCCCAGGTACACGACGCGCATTGACGAGTTGCCCATTGTCCGGACAGCCAGCTATGACCACAATGCGGGCAGGTAGAAGCAAGGGAAAGCGCCGTTGGCAAAAGCAATGGGTTGGTCAGCGTTCGTGGATGAATACGGCTTCAATCACCGCCGTATTGAACTGATCCACATGTTGCAAGCTGAGCTGGCCGTTATCGCTGCCAAGGGATGGACCTACCGCGCTTATATCTTCGGCTCATTCGTCAAAGAGCCGCTAAAAGCGGTCCCCGGTGACATAGACGTTCTGCTTTCAATATCCCAGCCGTTCGGCGCGGAACGCTGGTATCAGGCGGGAAAAGCCGATCTCCACATCACGCAGATCGTCATGTCTGCCGACCCTTCTACGCCGGCGACGCTTAGAGCCGGAAAGACCGCTCAAGAGATGATCGCGGTCTTCAACGAAGGGTGCCGGCTGACCTGGGAAGAGGCTCGCATTGACGGGGACGGGTCTGATCTTGTCGAAGTCATTTAGGAGGCAAGCATTGTCGGACCCTGCAGAAATCATGAAGCTGCTGGCTCGGTTCACCGGACCTGACCTCACACGCACGCTTTCTGGCATCGAGGGCACTGTTCGCGGCGTGACGGCCGACCAATGTAATGCCTTTTTGGAAAAATCCGGGGCAGGGCGCGAAGTTTTGTCCGCGGCCGCCGAAATGAAGAGGCTGGCCGGTCAGATCAACGTCACCATCCATGCACTCGGAATCCTGCTATGCCTGCCGCATATTCTTGAGCCAGGCGAAGAGGTTCAATCCGTCTCGCTAGGCGCGGGCAACACCGGCCGCGATTTTGATCTTGAGACAAATTATCGGGTAGCCGAGTTCAAATTCATCCGCTGGCGTGGCGGCGCTGAATCGATCCGGCAAAACGGCATCTTCAAAGATTACCTGATGCTGGCCGAGTACGAGACGGACAAGCGCAAATACCTGTATCTTCTGGGGCTGGAACACGCGCTAAAGTTCTTCAGAGGGGGACGGGCGATTTCCAGCGTCTTGAGCCGCAATGGGAAAGTTTCTGAGCTGTTTGTCGACCGCTATGGCGACCAGTTCCGGACAGTGAAGGACTATTTCGCCGTTCATGGTGATGCCGTCCGCATTGAGGATGTTTCGCCCTGGCTCTCCGAGTTGGCGGGCGAGCTCGTTTCCGAACCCGATCCGGAAGACGAGGGCATTTAGAGTATGAGCTTAGGTGTATGGGAATATTCGGTATTAGGTCTGATCGCCTGGGGCGGCTTGCTCGGCAAGCAAATCGTTCAAGGTCGGACCACTCAGCCGATACTCGCGGTGACAATCTCGGCGCTTTGTGCCGGCGTTATTACCGTTGCGATTGCCTTGCTTGACTACACCGCTCATCACGCTCTTGGCATGATGGGTGTGAGATAACCCAGAGCTCCACCGATAGCTAGCGATGTTGCAGGTTTCGGGATTTTTGCGACTAGAATTCAGGGATATTTATGCGAGAAATCGTCTTTGCTATCACTGCCTTAATCTTCTTTTCCGTCGTAGGAAACGCAGGCGCGCAGCCGTGGCAAAGCGCCGATCCTGCGTCGTCCCGATGGTCTGTCGAGAAGCTGAACGCGGCGCAGGACTATGCCACCAGCCTGAAACCCACGGCCGTCGTGGTTGTGCAATACGGCAAGGTGATCGCCAGTTGGGGCGACGTGTCCCGCGAGGTGAATGTCGCTTCCGTTCGTAAGAGCCTGTTGAGCGCGCTTTACGGCATCGCGGTTTCGGAGGGTCGGATCAGTCTCGCCAGCACCCTTGCCGATCTCGGCATTGACGATAAGGCCCCGGTTCTCACGGCGACCGAGAAGTTGGCGACCGTGCGCGATCTGCTCATGGCCCAATCCGGCATCTATCATCCTGCCGCGTACGAAACCGGCGACATGCGGCGGAACAGGCCCGAGCGCGGCAGTCACGCCCCCGGCACCTTCTGGTGGTATAATAACTGGGATTTCAATGCGCTTGGCACAATCTATCGGCAACAGACCGGGGAGGACATTTTCCGCAGCTTCGCGCTGCGGATCGCCGCGCCGATCGGTATGGAGGATTTTTCGTCGCAGGATGGTCGGTATATCGCCGAACGTCAGTCGGAGCACCCGGCTTATCCGTTCAGCCTCAGTGCGAGAGACGCGGCCCGTTTCGGCCAGCTCTTTCTAGATGGCGGTCGGTGGAACGGTCAGCAGATCATTCCAGCCTCATGGGTGAAAGAGTCCACGACCGCCTATTCTGCCACCGATCGCGGCAGCATGGGATACGGATATCTTTGGTGGACGTTGAACCGCGATGTATTCGGCCCCGGTGCGGCAATGGCATCCGGTTATGGCGGTCAGGCAATTGCCATTGTGCCGTCAAAGCATCTGGTGGTCGTGCAAACTGTGGACCCTGCTCAAAACGCGAAGGGCATCCGGACAAGTAATTTCGTCAAGCTGTTACAGCAGCTCGCGACCGCTGCGCCGTGACCTATGCTGACCGGCACAGCGATCGCGAGGGATCGCGCTTCATCAAAACCTATCCATTACTCGCAAGCACGAAGCAGGCATAGGAGTGGCTCTTGAGCTCCCTGCAGGCTGATAAGGCCGTAGCCTTGCTATCGAAGCCAGTAAACCGTGCGCGATAGAGCGTGTCAGAGCGGCTTGTGATCTTCTGCGTATAGGGGGCTATCTCACCATATCTGCCGAGAGCGTCCGCCTTTGCCTTGGCAAGCAGGTTCTGGGCGGCTGCATCGGAGTCAGATGCGGCGATCTGGATTTCCCATCCGGTACGCTCACTTATGACTGGCGTCGCTACGGATGCGGGAATGGAGTTCGTAATGTCAGCGCTCACCGAGGCGACCTCAATCGAGTTAGTTCGATCAGCAGGGACCGGCAGGGGAATGCTGTCTTGCGCTAACTCGAAATCCGTCATGACCGAAGCGCGAGCGATCGTCGCGCCGCTCCGGACCGAGGCAGCCGGAACGGCTTTGTTCAGAAGAGCAGCCATGCGGTCATCCCGGCTTCTAGCTGTTTTGCCACCGAGGATGACGCCGACCACATGCCGGCCATTGTCGTTTACGGCGCTAACGAGATTGAAGCCTGACGCATTGGTGTAGCCGGTTTTAATGCCGTCCATACCTTTGTAGCGGTACATTAGATTATTGTGCCCAACGATTTTGCGGGTCCTGAACACGAAGGAGCGTGTGGAAAAGAGAGCATATTCCTTCGGGTAGTCCCGCATCAAAGCTATAGCGAGCGTTGCCATATCCCGCGCGGTCGTTACCTGTCGTCCGTCGGGCAGGCCCGACGCGTTGCGGAATGTGGTACGGCTCATGCCAAGCTGACGGGCCTTGCGCGTCATAACGCCCGCAAATTGTTCCTCGGATCCCCCAAGGTGGTCTCCCATGGCTTCTGCCGCGTCATTTGCGGATTTCACGATCATTCCGAGGACCGCTTCACGCACTGTGAATGTCTTGCCGGCGGCTACTCCGAGTTTTGTCGGGATGGTGTTGGCCCCGTTCTTGGTCATGGTGATAGGCTGATCCCACGCCAAACGGCCAGCGTGCAGTGCCTCGAACGTCAGATAGAGCGTCATCATCTTTGTGAGGGAGGCAGGATGGTTCACAACATCTGCGTTGTCAGCGCTCAGTATATTCCCGGTATTCGCATCGACGATGAGGTGGGCGTAGCCCGCATAAGCTTGAGCAGCGTAAGCCGAAATATTCAGAGAGACCGCCAGTGCTACTTTGATAAGGAACTTTTTTTGAAGTCTGCGGAATCTAATGTGAATCATTTGCGCCACCCCAGTTGCCGATTGCCATAGTGGGCGCATTATTAGTGCCGTATTTACGCAACAAGAATGATAAAATTTTACGATTTGGTTTTACGCTTAAAAAATCATGAACCCCTTCGGTCACGCTATTTTAAGACCAACCAGGTCCCATATCGTGATCTTGGCAACATAAGCACCAAGCAGAATCATGCGCTTATTCAGTATCATTGTTGCGAGCCTAGCCATTTCGCTTTTTCCAGAAGCGGCTAACGCTCAATCGTCTCGACAGCAATTCACCGTACCAACAGCAAGAGGCGGGGTTTTGGTCGAACGCTTCGGAAATTGTGCAAATGCAACCTGCCCGGCCGTTCTGATCTTGAGCGGCAGCAGAGGTTTTGGAGCGCCCGTGTATGACAAAATCGGGCAGACGTTCCAGGCAGCGGGCTTGAATGCCTATCTCGTTCATGTCCTGTCGGCGGCCGACCTCGACGCCATCGTCACAGCGGGCAGCGCGCGGGCACGCATTGCCTATTATGCGCAGCGGTTGCCGGACTGGATTTCCGCCGTTCATGGCGTAGCCACCTATCTCGACGGTCAATCACGCCACGGCGGAAAGGTCGGAGTTCTCGGAATCTCCCTTGGCGCGCAAATAGCTTCAGCCGCTACGGTTGGACAGGCCGACGTTGACGCCTTGGTGCTGGTCGATGGTGGTTTCCCGAACGGCTATGCGCAACCTGTCCGCTCGTTGCCACCTCTGCATTTGATTTGGGGCAGCTCCGACCAGACTTTCCCCTTGTCGATCGGCCGGGAGCTGCAACAGATGGCGCAGCAGCTTGGCGGACCTGTTTCCCTTGATGTTTACGAGGGCGGCGGACACGACTTTTTCTTGAAAGCGGGAACTAGGAACGCCAGCGCAGCGCACCGGAGCGCGGCCGATTTTCTTACATCACACTTGTCGCGCTAATCCTGACATTTGCGACAGGGTTGGTTTGATGAACGGTTTACTAACGCCAAGTCCCTAATACCAAGGCAAAGATTCAATGTAGAGGCGTCATGATCAAGGTGTTCCGTCTTCCAGCACTAATCTTCTCAATCCTAGTCGCCTTCTCAAGCGCTGCCCATGCGCAGGAATGCACCCTAATAGTTGATGCTCAAACAGGTACGACCATCGAGGAAACGGGAGCGTGCGACGATCGATATACGGCGGCCTCGACGTTCAAGATCGCACTCGCTCTCATGGGTTATGATGCTGGAATCTTGACGGACGCTCACAGCCCTCTGTGGAACTGGCAGGAAGGAATGCGGGCACCGGCGCGAGACAAGAAGCCGGTCGATCCTACCATTTGGCAAGCCGACTCCGTGCTCTGGTACTCCCGCGAAGTCGCCCGCAACCTAGGTGCGCAACGCTTCTCGTCCTATGTCGACAACTTTAACTACGGTAATATGGATGTTTCCGGCGAACCGGGAAAAGACAATGGTCTATCGCATGCGTGGATCGCGTCATTGATGATCTCGCCCCGCGAGCAGACGGCGTTCATCCGCCGCATGTTGGCCCACGAATTGCCCGTCTCTCGGGCCGCAATTGAGCAGACAATGACGATCGTGCCGATGTTCAGCACACAATCGGGCTGGCGTGTCCACGGAAAGACCGGGAGCGGTTGGACGCGTAATGCAGGTGGTCAGATTCAGCGTAGCCGCCCTGAGGGGTGGTTTGTCGGCTGGGCTGAGCGCCAAGGTCGCATGTTGGTGTTCGCAAGGCTGGGAATCGGCACCGTAGAAGGCCGACAAGGGTTGATAGAGCAGCGGCTGATCCAGCCTTTTGCCTGGCAAACCCATAAAATATACAGTTAAATCAATGGTTTAGTTCCATAATATA
>NZ_JBOZRA010000012.1:0-55204 GCF_050847465.1 Endobacterium panacihumi | reverse complement strand
GAGGGGAGGGCACATCAATTCCGCTGGCGGCTATCTGCGCAATCTGACGGAACGCAGCCGGAGAGGCGAGTTTTCGCTCGGACCGGTGCTGATGGCGCTGCTGCGGGCGCGCGGCGTCGAGGAGGCGCGGCGTGCGTGAATTCGTATACGCGCCGGTCAGGCTCGTCGGCAGTTTCGTGTTATCGTTAGTTCGGGCGAAAACTTGTCAAGATGGGTAACGGAGTTTAGGTCGATGGTACAATCAAGACGGAATCCCGACGATTTTACAGCTCTTGAAAACTGGGCGATGCATGACGCGGTGAGCGATCCGGAAATCACCAGCCTCGTGCTTCGGCTGGCGGATCGCGGCGTGCGCTTGGGAGCCATCGAGGATGTGTTGAAAGGCGCGCTGGAAGATTTGCTCGGAAACTCAACCGAGCCGGGAAACGAGCAGCTGGGTTTGTAACGATGCGCCAGCTTCGTCCAAGCGCATCGCTACCATAGAGTCAGCTACGCAGGATCGAACATTCCGACGAATTCGCGGTCGGCGTAATATGCCAGCTTTGTCGAAATGATTGGCTTTTGCCCAGACAAAAACAAGAGCTGGACATGCTGAGGGATACCTCGGACTTCATCAGGCGTCAGGAGAGCGCGGGCTGTATGATGCTGGCTGTAGGTGATGCCCGAGTTGTCCGAGTCCATGGCGCGCGCCATTGTTTTGAACACGACCGTTTCCTGGCCAAGCAAATCGGATACCAGTCTAGCACTCTCATGATCATTAACACCGAAGACCTGCAGGACGCCGGCGTTCGACAGAAAGGTACCTGCTTTCTGACCGTAGGTAGCTCGTAGCTGGTGAATATCTTGCAGGATTGGCCAAAGCTGAACGCCATAGCCAGCCATGAGACCCATGGCGCGCTCTACTGCAGCCAGGTGACCAAGCGAGGCGAATTCATCGAGCAAATAGAGGACAGGCGATACCGGCTTCTGTTGATCCCGAGCCATCTCCAAGAGGCTTTGCGTAATCAGGAGGCGCAACCATCGGGAATATGTGGACAGGCGATCAGGTGGTAGTACGAGAAATACCGTCGCGGTGCGGTGTTTCAGATCGCCGAAAGAGAAATGACTGTCGTCAAGCACGCGATGCATCCGCGGGCTGTCCAGAAAGTGAGTATGCCGCTGTGCAGCAGAGAGAACGCCAGCCGCTTCGCGATCGGATTTGCCGAGGTGGCGGTTTGCAGCGCGAGCGATGAGCCCACCCGCCTGTTTGTTCTCCTGCATCTGCTTCAACAGTGAAGCGAAGGCTTCAGGCGCAAGCGTTAGATACTCTCGCAGCGAAGCTAGGTTGCGTCGATTACGTGGTTCGTCGGTGACAATTTTAAGGATCAGACCGCCGATAAGCGCTTTCGCCTCTTCATTCCAGTGGGCTTCTCCACCAGTTCCCGGTTCATCGAACACGAGAGCGTCAGCAAGCGTGCTGGCATCCTCGGCGACATCAAGGCCTTCCGGGTCAAGACTGTCGAGCGGATTGAACGCAGATGATTGCATTCCAGTTACGCCGAAAGGATCGAGGACATGGACTGGCCCGAACCTTTCGCGTGTGCGGCTAGCAATCTTGGCGTTCTCTCCCTTTGGATCGATGCAAATTACAGAACGGTTAGCGGTTAGGAGGTTGGGTACAATCGTGCCAACGCCCTTGCCAGAGCGCGTTGGCGCCATGGTCAAAAGGTGGGACGGACCACTGTACCTGAAGAGTTTACCCGTTTTGGTGTCGCGCCCGATGAGGAGCCCCTCGTCGGCGACAGTCAGAGGTGCTGTTTCCTTGTCCGTCGCAAACCGTGCCGAACCATGTGTATCTGCCATCTCATCGCTAAAATTGAGGGCGATCAGGGGCGCAAAGATGATCAGCGGGATAAGCGCAATGCTTACTGTAAACGCAACATCGGCAGCTGTAGCGACCCATGAGCCTTCTGCCACGCCCAGATCGCCTAGTTGCCCACTGACCCAAATCCCGGCGATGATGATCGCGAAGAAATAGATAACAATGAACTTTATCCCCTTCCTGGAGAAAGCTGTCCAGATCAACGCTGAGAACGCCCATCCGGGGTTTTTTATGGCTCTGCCGAACATGTTGCGATATGCGCGTGCCAGTCTCATTCGCTATGATCCTTCAGATGGAGAAGGGGGGGCGCTGACGTCGGCAGACTCTGAAAGTATTCAGCGAAAGCCTGGCGGTCAGTATCGCGCATGGGAGTAGCGGCGACCTTTCGTTCCAGCCATTCTTTTAGACCGGACGTGGCTCCCAGAGACACATGATAGTTCACCACTCGGCCTATCATCGTGTCGATGCGTTTCACTTTGTGCTGACCCCATCGACGTTCGCGTGCCACGACTGATGCGAGGCGTGACGAAATGTCCGCCCATATTTCTGCAACTGGTGTTCTCGTCATATTAATCCCATAGTCAAAATGAGGTCACGGATTACCGGACTTCGTCTCCACGATGTCTGCGAACAAAGCCTTGTCCGCATCCCTCGTTAGAAACCCTGGCAGTTCTCGCTTCACCCACGCCTGGAGGCTTTTGGAAAACTCGTCATCGCGGCTGTTTTCGATACGGTGGAGCACGAAGGCACCAAGCAGAACTTTGCGACGAGTATCGTTCGATCGTTCCTGCTTTGAAAGCCGTGCTTTGAGCGCAGATCGTTGCGCTTCGAGCTCGGCCAATCGTTGTTCGATTGTCTTGCGGGCCATGGAAAAATTCACCTTAAAAAAGCTAGCTGGCGGCGACCCTAGAGACCGGTCATTCCGCTGAGCCGTTGCACACTGCGAATCGTGTCAATCAGGAAGGCATGTCGGATTGCTTTGGGTGGCGATGTGGTGCTCACGGCCTCCCTTTCCGGGAAAGATAATCTCTTTTATTTCTGGCTGTCGTTCGAAAATGTCAGCGAGCATTTGGTCGACCTCAGCGATGTAGTTGCCGGAAAAATCGCGCGAAACTTCTGTTGCTTCGTCCTCAGTTCGGATCGTTAGTCCAGATACGCCAGGCAGCAGGTCAAGAATACGCGTGAGCGCGTCGATTGTTTTCGGCGTTAGGTCGAAGCTGTCACTACCGGTACTAACAGACGAAAGCTGCCAAGCCGGCCGTCGGAGGCGGGCCATGCGTTTCTCAAATTCATGGCTCTTCATCGATATCCCTTCTGCTGTTGTTGGTGGTTGAAGTCCCTTCGATAGGGGGGCCGCGCTCGGCAATATATCCGTTCCGCCTCTGCGGACCAGCATCGGCCGCGGCGGATTACCTCCACCGGTTCTTTGATTTTGCACTGACCCAAGAAATGGACTGACGACCCCCCTTGTCCATAGCGTGTTTTACTGCATCCTGCATCTCGCGGATCGGTTCAGATGGGACAAGCCGATAGCCGCGCGGCTCGATCTCTTCGAGCGCAAATCTCGTGATCAGACTGACATCCTTGTGCCCTACGCTAATGGCCCGTGCTTCGAGTGCCGCCTGCATGCCATTTCTGGTGCCTCTCCAGAAATCGATGTCTTGCTGCGTCGCCATTTGTCACCCCGCCCCTGTTACTATCCATAGTAATGATACACGGAGATGTTGCAACATCTAAGCCGAACTAATGCGCTTACCGGTAACCGTTTTTATTGTGCGCATGGGCTGCGCCTTGCTCCACACCAAACGGAGAGAGCGAAGCGAAGGAAGTGACAAGGGCGCAAATACGGGTTGATAATCAACCCACGCTCAGATAGCTTCATCTAACCGACGCAAATGATAGGAGCGCAAACGGCTATGGCGATTTTCTATTGCCAGATGTCTGTCGTTTCGCGTTCCACTGGGAGAAGCGCCGTGGCTTCCGCCGCTTATCGAGCAGCAGTAGTCCTTATTAATGAGCGCGATGGCCTCGTTCATGATTACAGCCGGCGTGAAGGTGTTGGGCATTCGGAAATCGTTCTTCCCGAAAGTGTCGATGCACGTTGGGCGCTCGACAGATCTGCGCTCTGGAATGCCGCCGAACGGGCAGAGCCTCGCAAGGATGCAAGAGTAGCCCGTGAGTTCGTGGTGGCGCTTCCTCACGAGCTATCGGAGGGGGGAAGGCAGGACCTGACGCGGTCCTTCGCGCAGGACCTGGCAGAACGCTACGGAGCCGCTGTCGATTTTGCCATTCACACACCGGGTACTCAGGGAGATGTTCGCAACCATCATGCGCACGTGTTGATGACGACGCGGCAGGTAACGAGTGAGGGGCTTGGGCCGAAAACATACATTGAGTTGGCCAACAAGGAGCTCCTGCCCAAAGGCCTCCCTTCGACGCAGATGCAGCTCGTCGATATCCGGCGCTCCTGGGAAGGAATGGCCAACGAGCATCTGGCACGTGAAGGTCATGATATTCGAATAGACCATCGCTCCTACGCGGAGCGAGGTCTCGAGATAGAGCCGACTGAGCATATGGGCGTTGGAGCTACCAATGTTTATCGGCGAGGTGGACATGTCGACCGATCAAGGCTGGCTGAGGAAGCGAGGGAGCGAAACGCAGATCTGATCCGAGAAAAACCGGAGCAGGTTTTGGCGATCATCACCTCGGAGAAGAGCGTATTCGACCGGCATGACATCGCCCGTACACTGCATCGCTACATCAACAACGACGCGCAGGCTTTTCAGAATGCGTTTGCGTCTGTCATGGCGTCTCCCACATTAACAGAGCTTCGCCCGGAACGTGTCGATGGGCAAGCCGGGGAGGTGGAGCTTGCCCGCTACTCGACCCAGGAGATGGTCGATGTCGAGAGGGGAATGTCGGATGCGGCTGAACGCATGCACCAGGCGCGCACCCACCACGTTGATACCCGGCATGCTGCTGCGTCGATGGAAAAGATGGACGAAGCGATGCGCATTACATCAGGCGATGCGGATCGGCGTTTGTCTAACGAGCAGAGGCGCGCCGTCGTGCATGTCACGGGCCCAGAGCAGATTGCGGCCGTCGTGGGACTTGCTGGTGCCGGCAAATCCACCATGCTCGCGGCAGCTGCAGACGCTTGGAAGCGGCAGGGATATGCAGTTCAGGGCGCAGCTCTCTCGGGAAAAGCGGCCGAGGGCCTGGAAGAGAGTTCAGGAATCAAAAGCCGGACGCTAGCCTCTTGGTCGCGCAGCTGGGAAAACGAGAAGCATCAGCTCGGGCGCGGAGATGTCTTTGTGATCGACGAGGCTGGCATGGTGGGCAGCCGTCAGCTGGCATCCTTCGTCGGAGAGGCGGAAAAGCGCGGCGCCAAGATTGTACTGGTGGGAGACCATGAGCAATTACAGGCGATCGGCGCGGGAGCGCCTTTCCGCGCCATTGCAGAGCAAGTAGGACACGTCTCGCTTGGCGAGATTAAACGACAGTTTGAGCCATGGCAGCAGGAAGCCTCAGTGGCTTTTGCCTCGCACCGGACCATAGATGCGCTGGCTGCCTATCGTGAAAATGGCAATATCCATTTTGCCGAAGGGCGGGAAGCTGCGCGAGCTGCCGTGGTGGAGAATTATCTCGCTGACCAGCGACAGCATCCGGATGGCAGTCGTGTCGCTATGGCCCATCGTCGGGTCGATGTCCGTGCGATCAATGATGGAATCCGATCAGAGCTTCAAAATAGGGGAGAGCTTGCCAAGGGGGAGGAGGCTGGCGAACTTAGCTACCAAACCAATGACGGCGAGCGCCGCTTCGCGCCTGGCGACCGTCTGGTGTTTCTGGAAAACAGCCGAGACCTGGGTGTCAAGAACGGCATGTTGGGTCAGGTGAAGACCGTCGAGAAGGACGCAATACATGTGGAGCTCGACGGTACGGCGGGGCAAACCGACCCCCGAATGGTCAGGGTACCTATGAATGATTACAGAGCTGTTGATCATGGCTACGCCACCACGATCCACAAGAACCAGGGCGCTACTGTTGACCGCGCTTTCGTTCTTGCCTCTGGCACCATGGACCGGCACCTGACCTATGTTGCCATGAGCCGCCACCGCCATGACGTGCAACTTTATGCCGACAGTCAGGAATTCCGGTCCTCAAAAGGCGCGGCCGTCGGCGCGCAGGGCAGGCTGGTTGAACATGGGGCGGCGCCCTATGAACACAAGGCCGGCAATCGCGAGAGCTATTTCGTTACGCTGGAAAACGCCAAAGGCGAACGCCACACGACATGGGGCGTTGATCTTCAGCGGGCGGTGGAGGAAGCCGGCGCTGACGTTGGCTCCGCAATCGGCCTTCAGCACAAGGGCTCCGAACCTATGCGATTGCCACCCGATGGTCATGAGACAAACCGCCATAGTTGGGCGGTGGTGAACAAACAGGATCTGGCCTACGCACAACTTGAAACCCGGCTCTCACGCTCGGGCGCAAAAGAAACGACGCTAGATTATGCTCGAGAGTTTGCCGAGCGGCGCGGTATAGCCGAGCGGCTGGGTGTTCATAGCGAGATCGAGATATCGACTGGCGCCCGAGAGCGCGGGATCCTGGTTCCGGCCAAGACGCAGTATGACCAAAGCGTAGGGGAGGTTGCTGCTGAAAGAACCATCGCGAAGATGGATGCGGTATGGTCGGCAACGGATCGACTTTTGCCTCAGGTGTTCAAGGACCCCAAAGCCGTTTCCGAAAAACTACTTTCTTCGTTGGCCCGCACTGGTGGCGACACCAGTCAAATCGAAAAGGGCCTCACGAGCAAGCCAGAGCAATATGGAGAGCTTCTTGGGAAAACAGGGCTTCTCGGCGACAATCGCGACAGGATCGATGCCCGGCAGAATGCGGCCGTGGTGTCGCGGCATGTCTCTGCTGCGGGGGCATATTTCCAGCGCTCGCAACAGCAGGAGATGCGAGACGAGCAGCGCCAGCGCGAGCGTGACAAAGTGATAGTTCCTGATCTAAGCCCTGAGGCCGAGGCAGCACTCTCTCGGATTGATCTGGCACCTGCGAACGAAAGGAGTGCCAAGTTCGACGAGCTACGAGTATCAGCTTCAGGACGATCCATCTTGGGAGAAGTGGGACGAGTTTCTACGGCGATGCAACAGCGTTTCGGTTCAAGTTTGCCTGCAGAGATTAAAGCGAGGGCAGATCAGGATCCTCAACTATCACATCTCGCAGAACGAGTTACTGACGTTGCGAAGTTGATCGGTCGCGCTGCGAACGAGCAAACTCAACATCAGCATGCCCTGGAAAAGCATGGTCAAATGCTTTCGCATCGAGACCATGAGCGTTAATTAATGATCTACGAGCTCACTCATTCGAAAGCGCGATAACGCGTGGCGCGCAATCGTGGTAGACATAGTTAGAGGACACATGCACCCTACCGACAAAACTAATCCTGGCGATGACCTTCGCTATCAACTTGTGCTCGTTTTAGGCGAAGGTGACGTTCCCGTTTTCGCAGCCATCGCACGGCGCGTGAACGGACTGATCGGTGAGGGTTGGATGCCGTTGGGCGCGCCGATTATCGAGCGTTTACTCGACGGGCATACTCAAGTTACTCAGGCAATGGTCCGTCCGAACTAAAATGGACGCTGCAATTTAGCGGCTGATGCCGCTGTATTGGTCTATGATGGTTGGAGTTGTGAGGTCTTCCATATTCATGGGATCTCTCCTGTAAAAATTTCCGATTCTCGACCGGTCAGGAGTATTTAGTGGAATCGTAATCTTCAGAACCGAAGGCCGATGCCCATCACCCAGGCGTCGCACAATTCCTGAGATCTTCGCCAGACGTTCAAAATCGTAGAACATAAAGAGAACGCATAGACAAGTCGGGCAGAAGGCGCCAATGTGGCGCCATGAACGATTCTTTGAAAACGCCGGTGAGTACCTTGGACAGGATCAATCTCCGCCTTTCGCCCGAGACATTTCAGGCAATAGACGATGCGCGCAGCCATCGAGCCGGAAATGTCTCGCGAAACACTTGGATAGCTGAGGCCATCGAGGATAAACTTGCTCGGGAAGCGACGCAGGTCTCCCAGAGCGCCATTTGGCAGGCGGCAAATGCCTAGCTTTTATGAATTTTTTGCAGGCGGCGGCATGGCCCGAGCGGGCCTTGGCGCCGGCTGGACCTGCTTGTTCGCTAATGACTTCGATCACAAGAAAGGCCTTGCCTACCAAGCGAATTGGGGCACGAACGGAGAGTTGAAGGTTGGCGATGTAAATGCCGTAACGACCGAAGACCTACCAGGCCAAGCCGATCTCGTGTGGGGATCATTTCCGTGCCAGGATTTGTCTTTGGCTGGCGGCGGTGCCGGTCTCAGAGGCGAGCGCTCCGGAACATTCTATCCTTTCTGGAACGTCATCAGAGATCTGATTTCCAGTGGTAGAGCTCCTAAGCTGGTAGCGCTCGAAAATGTAACCGGCACACTCACTTCGCACGGCGGCAAGGACTTTGAAGCAATCTGCCAAACTTTTGCCGACGCCGGCTATAAGTTTGGGGCCTTGGTCATCAACGCCGCTTTTTTCGTGCCGCAGTCGCGGCCACGTCTTTTTGTCATCGGCGTGCGCGGTGACGTTGAGATCGATCCGGCGTTGCTAGCTCCCGAACCTCTTGAGCCTTTTCACACCAAGGGCCTCTGTAAGGCGATGGAGGGCGTGTCAGGAAGCGCTCGTGAAAACCTTATCTGGTGGAATATTCCAACGCCATGCCATCGGAATTCGACCTTCGCTGATCTTGTCGAAGACAATCCGACTGGCGTGAACTGGCACACGCCGGCGGAAACGAAGAAATTGCTTGCGATGATGTCGGCCACCAACCTAGCCAAGGTCAGCGCTGCAAAGCGGGCCGAGCGGCGTATGGTGGGCGGAATCTATAAGCGCACCAGGTTGGACGAGAACGGCGTCAAGGTTCAGCGCGCCGAAGTCCGATTTGACGATATAGCCGGCTGCCTACGCACTCCGGCTGGAGGATCGAGCCGGCAGACGATTATCGTCATCGATGGCGATAATATCCGCTCACGGCTGATCTCGACGCGGGAGACTGCGCGCCTCATGGGGTTATCCGATGATTACAAGCTACCGAGAAATTACAACGAGGCCTACCATTTGACAGGCGATGGTGTTGCCGTTCCAGTGGTTCGGCATCTGGCCCATCATATCTTTGAACCACTGCTGGGCATAACAGTCGCCAATAGCCAGGAAGCCGCATGAGCGTGATCCCTTGCGAGCAGAACAAGGGGTTGCGCGATCAGATCGAGCGTTTCGCCGAAGTCTTGAAAACAGAGGCGCATAAGCTGGGTGATCACGGCCTGGACGAGCGCGAGTTCTACAACTCCGGACTATTCCGTGGAGCCGTTGAACGTGTTCGAGGTCAATTCTCGGCCACCATGCGTGGGAAGCGGGAGTTCGCCCAGCATGCGCTCAATCACCTGGAAGATGGTGGCTTCATTGCTAGCTGGGATTCGACCAACGATGCTAGCCGTAATGACTACATCGTCCATTTGAATAGCGGACGAACCGCCATTATCGATCTGAAAGGCTGCCTGGACGGCAATAATACCAACATCTTCGAGCGTCCGCCGACTGCTGACGAGTTTATTATCTGGAGCATTTGCTCTAACCCAGGTGCCGATCCGCGGAGAAATGCTTGGTCAGGCATCCATACACGCCTCAGCGCTGAAATGATTTCGCGCAATCAGCGGGTGGATGGTGTTGTTGTCTGGGATATGGTGTGCGGAACGATCGGCCGCCCCTGTCCCAAGCTAATAGAGGCGAATAGGGCTACTGATCTCGGGCCATTCCGAACGCCGCCGGCCTGCATTTATTTGTTGCCGGCCACTATTCCATCAGTCGCAAGTCCCGCCGCTTTCGCCCAAAACCTTGCCGACGTAGAACTGCTTGCGGCCTTTCACGCCTGTTTCCAAGGCCGTGACGAGGAGATTCACCAAGTGGATTTCAGCATCGCTCATACAGGAAGCGAGCTGATGCGCCAGACGACAGTGCGCAGAGGTGGCCTTATACAACAGACTTCTGACATGACCGCGATCCGGCGGGTATAGGAACGATATGACCACCTCGCAGCGGCAAGTCCTGAAAACCTTTGACGACCAGCATATTGGTCTGTCAAAAGGGTCGTTATCGTTGGTCCTGATCTTGACTAGGAACGCCCAAGCAAAAGCTTTTCCGCTGGATAAGGCCGAGTTCGTCACGGCCAAGGGCGGTCAGGTCGCAGGATTAGGCGGCCCTGCTGTCAAAAGAATTCTCAATGATCATGGCGTGGAGCGGATTCTTTCGACCGAAGGCGGACGGACCAGCCGTGGCAACATGGAGCGCATGGGCGCTTACATCGACGTCTTGAATGACCTCTCTGCGCAAGGCCGTCTCGATCTGGAAGATGCTGAGCGCTATTGGGTCGAGCGCACTCAGGCGTATTTCGACGCCTTGCCTTTCACCTTCAAACTCGACCCGGCGCGATCTTTGCGAGCCTGTGTTCGTGACCTTCTGGCACAGGCCGTCGCGCGGCAGCGCGAGGTCAGAGGCACTATGTACGCCGGCGCGGTCATGCAACACCTTGTCGGCGCTAAGCTAGATTATGTGACCAAGGGCGCCGCCGCCCATCATGGCTTTTCCGTTGCGGACGCGCCTTCAAATCGCTCTGGCGATTTTCTAATAGGTGACGTGGCGATTCATGTAACAACCGCGCCAGGCGAAGCGTTGATCCGTAAATGCCAAGGCAATCTATCGCTGGGGCTTAGACCCCTGATCGTGACTACCGAGGACGGAGTGGGCGGCGCAAAAGCGCTCTCTAAGCAGGCCGGCGTAGACGATCGACTTGACGTTATCGAAATCGAGCAGTTCATCGCGACGAACGTCTATGAGTGGAGCGTGTTTCAGCGCGATGCTAGGCCAACAGCGGTTCAGGATATCATCGAGCGCTATAATCGCATTGTCGCTGACGTGGAAAGCGATCCAAGTTTGCGGATCGAATTTGAGGGATGATGGTCGATGAGGTTCGGTCCCGGACCATGCGAGCGGTCCGATCGAAGGACACAAAGCCCGAATTGATCGTTCGCCGGCTGGTTCACTCTCGCGGTTTTCGATTTCGCCTGCATAGGAAGGATCTGCCTGGCTCGCCAGACCTCGTTTTTCCTCGAAGGCGAAAGGTCATCTTCGTACATGGATGCTTCTGGCATGGTCATGATTGCGCTCGCGGCGTCCGCCAGCCCAAAACCAATGCTGACTATTGGGTCGCCAAAGTGGCGCGAAACCGCGAGCGCGATAGGCGGACGCAACAGCTCCTGTTTAAAGCCGGCTGGGAGACCTGTATTATCTGGGAATGCGAGTTGAAAGATCTAGAAGTTATGCAGGCCAAAATTCTAGCCTTTCTAGGACCACCTGCAGAACATCTACGATGAAGCATCTACTTCTTTTAAGGGGATGGAATGGCTGCTAATCCAAGCAAAATGACCGATCCTAGAAAAATCAGACAGCTACTTGCGAACGCCGAACGGCTTAACGCCAACGAATTGGCGACTGCATGCCGGCGGAGGCTTTACGAACTTGGCGGAGCCGATCTCGATGACCCGGTTGAACGCCGGTTGGCGCAGGCGGTGGCCGAGCTGGAGGAAACTTATCGCGAGAAACATGGCCGCACACAGGTTGCCGGCTATACCCGGCGGAAGATCGCCGATGCTGGCGCGATCGCTAACCTATCGGATTGGGCATCAAAGCCGGAAGTGACGCCCGGTTTTTTGGCTTTAGTAGAAAACGGCATAGCTGAATTCACGAGCGAGTACGTCGTTGCTGAGTTTCCTGATCGTTTTGCGCCCCATGTCGCTGCGGCGGCCCGTAAGCGGCTTGAGCAGCATGGCGTTAACGTGCCGCAGGGCTAGCATTATGGCCGATAAGTCCAAGCAATACTACGAAGCTCGCGGCTTCAGTATTTATTATTTCGCCAATGTCGTGTTCAATGTGGTCAAGGACGCTGCCGCTTATCTACGTGGCATTGAAGAAATCCTTGGGGACATGCAGGTCCTCAATTTGATGAGGCCCTTTCACAAATTCAGTAACCTTTACCATTTCCTCGAAGCTATCATCCGCCAGATCATTCACGAGGAAATGGAGAGTTGGGAAGAGCATGAGCCTCGCTTTCTGATTACCTTCCTTGAGACTTATAAGGTTCCATTCAACGCCGAGAATTTAGCGGACGAGGACGCATTCTATACGTTTGTTTCGGAATCTGAGGAATACGATACTGCGATGGATGAACTGGTAGACGAGGTATTTCATGTCTTCTTCAATGACGTCCGCTTTCTCCAAAGCTTCAACCAGCTATGTGCTAAATATATCGACGGAGCCGGTATGACGCAAGCCGGGACACTGAAGCGCGTGCCAATTCCAGCGTGGGCGCGCCGTGCCATTTTTCACCGCGACAAGGGAGAGTGTTGGGAGTGCAAACGCAGCTTAGCAATGTTGATCAATCGCCCTGAGACGGAGTGCTACGACCACATAGTGCCGTTTGCACGCTTCGGTGCGAACGTTGTCACGAATCTTCAACTATTGTGTGAACCTTGCAATCTTCGGAAGTCCGCGAACGAACAACCTGTTTCATCGCTTTATCCGCGAGCATTTAGCGTTCGACAATGCACAACGAGCCAATCTCTGGAAGTCGCATGAAATGCGCACTCGTCTTCACTAAACGGCTTTACAGTTGTAGGTAACGAATTAATCTAGTCTTCTTTACCCTTATAGAAAGAGAATTTGATGCTGCCCACGGTTTTCTTATCCTTGGAGGGTGCCGACGAAGCATACGTTGCTCAGATCCAGAGGTTCCTGCCCGACGGCCTAGCCTACTTCTATCCTAAGAGTTTTGAGACCGGGGAAAACCTGATTTCAGCGATGGAAGAAAGAGTCGGCAAGTCGAGCATGTTCGTTCTGTTTGCTTCGAAGAAGTCCGTGGCATCCTGTTGGGTTGGGTTTGAAATCGATCAGGCACGCATTGCAAAAATAAAAAATCCCGGGATGAAAATAATTGTAGTTCCGACTGACCCCGAATTATCTTACGCGGACCTTCCAAATTGGATGAAAGCCTACTGGGTCGGCAACGTCGGTAAAGGCTCTCGAGATGTTGCTCGATATATCAGGCGATCTCTAATTGCTGGATTGCTCAGCCAGACGTCGAACTACCAAGTCTATGGACGTGGAGCGCTTATAGATCAAACTCTTTCTGACATAACTGAAGTTGTAGTAAAATCTCAGAAATCACCAAATGTTTTTGTCGTAGCGGGGAATACTGGAATAGGTCGCCGAACTTTCGTTCGTAAACTACTTACAGAGGCTTTTCCATCTTCGCCAAATTTGAACTATGGCCCTGAGTTTATACTGCCGCAATTCGCTGATCTGGAAGATATTTATAGAGCTCTCAGACAAGAGGTCGAAATTGACATTCCGCTGTCGACTTTTGAGGCAGACTCCAAAGCGTTTAAATCAGCCGAGACATCTGTGCAAGTCGAAGAGATCGTGACGCGATTCAGGCACTTCGGAGGCCTTGGACAAGCGGTCACACTTATTACCGGCAATGGTATTTATGAAGATCGTGGGTACCTAAAGTCCTGGGTTCAACCGCTCATCTCGCGACTCAACCGAGATGAAAAAGTTAAAGTCCTGTTTGTTACTAATCGCAGCATCCACGAGAATGAATTGAGGGCATTTTCTAACCTAGTTCAAGTATCTGTTCCGCACATCGAAGATCGGCATATCAAGACACTCATGGTTCAAACCCTTGCCCAAGCCGGCCGAAAGCCCGACTTGCCGCCGAGTGATATCATCATGCAGATCGGCGGCCATCCTGGAATTGCGCGCGCCACTGCCGCTCTTATCGGAAGAAAAGGTCCGACGATCCTCAAAACCGATCCCAGAGATTTCTTCCAGCTGCAGGAGGACGTGCTTGGCGAGTGCTTAAATTTCAAAAATCTAACTAACATCCAACGAGACGTCCTGTCCGTATTAAGCTGGGTTCCCCAACTTTCTGGAGAGACGCTGCTGAATGTGATTTGTAAGCAGCATAATATTCAGAAAAGTGTTTTCGGTGAGGAAGTTAACAATCTTCTCCTCAGCTGCCTGGTTGATGTCGTCGGGGCGAACTACGCGATAGCCGGTCCCGTCAGGACTTTGTTTAGACGGTTACACGGTTATGGCTCTAAGCCTTTGATGAGCGAATTTTCACAGGCCCTCAAATCCGAGTGGGAAAGTGCAAAGCAGGATGGGAAGCTTAGAAACGAGCTCCTGGACGCGTTGACATATATGGCTGCTTTAGAGGGAGGAACATTCCCGCAAGAATTCAAGCAGCTCTTACTGCCTTCGACGCTTCAAGAGGTTGTTCGTGACACCTACGATCGCAGTCACGATGATCCTTCCATGCTAGATCAGGTCGTGACTTGGGGCAGTGTTGCTCGGACTCTGCCTATGGATGAAACTACGCGCGAAGAAATTCTTTCCTATGTAGTCAGAGCTCTTGCGAGATTGGAGAGCGAGCCTGCTGTCGAGGACTTTTTGCAGTTTTTCGAAGAAAGGCGATATCGTTCACGATTTTATCTTCGAGCATTCTACCTGAGAGTTCACCATCATGATTACCGAGGTGCAATCGCTTATCTGATAGAGGCCAAAGCTGTTCGAAAATATCAGAAGCAAGTCGTTGGAGACCTTGCACGCTGCTATCAAAAGGAAGGTATGTGGTCCGAGCTTCGTGACCTTGTTCGAGACCAGGGTCAATATATCGGCCGCAATGGTGTGCTACTTGATGTCCGCATCGGCATGCTGATCGCTGAGGGCCAATATCCTGAGGCCGAGCGCCAAATCGAAATTCTTAAAACAATGAGAGGTCAGGAAATTTACGCCGAAGGCCGGACGGCAATGATCAAAATGCGCCGAGACCGAGACTTTAAAGGTGCGCAAGACATGCTGACGTCCTTGATACAAAGAGGGACATCTGCCCATACTTATATCCGGAAGTTGAGAGCCATCTCGGCGGCATCAAACGGCGATCTTCTCACCGCGCGCGGCGACGTCGATTTCTTGGAGACAAGAATTGGGACGCGCGACGTTACTGGTCTCAGGGCGCGCATCAAATTGGCGGAGGATGATTTCGCTGGTGCGGAAGCGGAGCTCTCTCGTTTTGCACGCCCCACAGCGCAAGAAGAGTTGCTGCGTGCTAGAATATTAGAGTCAAAAGCTGACCACCATACGACCGCATTTACTCAACGCGAAGAACTCCGAAAAGAAGCTGCATGGCTTAGAGCCAAACATGTGTCGCTCGACGAGTTCGAAGTGGGCAGATAGCCATGTCTCTCAAATGTAGCATCAGGAAGACGAAATGACCGTGGTCGGGCCGCTGGTCGAGAACCCAATCGCAGACTGGATTTCCCGCAAAGTATATGACCGACTTTCCGGACGCGCCCTTGCGTGCGCAGTAAACGCTCGAAATCACCTAGTCAGGGCTCAAAAGATCGCAGACATTTCGGAGACGATATCATTTTTCTGCGCCACTCATGCGACGGAAGGGGCCGTCGCATGTTTCGTGGCTGCAGCAAAAGCTAGTCGATATCCTGACCTGGCGAAGAAGATAAACGTCCGGGACCATGCCCAGAAAATCGTCTTGGCGTCTTACGTTCAGATCATCGCTGACCAATTCGACGGCGCCGGGCTTTCCGTTGGACACGACCCGGGCGATGACACGTTGCTGGCAAGAGTGAGGAAAGATGAGGGTGACAAGATTTATCCCTTAGGACTTCACCTCTTTTCCTTCAACGAGGATTGCGAGGATCCATCGCATGCCGCCGCCCACGAGGCTTTCATGAGCCGTTTCCCGAACCCGATCGAGATGGTAGGTTACATTTATGGTCGGGCAAGCGATCGGGACAATGCACTTTATGCCAAGGATGGGGGCGCCCCGGCTTTGAGCCGCGAGCGCTTGGACGTTGGGCTGAAGGAGCACACCCTCCTGACGCTCGGCCTGATTTGGGCGGCGATCGACGTTACCTATCACGAGGAGCCGGAGCCGTTCGTTGTCCAAGTGCTCGGCGCCGTGGAGGAAGTGATCAATGAAGTGAGGCCCTTGAAAACGAGAGCGAAGCATGGCTGAGAAGGCGAACCACGACTTCATTCGGCCCAAAGCGGTGATTGCACGTGCCGCAAAATGCCGATCATCCTTACCGAAGTTGTCCGTTTCGAAAATCAGCTCGCGAAGTAGCGTGTCGGCGTTGTGCCCAATGCCTTCTTGAACATGACGATAAAGGCGGTCGCGGATTCATATCCCAAGTCGCTCGACACCCTCTGGACCGTCGCCCCGCTGGCCAGTTCACGCAACGCGATGACCAGATGAAGTTGCCGCCGCCATCGGCCGAAGGTAAGCCCCGTTTCCTGGACCATCAGCCGCTTCAGAGATCGCTCACTCATGGCGACCTGTGCCGCCCAATCGACCAGAGTGCGACGGTCGCTCGGCTCCGCCATCAGGGCAGCAGTGATCGCGGCGATTTTGGGATGGCTGGAAGCGGGTAAGTCCAGCCCCTGTATTGGCATTTGAGCGAGTTCATCCAGCAAGACCCGCACCATGCGGCTGGTATGATCGTCCAGATCAGAATTGACCGGTACATCCGCCAATCGGAGGATCATCTCGCGCAGCATCGGCGACACCGACAGAGTACAGCACTCCTGCGGCAGCTTGGCCGCGCCTGGCTGGACAAACAGATAAGATAGACGTGCGTTGGATGTGGCCTGGTTGCTGTGGGGCACGCCGCCGGGTATCCAGACCCCGCAGTCTGGTGGGACAATCCAGAGACCGTTCTCCGTCCTGCAGGTGACGGCACCGTGCAGGGCCAAAATGAGCTGCCCTTGCTCATGCTGGTGTTGCGGCACCTCAGCTTCGTACTCACTGAAGTCGAGGCGGACCGCAACAGCCGGGCTATCCGACCGACCGAGATTGATGTCGTCATAGCAGGGACGCAGCGGTTTTGCGAATTGGCCCGATTTGGAGATCATTTGGCATTATCTCCAAATTCGGGCGCACGGCAATAGTCTACATTCTCGCGATCAACAACCGAAAGGAGATCGTCATGCTAATTTCAGTCGTCGGCGCAACGGGACGAATTGGCGCTAAGCTCACCCGGACCCTGCTGAGCGCCGGGCATCAGGTCAGGGCATTATCGAGAGGTGGGCCAGCGCTGGACGCATTGGTCGAACTCGGAGCCGAGCCATTCCTGGGAAGCTTCGATACAGGGTCGGGAGACCTCGACCGATTTTTCCAAGGTGCAGATGCCGCGTTTCTCATGGTGAAGACCGACTGGAACAACATTGCTGGGCACTACCCCGCTGTTGCCCAACGCTTCGTCGATGCTCTCGAAAAATCATCCGTCAAATTGGCCGTAAGCCTGACCGCCATGGGGTCGGACGTGAAGGGCAAAACGGGACATTTCGAGTGTTTCCACGATCTTGACCAAAAGCTTAACGAACTCGGCAACATCAACTTGGTCCACCTTCGCGCCGCCTGGTTCATGGAAAACGTGATGGCCTGGACGGGGGCGGTTGCAAAGTATGGGCGAATTGCCTGGTTCTACGAACCTGACTTAAAAATGCCCTGGGTAGCGACCGATGACATCGCATGGCTGGCCGCGAAGGAACTGACCAATCCCACAGGCAGACACCGCGCCTATCTCGAAGTCGGCTCAGAAGACATCTCGATGAACGAACTGGCCGTGATCATTGGCAAGGAGATCGGCAGGTCGGTCGAGTACCGACACATCGAGACGACTCGCAAAGACGTGGAAGCTGAATTTCTGGCGCGGTTTGGGACGCTGGAGAAATGGCAGGACGACACACTGAGTGCTGACGCTCTCAATAATGGCATCGTCAGGTTCCATGGGGAGCACGCGGATCGTCCGAAATTGCCCACGACCATGGAGGTCTTCATAGGTGATGTTTGGAAGCCGCGCTACCTGGAGGCAGTCAGAGCGGGAGATCAACGAGAGACGTTTGCCCTGTGGACCGCGCGGGACTAGCGGGAGGTCATGCTGGCTCTCTTGAATTGTGCCGGCAGTTTTCAGCCCATACTAGGAGCTACCGCAAATTTTGTCTTGCGGTAGCCATGACTGCTTGGCGCAAAGCAGACATTGCTTCCAGCGCATAGCTCAGTGCTGTCGCACATTTCCTAATAAGTGCTACGTGCAGGTTATGTTGCATAAGTCGGCTATAGGGCGGTGCCTGCTTCAGCTTTCGGCCCTAAGCGGTCATGATGTCTCGTTCGGGTTCCATTGTTACCGACGATTTGGCGCACGACCGCAGACAAGACGGAGGTGTGTCTCCGAAAGATAATTGCTCCCAGCCCGAGAATATACGCCGTACGCTAGGAAGCCATACGCATCCGCCACGAAATTGCTTTGCACCAAAATCCTAGACGGTCGTTCTGGCGAGCGATCCATCCTGGCGAATTCCTTCGCTTCATCAAGTGATTGGAAAATCAGCGCTCGGCTTTCATCACCGTAGTAATTGACCCATAACATATCTTCTTTCTCTCGGTCGCTTTGACGAAGTTCAAAATTTAAAGGCAAAGGAATGTCTTTGCAGACGTTCTCGGCGTTGCACACGCTATCTGGTCTGCATGACCATGGCGGGGGGCCCGGTGGGCTCGCCGCTCCAGCCGTTGAGGCAAATAGAACGACCAAAAGCGAGCCGACAAATCGCATATCATCTACTCCGCAGTACCATTTTGAACACCAATCTCTTCGAGAGGCTACCACGCTTAAGCACCTCCAAAGCTATTTGGCTACACTTCTTATTTCGCAGGTTTTGCAATGGCCGCTTGTGGCGCAAAGCGGACAATGCTTACAGCGCATAGCTGAGCGCTGTCGCACATTTTCTAAGTTATGCGACATCACTGCTGTGTGCGGCGATGCAACGGTTTTCGCTGTCGCATAAGTCTGTCGCAAGTGCTAGAAGATTTGCGACATGATTTGCGACAAGAGGACGGCATATGCACATCGCTTACGCGCGAGTTTCGACTCAAGGGCAGGATCTCGAACAACAGCGCGCCGCCCTGCTGGCTGCCGGGTGCAAGCGGGTGTTTGAGGAGAAGATGTCGGGCGCGCGAAAAGACAGACCAGAGTTGGCGAAAATGCTCGACCACCTTCGACCAGGTGACGTTGTTAACGTCACGCGGCTCGATCGTCTCGCTCGGTCCACAAGCGACTTGCTCCATATCGTTGATCGTATCAAGGAGAAGGAGGCCGGCCTTCGATCTCTTGCCGAGCCTTGGGCTGACACTACTTCGCCAGCTGGGAAGATGATCATGACTGTCTTCGCCGGCATTGCGGATTTCGAGCGGTCATTGATCTTGGATCGAACAAGCGTTGGGCGAGCGGCCGCCAAGGCTCGTGGTGTCCGTTTTGGACCGCCGAACGCGCTTAGTCCCGAACAGGTGGCGCATGCACGTCAGCTGATCGAGGCGGAACAGAAATCAGTTGCGTCGATCGCTCGGCTTTTCGGTGTTCACCGCGCCACGCTTTATCGGGCTCTGAGCGGGCCGGAATGAGTATACTCATGGGAGCCATATCAAAAATTCGAAAGTTGAAACAGTTCATTGGAGTGGTCAGTTTGTTTCAATAAGCTATACCAAGGGTTGCAATTAATGAATTGCGGCATCCCTCTTAGGCTTGATCGCTGGGGCTTATGCCTTTGAGCCGAGCCTCGGGCCTTTCCAAGGCTCGACCCGGCTCAGTCTAAAACAGTTGGAGCGTGACCAGCAGCTGATCGAGGCGGCACAGAAGTCCTTTGCCTCGATCATAGGATTGTTCGTCGTAGATTGTTCTACGCCGTATCCGCCATTGCCCGCTGTGGAAGATTTCGGCAGTAGGCTAAGTAAGTCAAGGTCGGCGAAACTTTTGGCACTCCTCGCGCTACGCTTAGGTCCTCGGTCCGAATACGCGAGCACAGTATGTAACGAGCTCATCCGAGCTTTCCGCTGAGGCACGAAAGGCAATATGTCCATCAGGGCGAACTAATATGAGTGCGGGTTGTCCTTCCATTCCGTAGGTGCCATGAGCCTTGCCATCGAGATCAGACAATACCGGTGCTTCACCGGCGGCAAATATCGGTCCCGCTAACACTAGGCGCGGACGGACCAGCGTCCACGAAGCAACTGCTTGGATAACCGGGAAAATCAATCTGTCAGCGTCTCCGGTGCGCCCGTCGAAACAAAGCAAAGCCCATCCGGTCGTGCGGCCGTCCGGATTGTAAAGATACGAAAGAAGGTTTGTTGTGTTCCCGTCAACCACCACCTCGGCGTCGGGTGCCCTGTCACCTGGCTTTGGGCCTTTGTGCAACAAATGGGCGAGCCCGGCTAAATGGTCTGAATTCAGCAGGCTGTTCGGATAGCTGACTGACAGCTGCTGCATGTCGTCAGTGCCTTGCATGAGCGAACCAATGTTTGGAACGATCTTCGCGGCAATGCTGAGAACCGCGTCAGTGATTGAGCCGCGATAGATTGTACGCTTAAACCCCTTGACCTGCTGCGTGCTGAGCCGGATGTGTTCGTCGCCACGCTCAACATAGGAATCCAGCACAAGCGGAGTTGCCTCCCCTCGCAGGGTCATCGCCAAGCGCCACGCGACTTCCACTGCATCATGCAGACCGGCGTTCATCCCTTGTCCGCCGATTGGCAACGAAAGATGGCCGGCATCCCCCGCCAGCAGTACGCGGCCACGCATATATCCTGCCGAAACGCCGTACTGATACCGACTGTGACTCAACCATTGTGGATCGCTCAGGGTTAGCGTCTCGTCGCCGACCACCTCTCTCGCTACTGCCTGGATTTCCTCTAGTGTTGGATCGCGCTCGGGCACACTCTCGTCGTCAGACAGAAAGAAGACGCGATGGTAACCGTCCCATACCGGCATGACGCCGCAGAACCCACGTTCGTAGTAGAAAAACCATAGCTGCTCCGGCTCCCCCGACCGACGCCAAGTTAATTTGGCATCGACCTGTCGGGATAGGCAATTCTCCAGTTTCTTAGGCTCGAAATCGAGGTCAAGTAGCGGGCGCACCGTACTGTGTGCGCCATCTGCCGCCACGAGGTAGCGGCACCGACGTGTCTCTTTCTCGGCACTATCATGACGCGTGAACGTAACAGTTACACCCTCTCCGTCATCGTTGATGTCTACGACTTTGCAGCCGTGCTCCAGGCGCCCGCCCCGCCGTTCAAAGATTCTTGCTAGCGTTCCCTCGATGACTTCCTGTGAACTGTAAAGAACCGTTGGAAATGGACTGTCGACGTCGGCAATCGCTGTCGGCGTCGTCGGGACACCATTGACGAAGAAGTTGATGGTGTCGATGCCGTAAGCATTTTCTGCCAGCGCATCCCGTACCCCAATGCTTTGAAGGAGTTCTTGAGGGCGAGCCCATAGATTGTTCGCGCGCGAATATTCCCGCATCTCTGTGCGTTCTTCTAGGATCAAGCAATCGACGTCGTGATGCCGCAACGCGCACCCCGTTGCCAAACCAATGGGCCCTGCTCCGACAATGATGACTTCAACATCGTAATGGCTTGTTTGCGTGTTCATCGTGTATTCCTGTGTGCTTGAGGGGGGCGGATTTCCGTCAATGAACGGTCCCGGCTTGCTGAAGACCGGGACTTCAGTCCATCAGGCTATCAATGCGATTCCGCCAGAATCCCCGTGGTCATGAGGGTGCCACGAGCCGCACTTCCCTGGGCCAGCATCCAGCCGGGATATTCCGGGGCGATGGCTCCAACGTCGTTTAGCGAGGCAATCTCTGTGTCCGTCAGAGTGATATTGACGGCGGTAAGGTTCGCATTCAGCTGCTCGACATTCTTCACGCCTGTGATGATGCTGGTGACTACTGGGTTCTGCCGCAACCATGCGAGAGCCACGGCCTCGAGCGTAGTCGCGTGAGCGGCGGCAATGCCGTCCATGACTTCAAGAACCTTCGCACCCTTTTCCTCGTCGACGGGCGGAAAGGGAACGGTGGCGCGGCGTCCATCCTTTTTGTCGCGGTACTTACCAGTGAGATATCCGCCCGCGAGTGGGCTGAAGACAATAAGGCCAAGGCCATGCGCCTCGACCATCGGAGTGACCTCCCGCTCGATTTCGCGCCCTGCCAGTGAATAGTAGCCCTGATAGGTCTTGAACCGTGACGCCCCAAGCGTATCCGCAACGCCGAGTGCGGTCGCCACCTGCCAAGCCGCCCAGTTTGAGACGCCGATATAGCGAATCAGGCCTTGGCGAACGAGGTCGTCGAGTGCGCGGATGGTTTCTTCCACAGGGGTCGCGGGGTCCCAGCCATGCATCTGGTAGAGATCAATGTGATCGGTTCCAAGACGCTTGAGGCTTGCCTGTACCGCTTCAACGATGTGGACGCGCGAACCGCCGCCGTCGTTGGGACCTGTCCCCATGGCATGTTCGAACTTCGTCGCCAGCACCACGTCCTTGCGCGCGATGCCGAGCGTCTTCAGCGAGCGTCCGACGATCTCTTCCGCCTGACCGTTCGCGTAAACATTGGCTGTGTCGATGAAGTTGATCCCGGCATCGATCGCGCGGCGCAGGATCGCGTCGACCGAGTCCTGGTTGACCCCGCTTGCGGCGGCGTAACGTCCGCCAGCCTGCCCAAAAGTCATCGTGCCGAGGCAGAGTTCGGATACGAAAAGGCCTGTCTTACCCAGACGGTTGTAGCGCATGATAGGGGTCCTCTGATTACATCGTGCATACGGATCGGGGTGACCCGGCATGCACAAAGCAAATCACACAAAATCGATACTTGCAAGTTTCGAAACCGGTCGGTATTGATAATTCACGGAAGGAGTTGCGAGATGAAGCCAGCGGACAAGACCCAAGGAGCGCCAACCGAAAACGGCGCAAGAGAGCCCGCACGGGTCGGCAGAAAGCGCGACCACACGCGTGACAACGATCTTTTGGAAGCTGCGATCCTGGTGCTTGCAGAGACCGGCTACGACCGGATGACGATGGACATGGTCGCTGCGAAGGTGAAGGCTTCAAAAGCGACGATGTATCGCCGCTGGCCGTCGAAGCCCGATCTGGTTCTTGAAGCGATCGCACATATGAAGCGCGATCAGGTGGACCTTGCAAGCCTCCCTGACACTGGAACGCTGCGGGGAGACCTCCTCGGTCTTTTTAAACCAAAGTCGGTAGAAGAGGGCGAACTCAAGATGAAGGCTCTTTCTGGCCTATCGTCGATGCTTGCCCAGCATCAGGAGCTCGCGGACGCGACGAACGCGGTGATCGTCGAACCCTGGACCGCCGTCAACCGCGTCCTGATCCAACGTGCCGTCGATCGCGGTGACGTCTCGGCAGACATCGATATCGAGACATTGGCTCAGGTCATCCCGTCAATGTGCGCCTATCGCACCGTAATCCTGCGGAAATCAGTCGATCAGCAGTTCCTGACTTCATTGATCGACAACGTACTACTCCCCGCCCTCATGAAACCAAAGCGCGCTTCGACGTAAGCCGCCCCTGTCCCGAAAGGCACCCCTCGTGAATAACGTTCTCAACCACGTCAGCATCCTCGCAGTCCTCGTATCTGCCATCGCCGTCATGGTGCTCGGCTTCGTTTGGTTCGCCGTGGTCTTCAAAAAGCAGTATGCCGTCGTGCTCGGACGTGTCGGCCAGCCGGATGCAATGGGACCGCTCTTCATTGTCGGGCCGTCGATATGCGTGCTCGTGACGGCCTTCACAATGGCGTACCTGATGAGCACCCTTGAGGTCGCTAGCATGAGTCAGGCGCTTGGCTTCGGGGCAGTGGTTGGTATTGGCTTGATAGGCGCAACAGCCATGAACATGGCGATCAATCCCAACATTCCTCGTCCAATCACTTACGGCCTTCTCAGCTCGGCCTATTTCTTGGTATCCAGCGTCTTGATTAGCGCAGTCGTCTACTTGATCTCGTGACTGAGGCCGCGACGGTGACCGAAACAAAATCCGGCCTGCCGATCCTGTCCTTTTCGGATGCGAAAGCGCTGGAAGATTGGATTGGCGTCAACCCTGTGGCTCCCGGTCTCTGGATCAAGTTTGCAAAGAAGAAAGCGGGATTGGCGCGGTTCGACAAGGAGCAGGCACTCGACGTTGCACTGTGCCACGGGTGGATAGACGGCCAGGCGGCAAGCTATAATGCCGATCATTTTCTTATGCGGTTCACTCCGCGCCGCGCCCGCAGCCTTTGGTCGCAGGTCAATCTGCTCAGGATCGAGAAGCTGACGGCTGAGGGCCGAATGCGACCCGCAGGCATCGCTCAGGTAGATGCTGCAAAGGCCGACGGCCGATGGGAAGCTGCTTATGCTCCACCGTCCCAGATCGGAATTCCCGAAGACCTGGCGGCGGCGCTCGCCGAAAATGTGAATGCACGCACGGGTTTTGAGGCCTTGGGCAAGTCGAAGCGGTACATGCTTCTCCATGCCATCGTCACCGTGAAAAAGCGGGACACTCGAGCCCGCAAGATCGCGGCGCTGGTTCTGTCCCTGTCATCTCCCGCGACCCACTAAACCTGATTGTTCAATACATCTGAGGAAACCGATTAGGCAGGCAATACGTGCGGCTTAATCGTCAATCCACCGCCACCCCTGGAAGAGAGAATATCATGGACCCGCTTGGAAGCATTATTGAATGGATGGCAGTCTACGGGGCGGTTGGCCTGCTAGCGGTCGGCATCGCGGAGCGTTTCATACCTGTTATGCCCTCCTACGGTGTCCTGGTTGCGATAGGGGTCGCAGCGGCCGGCGGCACCTGGTCCGTCCCGATCGCCATCGCCATGACGACGTTCGGAAGCTTCATGGGAGGGTTAGCAATGTATTTGTTCGCAGTAGCCTTGGGACAATCCAAGGCAACACGGCTCCTATATTGGATCGGAAGATGGCTGGGCCTTTCCCGGTCGCGGATCGAAAAGACCGTGTCTTCGTTCCAAATGCGTGCAGGAACTCTCGTTTTCATTTCCCAGCTCATCCCGACAATTCGCTTGATCGCGCCCTTGGTCGCGGGACTTATCGGAACGGATATCCGCCGTTTCTCTGGCGCGACGGTTCTCGGGATCGTTCTGTGGAACAGCCTCTTCATCTTCGTTGGTTACGTTGCAGTACTGGTCGTCCCTGAGATCAACACGTCGGCATTGGCGCTGAAAGTCCTCATCCTCCTGATCATCGCAGAGGCAATCGTCGCACTGTTTTGGCGACTTTTAAGCCGCCGCTCTAGGCGCTTGTCTTTTTCGGAGAGCGCATCATGAGTGGCGGAGCTATGGAGGCGTTGAACTTCTTTCGGGCTTGGCTCGCGGAACCGCTTCGGGTCGCAGCTGTCGCGCCATCGGGACGCGCACTCGCAGCAATGATGACGGCCGAGATATCCCACAGGACGGGGCCTGTCATCGAACTTGGACCAGGAACAGGCGCATTCACGCGTGCTATCATCGAACGCGGCGTAGCGGAAAAAGACCTCGTGCTAGTGGAATTCGGGGCTGAGTTCGCCGCTAAACTCAGCATGCGTTATCCAAAGGCTAAAACCATCCAGATGGACGCCGCAGAGCTACGAACCCTCGAATTTGACGGATCGATGCCAGTGAGTGTGGTTATCAGCGGCCTACCTCTTCTCTCCATGCCTGCCCGCAAAGTGATAGCGATACTCGATGGTGCATTCGGGCACATGAAGCCGGACGGACGATTTTACCAGTTCACCTATGGGCCGACATGTCCGGTACCGAGGCGGCTCCTCGATAGGCTCGGCCTCAAGGCAACCCATATCGGACATACCTTCGCCAACATCCCACCCGCTTCGGTCTACCGCATTCAGCGTCGTCGACCGCGTAGCGTTATCTCGAGCTTTGAGTTTGGATAGGGTTACAGATTCTTCCGGGAACCCGCTAAGTAGCGGTAGGAACGGGTCGGGCGCGCGCATTCGATGCACCATCGCCTTCGACAATAAAGATATTGAAAGCGCCAGATGTTTCATCTCATATTCGGAATTCCGTGGCTGGTCGTCGTCGTTCGTTTTATCCAGCCGCTACCGTGGCTCTGGTCGGTGAAGGCGGCTTTGGCGATCTTCCTGTTGATCGCCTCGCAATATCATCTCTTCAGTCGCCTTTCGTCCGGTTCGGTCTTCTCGCCGGAATTCCCGCGCCCGCTGATCATCGCATTCAACGTCCTGTTCGGCACGATCTTACTCCTTGCCGTGTTCCAGGTCGCCCTTGACCTTGCCTCACTGGCAATCACCCCGTTCAAGGGTCGTTTCCCGTCGGTGCCCGCTAGCTTTCGTTACGTCATCGCCAGCGTGGCCCTCTGCCTTTCCGCCTATGGTGTAAGCCAGGCGATTAGGATCCCCCCGCTCAAGGACATAGAAGTCTCAATTGCAGGGCTGCCGTCGGAGTTCGACGGATATAGGATCGTTCAACTGACCGATCTCCATATCAGCCGTTTGTTTCCGGCCTCCTGGACGAAAGAGGTCGTTGCGAAGACCAACGCTCTCAATGCCGACCTCATCGTTATCACGGGGGACTTCATCGACGGCAGCGTTTTGAGACGCCGAGATGATGTAGCGCCGCTCGCCCGGTTGCGGGCGCGCGACGGGGTCTACGCCATCCCCGGCAATCATGAGTATTTTTTTGCATACCAGGAATGGATGGGCCACCTTGCCACCATGAACATGACGATGCTGCCGAACGCCCATGAAGTGCTGAGACGAGGCGAAGGGAAGATTATCCTGGCGGGCGTGACGGACCTGTCGGCAGACGAAACCGGGTTGCCACCCCCGGATCTTTCGAAGGCACTCGAAGGAGCGCCTGCCGGTGCCCCAATCATTCTCCTTGATCACCAGCCGATGATGGCCCGGCAGTCAGCCGACTCCGGCGTGGCGCTCCAGCTCTCTGGTCATACGCATGGTGGCATGGTTCGTGGGCTTGATACGCTGGTCGCACGCGGCAATAACGGGTTCGTTTCAGGCCGCTACCATATCGGTGACATGACGTTGTACGTGAATAACGGTACAGCGCTCTGGCCCGGCTTTGCCCTGAGAATTGGAGTAACCTCAGAACTGACGAGAATCACGCTACGAGCGTCGCGGTGACATCTAGGGGCCTTTGAAGCAAGTAACGCTATTCAATGGTCCGCCAAACTTCCACAACAGAATTGATCTCTTAGTTGCAGGTATGCACGCAAGCGGAGGCTCATTTGAATATAGCTCAAAGCGCCTGGCTAGTGAGCTAGGCGCATTATATGAAACCACAACTCTAATTGGCTAGGCGCAGAGGAGCAACCCTATTGAGCCAGTGCGCGAGAAAGATCACCTTGGATTGAGATCTTGTTCGAGCGTCAACCCCTGAAGAAGTGATCGAGGATTGCCCATCCCGTCCTCAATCGTGTCACCGAACACGTCAATCAAGAACGCCGATCGCGGTGCGGGCTCTTTTTCAGGGTAGATATATTTGAGGGCAAACGATGTATCTTTAGTACTAAGGCGACCGAGTTGCCGGAGGGCTTTGTCAACGACCTCGACGGGATTAGGTGAAAAGTCATCATTCGGCCATTTGCCGCTGTCACGGGCGTAGGCCCAATGCTTCTGCGCGTGCGCTGCGACGGTCTCTCGAATATGTCGGTTCTCGTCCTCACGCCAAAGATCAATCAATCGATGGCCGTAGTTCATTTTCACCTGTTCGAGCGTGTTTCCTGCATAGATCAAAGGAAATTTAAGAAGCATCTCTATGGCGTGCGATAGCAAATGAAGTGTCGGACGTGCGAGCATTGAGGATTGATAATCCCATCGTTCGCTTTCCCGTATAATACGAGCCGAACGAACATACATTGCTGCGGTCGCTATAAAATGACCGGCCTCAGAGAGGTGAAAGTTCTCATCGAAAGCCGGTTTCACCATAATCTCTTCCTGTGGCGGACCGGAAGCCAAGCTGCCTTGCGCAAGTTGCCGTTCAGTCCTCACGGCCTTTATTATCCGCTTGCTGATTCCGGGCTCACGCAACATCTGAATGTCGGTCATCTCGTCAAAGTCTGACAACCTCGTATAGTAGGCATTGCGCAGACGCGTGATGAAATTCTTCGGCAGGTTTGTATTTTCGAGAAGATCGGGGTCGTCCTCGCGGTATGGTTTCGCGTCAATCATGGTTCGTCCTCCTAGATCAGAAGACAAAAATCATGCGATTTCTTTCTGAGAGCAATGTGCAGATTTGCAGGTGGAACGATATGCCAGCCCAAATTGAACATTATAAAAACCACCGGATCGCCATCTACAGTCCGGGTGGCCATTTCGCTGTGGTGACGCCGCCCGGTGGAAACGCTGTGATGTCCTTTCCTGCAGGTCGGCCAGAGGCGTCACGTGTAGAAGGGCCGGAGGTTTGCCTGGAGCGAGCTAAAGCCGCGATTGATGGGTTGCCGCAATCTGCATAAAAAAGGCCCGCTCACTGAGCGGGCCAGGGTCCGTGCTGGGAGGCACATAAGCAACTAGGCCTTGTCGACGACACTTTTCACGCCGTCCTTGGCATGGCCCTTAGCCTGCTGCGCATCGCCTTTGGCTTCCTGCGCTGCGCCCTTGGATTCCATGTTGCGATTGTCGGTTGCGTCACCAATGGCCTGCTTGGCTTTGCCGGTCAGCTCGTTAGCCTTGCCGGAAATCTTGTCGGTTGTCGAACTCATGTTCTCATCTCCTTCATTGCAGCGGTGGAGCGGTCTCAAGTCGCCATCCGATCATCACGCCGGGTAGGTCCATCTTCGATCGCTCATCGACCCGCCTGCAGAATCAACACGGCGGCCGCCACATCGTTCCGATTTAGTTTTTTGGATCGATCTGCTCTGCGAATTGTTGGGGTGCATTGCACAACAGGAGCCAACAATGAATCTCAGCGATGCAGCTCGATCCATTCTCGTCTTTGCAGCCTATCACGAACTCACCAGTGGCGAGCCTGTGAAGGAAGTTGTCCTCGATGATGGTGCCGGCCATAAGGCCAGTTCTGCCGGTCAAACGGAGTTAGAGGAAGCTGGGCTAATCCAGATCGACGGCGATCGCGCCGCGATCACAGACGAGGGCGAGCAGGTGCTTGCCACTCTCTTGAACGCCATCCGTAATGCAACAGGAGCTTGATATGACCGATCAAAAGAACGCGCCGGAAAGTGATGCTGCCCGCTCCGAAGGCGGGGAACACGCCGACAAGAACCGCGAGCTGCTGAAGGAGAAGGCTGAAGAGGGACTGAAAAACGCAGACAATGAGCTTCCGAAGGATGAGATATGAGTAGCGGGGGCAAAGCACGGTTCGGTATGATGACGTTCGTCGCAGTGATTTTCGCAATCGCGATTGTCATTGCCGGCGTCTACATGGTCTTTTTCACGCCGGCCCAGCCGGAGCAGCAGCCCTCTCCGCATGCTATTCAACAGAACGGATAGGGTCGAAACGGGATTGTCATATGTGCGGGCGTTATACCAATGAGATGACCTGGGCCGAGATCCATGCACTCTACAGCATCCATAACCCTGCCCCGCCCGTCCAATATGCCGCCGCAATACAACATCGCGCCGACGCAAAGCGTCTATTTCGCGCATAGGGACAAGGCCGGCGCGATCGAGGTCGACTACGGCCGCTGGTGGCTAGTGCCGTTCTTCGCCAAGGAATTGCCCAAAGCCGCGATGTTCAATGCCCGGATCGAGACCGTCGACACGTCCGGTGCGTTTCGAGCGCCGTTCAACTCGAAGCGCTGCCTCATTCCGGCCGATGGCTACTTTGAATGGACGACGAGCGCCGAGGACGGCAAGAAGGATCCATGGCTGTTGCAGATGCCCGAGGGCAAGGGCTTTTCCTTTGCCGGTCTGTGGGCGCATAACGAAAAGCTTGGCGTGACGAGCTGTACGATCATCACCGCGCCGGCCGTCCCTCACATCGCCCACATCCATACGCGAATGCCGATCATACTCGATCCGGCTTGTTACAGCGCGTGGCTCGATACGGACATCAAGGGCAAAGACGCCAAAGCGCTTTTGCTTGATCGGCAGATTGACGATGAGCTGGTGTTCCATCGCGTCGGCCGAGAGGTCAACTCGTCACGATATGACGGTACGGATACGAAAAAGCCGCTGGTGAACTCGTTATGATGTCGGGTTTCGTACCAACATTGGTCTGACCCAGCCAGCGCGCTACCTTCTTCGGACAGACTAGGGAGGAGCACATGGTCTATCAACGCGCGACACTGGAAAGAGCCGAAGAAACGCACCGCGTTTCCGCTGAAATCATGGCTGCTGAAAAGCGCGCTCGCCTGGAGAAAACAGAACGACTGCGGCAAGCCCGGCTTGCCGCAGTCGCTGAAGAGGCTGATCGCCCATTATAGGAACCGCATCGGTCAGACCTTCGCTGTCTGGCCAGCTTCTTTCAGTTCTGCAAACTTGATCGTGGTCGGGCGCAAGTTGGTCTCAAGCCACTGCGCCATGGCGATCTCCTGATCCAGGTTTAGCTGCAGCGCCGAAACCAGACCTTCATAGCCGCCGAGCTCAGCCACCGTGATCAGCGATTTGTAGGCTGCGATCTCGAAGTTCTCGAAGGCAAAGTTGGCGAAGCTGTTCTTCAGGATCTCGTCGCCGGCGACCGTATGGCCGAGGGCGGCCATCGAGCCACTGATCGAAAGCGCCATGTCCTTCAGCGAAGAATGGTCTTCCGCAAGGCTGGTCAGCAGCTCTTCCAGACGTTCGATCTGACCTTCGGTCTCGATGATGTGCTTTTCAAGCTGCTCAGCGATTTCCGGATAGTTCTCAATCCGCTTCACCTGCGGCTTCATGATCGAGAGCGCCTGGTTTTCCATGGCATGGGCATTCTTCAGGCCGGTTACGAAAATATCACGCGTTTTGTCGTCGCTCATAGTTCGGTCTCCTCAGTGTTTTTTGCCGAGCTCACGCTCGACTTTTTCACGGCTGTTCCCGACTTCCTTGACGGTGTCTTTCACCATGTCCTTGGAGACACCCTCCTTGTCGGCTTCATATCGAACCTCATGGTCCTGATTGCCGGCAACTCGCGCGCGGTCCTGTTCGCGACCTCTTCCAGAATTTGACATATTAGCTCCTCTACCTGTTCCGCAGGAGAACCAGCAAAGGTGAGGAACTGTTCCATTTCGGGTGCGCCGGCGAGAACGTTTGTGAGGACGGTGAAGCGCCTACGCGCTTCCTTGAGGATATCGGAGCTGGCGAGTGCCAACCCTACGATATCCTTCAAGACATCGACTACGTCATCCGCGGCGGACTTCAGCTGCGGATCGATGGTCTCGTTCGATATTTCCTGGGCCAACGCGTACATGCGTCGAAAGCTGCAGGCATCTTCTGCAGCTCTAAGCCAATCATCATGTTTGCTCATGGCGCAGGACATACCCCTGAAACGCGGTATGTCATTGTTCCATGGCAATTATGGTCAATCGCCCATTAATACATTAGAAACCACAAATAGACGCGGAACCCAGCTCCAAGCTCGGTTGTTCTCATTGGGAATAGCCAAAGGAGTTAAGCGTATGGCACTCACTTCAAACCGTAAGGTTTTCTCCCAGATGAACGCGTCCGAACGTGATGTCGTCCTGCAGGAGCTCAGCAAAACGCTGCGGTACAGAGCGCTTGCATCCCGCGCCGTCGCCTATGAGCGTTGGAAGGATATGGATCAGCTGGGCGAGCGCATTGAGCGCGATCACGCGGCGATCGCCGGCGACCTCGAAGGCGCGGCCGCCACGGTGCTTGAGGCTGTAAGGCTACTGTCCGACGTTGATCGGGATCTATCAGCGACCCGGCACTGAGAACCAACTCAAGAACGACTATTGCCTCTTTAACCATGGCAATAAGCTCAGATCGTCAAACGGGAAGATATGCACTATTCCTTCTATGGTTGTGACGACGGGGTAGGTCATGGGTATCCTGGAAACAGTTCTCGTGGGGGCAGGCATTGGCGTTGTCGCCATTTGGATATGGGCGAATCTTCGCCGGTTTCTGCCCGCTATAGGTCGGGGAACGTCGCGCCTTGATCGCGAATATCGAACCGTGTTCGCAATGATGCCCGAAGCCCGCCGTCGCGACCTGGTACAATCAATCATGAAACGCAAGCAATGCAGTCGGGCAGCTGCAATGCGCTTTGCAATGGACGACCGAGCCCGCGATGAACGCCGTTGGGACTAAGATCGATCACGACAAATGACGGCGTGCGCGCCTCCTTGCCCGCTTGGCTCGCATTTCGCTGATAGGGCTCGCAGTAGGGCCGTCGCTTCTGCTGCAGATCCAAAGCAGCCCGTAAACCGGCAGGGCGAGCAGAGCGATGTAAGCTGTTCCTTCGGCATGGCACGACGCATTGTCTGCCCACCGCTCAACCGTCGCAGCTTTTCCGAAACCGCCAGTGACGACGAGAGTAGACCCAACCAGGAGGGCAATCGCTGCAAGCACAGTGATGGCCCAATGCAACGAGATCGCGTCAGTCTGATCGAGGTAGATAACCATGCCGGCGATGGCGCCGAGCAATATCCCGAAGGTGATGAGGTAAGACCGATAGAACAGCGTCATGATCACGGACCTGGACGCAGCATGCCACGCATATCCAGATCCTCGTAGTTCAGCTCATCGACCATTTCGTTGACGTGTTCGGCCGAAAGGCAATCCATGACGATGCCCCCAACGACGATCGGCAGGCCGGTGAAGATGTCGATCACGGTCCATGTGCCTGCATAAACCCGGCTAGGGGCGGCATGATATCGAAGGGTTTGGCGCGTAATGGTCATGACAGTCGAAGATTAGAGGGCGGAATACGGAGAGGTTTATCTCTCTCAACATGGCCCAATTACACCGAACGGAAAGACCTGCGTCAATGATGCGCGGTCCCGCCAATTTCGCCGCTGCGCAACGAAATCGGTTCCCCCACGCCCCGGAGGCGGCCTTTGGCCGTCATTGACTCAGCCCCTCCCTTATCGGTTGGCGACCTTTGTTTTCATTCAAAGGAGCTGACAAATGACCACTTACGATCACATTCAGGAACTGCGGGCCGAGCTTAAAGCGGTTTTTGATCAGGCCGAGCGCCGCCAGATCGCCGCCGAGCTGGCGATGGCCGAGGCGAATCTCGCCGAGGAAGAAGCAGCTTTTGAAGCATCGGTCGCCGCTGAGCCGCCCCATTGAGGGCGGCTTTGCGCCAGAAGAGGACGCGGATAGCGCCGCTATCTTTCGACATAGGCTGCCAGTTCTTCGGCAGACCCCGAGGGAAAGGCCTCTTTGAGATAGTCGAGGAAAGCAGATACCCGCGCGCTGAGAAGGCGACGTGAAGGATACAGCGCCCATAGCGCCGTTTCCGGCCCTTCGACATCTCCCAAGTGAACCAGCCTACCCTCAGCTATGTCATGGCTGACGAGCGACAGGGGAAGACGGGCGGCACCCACGCCCAGCCGCACGGCGTCGCGAACCATGGTCATTGAGGACAGACTTAGCACAGGGTCGATGTTGAGATTGGTGCGGCCCGTCGGTGTGGTCATCGTCCACGAGCGCGTCTGGCCGGATGCACCACGGACGACGGCTGGCACAACACCTCCGGCTGGATAAACAAGGCTTGGCGCTGCCACAACCGCCAATCCATCCCGCAGGAAAGCTCGGCCCACGAGGCTCTCATCCGGGGCAGGATTGACCCTGATAACAAGATCGTAGCCTTCTTCAACCATGTCGACAGGCCGATCTTCTGTCGTAATTTCCAAGCGCACTTCCGGGTATTTCAGAGCGAAGCCGGCAGCCAGCTTGCCCATAGCCGTCTGCGAGAACAGCAATGGCGCGCTTATCCGCAACCTTCCGCGAGGCCTGTCGCCGCCGGAAGCGATGGCGGTGGCAGTCTCGTCGAGTTCGGTCAGCAGAGCACCCGCCCGCTCTTGAAGCGCGCGCCCTTCCTCCGTCAGCTTGAGCATCCGCGCGCTGCGTTCGAATAATCGCAGGCCGAGGCTTGCCTCCAGTTCCGCTACGCGGCGCGAGAGCGTTGCCTTTGGCCGTCCGGTGGCGCGGGAGGCGCGGCCGAACCCGCCATGGCGGGCGACGGTGACAAAATCAACGAGAGCAGCCAGATCCATGAGTGTTCCATCAGCGAGACGATTCGTCTATATTTAGCGTCTATTGGTGCGAATGTGAACCATCCATATTCGGCGTGTCTTCAATACCGAAGTCTTTCACACCGAACCAAGGAGAACTTCCATGACCATTCTCGTAACAGGCGCTACCGGCCGCGTTGGCCGCCATGTCGTTGACCAGCTTGTGGCCCGCAATGCAGATGTCCGCGTCCTCGTGCGCGACCCCGCCAAGGCTGACTTTGCTTCCGGCGTCGAGGTGGTTCAGGGTGACATGCTAGACATCGATGCGCTCCGCCCGGCCTTCAGCGGCGTCAGCACACTGTTCCTGCTGAACGCTGTTGCCGGCGACGAATTCACCCAGGCCATCATTGCCCTCAACATTGCGCGGGAAGCAGGTGTCGAACGGGTTGTCTATCTGTCTGTCTTCGATGCCGACCGGGCGGTAAACGTCCCGCACTTCGCGGTAAAATATGGTGCGGAACGCATGCTCGATGCCATGGGCTTCAGCGCCACGATCCTGCGTCCAGCCTATTTCATCGACAACGAAGTGATGATCAAGGATGTCATCTTCAATTACGGCGTCTACCCGATGCCGATTGGCAGCAAGGGCGTGGCTATGGTCGATGCCAGAGATATCGCTGAAGTCGCGGCGATCGAACTCGTGCGCCGCGACCGGGCCGCAGAAAAACTGCCGAGCGAGACCATCAACCTGGTTGGCCCGGATACGCTTACCGGCGCAGGCCTCGCGGCCATCTGGTCTGAAACCCTGGGCCGACCTGTCGTCTATGGCGGCGATGATCCGTCCGGCTTCGAGCAGAACCTCGCCAACGTCATGCCGAAGTGGATGGCTTACGAAATGCGCCTGATGGCCGAGCGCTACGTCAGTGACGGCATGGTTCCCCAGGCAGGCGATGTCGAGCGCCTGACACAAATCCTGGGTCGCCCGCTGCATGGCTATCGCGAATTCGCAGCACAGCTTGCCGCCTCCGCCTGAACCGGACGCCTCACTCGAGATAAAGGAAGTGCGACGATCCCAACTACGATTGGTATGAGTACAGCGGAATCCAAGCCCTTACATGCCATTTCTCCGGCCAGTGGACCTAACGCCAGTAATTACCGAGCCGCCTTCAGGCGGCTCTCTTCGTTTTACGCGCTGGCCTTGATGCTCACCGGCCAGTTAGGCCATCGGCCATCGAAGAAGAAAGTGACTTGAGTCTCAACAATCACCTTGAAATGAGCGATATAGGCCTCGCATTCCTGCGGCGGTGATTTGAGGGCCAGGCGCAGTGTCGCATCCGCCATGTTGAACATCAGAAACAGGGCTGCCTTAAAATCTTCCCGTCTTGACTGCGCAACGTACTGCTCGGTCGCCTCGTAAAAATCCTGCACCTGATACCGTGTCTCCTCAATATCCTGCTCCGCAAGGCTCTTGCTCGCCTTTATGGCCATCAGGATTTGGACCGCGGCGGCGTTCTCGCGCATTGCACGATAGTAGGCGTCGAACAGCCGACCCGGTGCCTCGAGCGCATCTTGGCGAGATTTGATGGTTGCAACCACTTCGGCTACTAGACTACGGGTCAGGTTCACGTGGCGGTCATGGAGCATGGCGAGGATTGCCGCCTTGTCTGGGAAATACTGATACACCGACGAGATCGGTCCACCGGACTGTCTGCCAATTTCTTTCATCGTCACTGCATCGATTCCCTGTTCACCGATCAGCTTCTCAGCAACACTTAAAATGCTGATGACACGATCGAGCGCTCGATCCTGCTTCGGAAGTCTCCTGAGAATCTTCCGCTCATGTTTCCGCCCGCTAATATTCTTTTTCTTCATATTGAGTACCCCCAGTATCGCAACGCTAAAGCAGCAATTCCGGACAAGCTATTCTTTTAGCGGTTTGGTTCAATCAAAACGCCTGCTTTCAACAGGCACGGAAATCTTGCTTCGCACTTATCCGTGCCGCGTCGATCGCAGCCGATCGCAAGGCGACGGCGGATCTCGACAAACTCGATCGACGCTCCGAACTTTTTCACCAATGCCTTTCGATCATAGACGCCGTGTCGATCGCAACGACGGCAAACCATGTCGATCTTGTCCGCTCGATAGTCTTTCAGCCGGGGACGTGTCATTGCGCCATTCTCCATTCCGGCCAGTCGTGGTTGTGTCGCTGAATGCTCGCCATCCTGCCCGCCTCATCGCAAGCCCCTACTTCGACATCGAACGCCTCGCCCGCCCGCGAGCGCATCAGCTCAATCAGCCAGCGCGGCCGACCAAGCCCTGGAACCGGAAGCGGTTCGGATGGCATTGACGACACGCGCCAGCGCGTGACGGAGGCCGTGGGTTGGCCGTAATCCGTCGCTTCTGTCTGCCGGCGCCAGCGCCGAATGATCAAGCCGAGCGTGCCGGTCTGTTCAGCTGCGAGCTGAAGGCGGCGCGATGCGACCATTGGCAGGCGCACTGTTTCGGCAATGACGGCGCCAATGCCGCCATAGCGAAGGGCCTCTTCGGCGTTCTCCAAAACAGTCTCTTCTTTGTCGGTCTCGACAAAGATCACGCGGCCCATATCAAGCCCGACCTGTTGAAGCGCTGGCGCGAAAATGTCGTGCCGATGCAGACACCAAATGACCGGCCCTTTCGTCCTGGCGGCGATACCCGCCGCGAACAGGGACGAAACCGCGCCGGTTACGGCGTCCGCTCCACCCCCTGCAATTTCATGGGTGCAGCCGTAGGCAAGCCCGCCGCCTGGTAGACGACCATCGATCTCATCCACGTCGAAAGGCAGTGTCTGCCGTTTTTTCGCGGAACCGCCTGCAATTTGGTCGATCCGCTCTTGAAGGTCAGCAAGAATTTCGGGGTTCACGTTCCTGGTCATCGTCTCATCGTGCCGTAGCTATGGGCAGCTCCTTGATGTTCGTGGTGTAGCGCGGCGAGCGGCGATCGAACTTCGTTTGCCAGTCTCTCTTGATGCCGGCCGAAGCCGGGATCAGCGAGCCGCGGCCGAACTTCCCGTTCACCGCATCCAGCGCCGCCATAAGCCTGTCTGACTGGTCGCGGTCGCGCGCGTCGAACAAAGGCCGCGGCTGCGATCTTGCCGGGACAAGATCGTTCATGATGATGCCGGCCTTTGCGTAGCGATGGCCGTCCCTGAAGATCTTGCGCGCACCGCTTTGGGCGGCGCGGATCAGATCGAACGTATCGTTCGATGCTTCAGGGAAATGCACCGTCGTTTGCGCCGAGTGCGGCTTGTCTTTCTGGTTGAAGCGCGACGTGTGCATGAACACGGCCATGTGGGTAGCTTCAAGGCCGTGCCGGCGCAGCTTTTCCCCTGCCCTCATGCCGTAGGCGGAAACCGCCTCGAGCATTCCAGCAAGATCCGTGACCGGCGTTCCAAAGGAACGGGTCACAGCGCAACCTTTCCGCTGTGGCGGCACGTCCTCAAGCGGCAGGCATGATATGCCCTGCAGCTCCAATACCGTGCGTTCGCCCACCACGCTTAGGAGATTACGGGCAAGCCGCGCATCAACGCGGGCCAGGTCGCCGGCCGTCTCGATGCCGAGTCCGAACAGCTTACGTTCGGAGGCAGCACCTACGCCCCATACTTCGCCTACCTCGATACGGTCGAGCCAGCTTTGACGAACCTTGCCGTCGGTCAGATCGCAGACGCCGCCAAGCTCCGCATTCTTCTTGGCCACATGGTTGGCGAACTTCGCGAGCGTTTTTGTCGGGCCGATGCCAACACAGGTTGGAATCCCGGTCCGTTGCTGGACCTGGGATCGCAGATCGCGGCCGAAGGTGGCGCGTTCGGCGGGGCGGATGTCGGTCATATCGAGAAAGCTCTCATCGATCGAATAGACCTCAACATCCGGCGACCATTGCCGATAGATCGTGTTCAGCCGAGCCGACATATCGCCATAGAGGGTGTAATTGCTGGAATAGACCGCCACATCGTTATCGCGACAGAGATCGCGGATCTTGAAATAGGGCTCGCCCATTCCGATGCCGAGCGCCTTGGCTTCCGGTGTCCTGGCAACGGCGCAGCCGTCGTTGTTGGACAGGACGATCACCGGTCGCTTGGCGATTTTCGGGTCAAACACCCGCTCGCACGAGCAATAAAATGAATTGCCGTCGATGAGCGCGAACGAGGTCATGTCCGCTTCCTCGGACGCAGCCAGTGGACATTACAAAGAGCTACGCCCCAAATCTCGACTTCCGCGATCTCGGGCAAGTCGAACAGCGGCATGTCCGAATTCTCGAACATCAGCCGCGGCCGGCCGCCATTCATGCGCAGCCGCTTCAACGATCGTTCGCCGTGAACTGTGGCAACGACAATATCGCCGTCGACGGGCCTGACGCTGCGATCGACCACGATCAGGTCGCCATCGAATATGCCGGCATCTCGCATTGAATTGCCGTCGACCTTCCACAGGAAGGTCGCAGGCGGATTGCGGATCAGCAGCCGCGTGAGGTCGATAGATTCCTCAATGTAGTCATCGGCAGGGGATGGAAATCCAGCACACAGCCCGTGGAGCATGAGAGGCACATAGACTTCTGCCTCGATTTTCAGGGCGGCGAGCATTCCGGATATCCTTTCACGATACGCGAGCGAAAGGAACAAATAGGGAACATAAACGGCGATGAAAATCAAGATCGAATATTACGCGATCCTCATCAACTACGTTCGCTGGAAGGTTGTCATCGTGCTTTCCGAGTAAGCTCTTCCAAGCTATTGAAGGATTTACGATAGGGGGAAACTGGACGATGTATAATCTAGGCAAGCTCGAAAAGATCGAACTGCGAGACATTTGGGTAAGTGAATCATCGCACTTCACCCCTTGGCTGGCTCGCGAGGAAAACCTTTTGACGCTTAGCGAAACGCTAGGTTTGGAGCTTGAACTAGAAGCACAGGAAAGAGCTGTCGGCCCGTTTCGTGCCGATATCCTGTGCAAAGACATTGGTACCAACACATGGGTTCTGATCGAAAATCAGCTCGAACGAACCGACCATTCGCACCTGGGGCAGCTTTTAACCTATGCTTCCGGTCTGGAGGCAGTTACCATCGTTTGGATCGCAGCCCGTTTCACCGAAGAACACCGGTCCACGCTTGATTGGCTCAATCGGATCACTGACGAGACATTCCGCTTTTTTGGTGTAGAGGTTGAGCTTTGGAGGATTGGACCATCCCCGCCCGCTCCCCGTTTCAACATCGTTTCCAAGCCCAACAACTGGAACAAGCTGGTCACGCAGGCGGCGCGAGCGATTGATGAATCTGAGCTTTCCGGCACCAAAGCGATCCAGCTGGCCTATTGGGGCGCATTTGGCACTGCTTTGATGGCAAAGGGTGGTCCGCTCGCAAGAGAACGGAAACCGCAGCCTCAGTCCTGGATGGGGTATTCGATTGGCCGAAGCGGAATCCAAGTCACCGCAGCAACCGCGCGAAACAAACGACAGATTAGGGCGGAAATATATATATCTCACACTAATGCTAAGGCGTATTTCCACCTACTTCATGCGCAAAAAGCCGAAATCGAAGCCGAGTTAGGCTATGCCCTTCTTTGGGAAGATTTGCCCGATGGCCGTGACACGCGCATATCAACGGCGTTGACAGACACTGATCCGGAGGACCGGAGCGATTGGCCGCGTCAACACGAATGGTTGACGGCTCGACTGAATGAATTTCACAGAGTTTTCGTAAATCGCGTGAAGGCATTGGACGCCAGTGCCTGGCAACCTTCAGCCGAGGCAGACCTGTAACGCTTTCAGCGAAACCAACGATTTGCAGCTGCCAACAACTTCTCCTCGTCGCGCATTCCTTCCTGAAATAATCGAATGAGCAGCATTGAAAGCTCGTCGGGATGGGTGTCGTGCTCTGGCACGACCTGCGCGAACACCCGTTCGAGCAGAGCGAGATCATCAGGGCGAAGGTGGACGTCTGAAGGTAATCTGCCGCGCATAGCGGGAGTATGGCCTAAAGGCTTATTTTAACAAGCGGAACGTTTTTGCCGGGGGAAGTCGGTCCCGGCTCCCCCTTCGGGTCGCTATACTGAGCCTCCTGCGGCGTCCCTTATTCCGGCAAAAAGCGTGTCGAGAATTCCCGGTTTCCCGGCCCTGGCTGTCGGCGTGCCGGCGCTATGCGGAAACCTCCGATGTTCTTCATCGTCTTTCTCGGATCCGGCCTGTCGCCGGTTGATCCGAGCATGGCGGTCATGGACCGCTCTTCCTCATATGGTCGACCTGGTTGAACTCAGAGCTGCCCGGTAAGCGGAGCGCACATCACTCGGAGCGCAGCGGGCAGATCGATCAATGAAAGTGCACACAACCCATCTCGTTGTAGCAGTCCCTTGTAGGAGCCTCCGTCACTATGTAGCAATTAAACATAAAGTTGATTCACAGGAGGCCCCGTTGGGACAAGCAAAGCAAAAAGCGAAGTTGCTGGATGTTTGGAAAAGTGGCCTTTCCGGAGATGAAATGGTCTTGTTTGATGCGGCCTATAAATTGCACAACAACGTCATCAAGTCGCGTAACGCAACGGGAATGTGCTACCATTCTGTTTTTTTTCTCTACCTCCACCTAAAAGAAAAGCACGGAATTGATTCTTCTCCGGTGATTGCCTACGTCAACGACGGGACGGATGACATCTTTATCTCACATGCCTGGCTCGAATTTAACGGTAAGCGCACCGATGTTAGCTTGGCTGTTACCGACCCGAGAATAGGAGTGGCAGGCCAACTCATCATCTTGGACCGTGTCTTTAAGGCTGGTCATGAATACGGATATTTTCGCGAAATCCCTGAGGTTGGACTAAAGAAGAACGAAGAGCTTTGCCTATCAGGGATGCGTACCTTGCTAGAACGTAAAGAAAAAGAACATCATGCTATGTTAAAGCGCGTGGGCGACGACAGCGCAATTCGCGCTTACCTCGATGCCGAGCCCAACGGGTTCAATTTTGAGAAAATAGCCTCTCTACTCTGAGAGTGGCCTCCAATTGTAGTCATTAATCGATCGGCTGGGGAGTAAGAACCAATGCCTATATTCATCAGCCACAGCCATCAGGACAAGGCGTTCGTTGACAACCTAGCGAAGATGCTCGTGGTCGCAAAGCATCATGTGTGGGTCGATCGTTGGGAATTGAAACTGGGAGACTCGTTGACATCGAAAATCCAAGAGTCACTTACAACGTCTAGTGCGATACTCGTGATTCTCTCCAAGAGTTCTGTGGCCTCTGAGTGGTGCAAAAGAGAGCTGAACGCTGGATTGATCCGGGAACTCGAAGAGAAGAATACGATTGTCATGCCCGTCGTGATCGACGACTGCACGATCCCGCTTTTCCTCAGAGACAAGCTTTACGCGAACTTTGATAAGGATCCCGACGAGGCGTTCAATCTGATTGATAGTTCGCTAGCCCGGATTTCGAATCCATCAATGTCGAGGTTTCTGCAACCAGAACACAAGACGGATTACGCTTTTGACTGGCGTAGTGCGCCAGCGACCGAGCTGCACGATGGTTGGTTACTCCGTTGGACCTTCATAGATCATGCAGACTCGATGGAGTTTTCAATCCTTAGCGAGTGCCGGGTGTATGCGAGTGATGAAGGCGAAGAGGCTTTCTTCGAGGCTGCGACGAAGGGGCGCGAGGTTGAATTTGGGCGAGACATTCTAGAAGCTATAGGGGCGATACTTGATCAAAAGCCTTTGGTAGAAAACATTGAAGACAGCCTCCCTAAGGTTGTGGTATTCCCAGTAAAAAGCAAGGGTCACGTCTTCGTCGTGCAGTATAATTACCGTAGGCTTGGGATAGATCAAGGTACAGATACTATCGTGTACCTTGATAATCATATCAAGCTTGCTTTGGATTACATGAACTCGGTCATGAAACGGAGGGGCAACTGATCGCAGTGGCGAGCGCGGCAACTGATGATCTGGTGGTGGAATTTCTTATCCGAAGAAATGCCGTGTTCAGCTCGACCCCTTCCGGCGATCCGACAAACGCCGTGAGGCGGTCAACCTCCTCGACGCTTACGAAATCCGCAAAAAAGTAGGTCACGTGCACCTTGAGGTAATCGGCAGGATGGGTTGACGCACTGTCGAGACTGTATGTGATAAGATCCAGCGTCTCTTTCCCCAGGGCGTGCCCTTGTGCGGTCGTCTCGTCGTAGACGGCGCTGTAGCTGCATCAAGCCGGTTCCTATGGACGCCTGCGGCGGCTTCGGTTTCGATAGGATTGATAGTGGTTGGCAACGTAGATAGGCGCGCGCATTCGCAAGCGTCGCGAAGCGCTCAAGGTTACGCGCAAGGAAGCCGGAAGCGGATTTTCTCGCTCAGGCTTGCGCGTACGCGCTTGCCAGTCACCGCGCCAATCAAGGCCTGTTCACACATTTCCGGTTCTAGGAGGCCGACCATGGTGCAATCCATCTGCAAGCGCTGCGGCGGCAGCTTTTGGGAAAGCGAGAAGGGCGCGCGAGGCGAAGACCTATGCGACACCTGCGAAGGCAAGCCAGCGCCGGGACGTTCCGCCCGTCGCAGCGTCGAGGTTTACGATATCCCGTCCGGATTGGGCGGGACCCATACCGTCGAGATTGTCGAAAATCTCGAAGGCGATAAGGTACGGTTGCGCGTCTGGTACGGGATCGCGACCCCGAGAGGGTGGGAAGCGTGGGAAGATTGGGACGCTTACGAGTTCGAAGCCGCCCGGGCCGACCTCACCAAAAAGCGGACAATGCCGCTGTTCAAGTGAACAGAGGGCCGCGCCAAGCGCGGCCTTGTCATCGAGAGGAACGACATTGAGCCGTCACACCGTCACCGTAAAAAGCAGCAGCAAGACCGACGAAAACGCCGTTATCGGGTATGATCCGCCGTTGCGATCCTTTTTCCTTACGGCGTTTCCAGACGAGGAAACCGACGAAAGCGTCCTTTGGTTGGGAGGTTTCTTGGAAGAATATCCAAGCCTCGAAATCCTCATAGAGGCGGCCCGCGCCAAGGGTTACGAGGTTTCAGGCTTGAGCGATGAAACCATCGTCGCCATGACCAAGGAGGCCGGAACGCCGACGCCTCCGAGCGTTGGCGAGCGCTTGGGCTTGGTTCGCTAACTACCGATTTTATGCTTGTCCTGAAGGGCCAGTTTCCCGAAACTGGCCCTAACTTTTTGGAAAGAGACGATCAGTGACCGATAAACCAAAATCCCTTGAAGGGTTTGGATATGTCATGGACGACATTCAAACCTATTTCGAATGCTCCGCTGATCCTGATCGACCTCAGAAGGGCCGCGCTATCGTGACGCTGAAGGGAGCAGACAAGGCCGAGGAAATGGACTTGGCAGACGCAGTGCATCTCAACACCGATAAGCGTCTAACGCTGTACGAAGAGGATTTTCACACGATAGCGCGGGCGTTCTCAAAGATGGCGACGAGGGCCGCGCCGATCAATTGAGGGCCGCCGACCCTGAGCCGCATCGAGCGGCCCAGGTTCGGACGAGGGGAGCCCTTTCCCCTCCCCTCGAAACTCCCCTCCCGCCCGAGAGAAGGAAAATGTCATGAAAAGCACTACAGAACAGATGGGGTCACGGCTTGCCGATGTGCGGGCCGAAACAGGTCAGTCTATAACCGGCTTTGCTATGATGCTCAGCGTCTCGCCGGAATCCTATGCCTCATATGAAGACGGCACGGCAGAAATGCCGTTTGCTTTTCTTCGCAGATTGCACGAGATTCATGACGTCAATCCGGCTTGGCTCATGGCCGGTGAAGGCGACAAATACGACGCCGCATAACACCCGATCATTGATCGGATATCCTTTTTGGGATATATTTATATCCTCACAAGGATATATGCGCATGGCGCTTTTCATCAAAGATCCAGAGGTAGACAAGCTTACGGCCGAGCTGGTCACCTTGACTAAAACGACGAAGACCGACGCGGTAAAGATGGCGCTGCGGCGTGAGATCGCACTTCGGAAGGTCAACCGGCCTATTCGCGAACGTCTGTCGAAATCGCTCGAGTTGGCCCGCGCTGCGGGACCGTTTGCACCCGGCGACCATAAGCGCGAGACGGACGAAATGTGGGGCGAAGACTGATGCTGTTCATTGATGCATCTGTCATCGTCGCCATTCTTGCCGAGGAAGACGACGCCGGCCAGCTGATGGACAGGCTCGATCAGCACGAAGGCGCGTTCTACGTATCGGCAGTGGTTCGGATGGAGGCTGCCATGGCGCTGACGCGGCGCATGGCAGAGGCCAAAGGCCGCGACAAGCCCGCGACCCCTGAAATGCTGGCGAAGGCCCGCCAGATGGTCGAACAGTTCACTTCTGACCTGGAAGCCAAGGAAGCGATGATAACCGGCGATGTTGGATCCAAGGCGCTCGATGCGGCTCAGCAGTTCGGCAAGATCGTCAATCATCCCGCAAAGCTCAATTTGGGCGATTGCTTCACCTATGCTTGCGCCCGCGCCTATCGGCTCAAGATTGCCTATAAGGGCAATGATTTCACCGAAACCGATCTAGGCTGGTGAAGCCGAGCGCCTGAGTGCCGCATCGAGCGGCACACAAGCGCAATGAGGGGCGCCCCTTCGGCCCCTCCCCTCAAACTCCCCTTCCCCCTCACGACAGACGGCCCGCAAGCGGGTCGGCTCATTGAGGCTATTTTGCATTTCCGGCCGGAGACGTCCTGATGTGTACTCACCACCGCTGCAGCATGACGGCGATGGAGATCCGCCCTGGCGGTCGGATCGCGAATTGCCGGTTGAAGGCAAAGGCGACGGCCGGGGCTACGAAGGCCGCGTTTGCCGGCTCCTCCTCCTTGGTGGCTGTACGTAATCTAATGCTGCGCACGATACGTCAGGCCCCGCGTTGGCGTGCAACCCCAAGGGGTTCTCCACTTCGCTTCGCTCCGTTGCGATCGCTGCGCGATGCACTCGGCGGTTCCTGCCGTATTCGAGCTTCGCGATTACGCACAACCACCAAGGAGGATCACCTCATGAAAACGCTCGTAACCTTCTGCCAGAAAACCGGCCGTCGCCTTCGCCAGTTCATCAACCGGCAAATCGCGAAGTTGGCCCACAAGGGCCAACTTAAAATCTCCATCCCCGTCATGCTTCCGCTCATCGCAAAGGTCGAGGTGAGCTATCAGGTCGAACTCGGTGGCAAGGCCGGAAATGCAAAATAGCCTCAATGAGGCAAAGCCGCGCCCGAGGGCGCGGCTTTTCTGTCGTGATCCCGAACGGCCGCTAATGTTCGGGGGCCTCGGGCGCGCGAGAAGGCCGTGTTTCAGCCTTATCAAAAGACGCTTTCATGAAGATGCTGAACGCCCCAAGCTGGATATCGTTGGGTTTGAACAGCGCGGTGTAGGTGAAGGCCCAAACGGCGAGGATGAATAGCGAACTTGCAACGGTCGCTTTCAACCACGCGATCGCTTGAGCCAAGACGGATTTCCAATCCATGTCGGCCTCGATCATGTGTTTGAAAGCGCTGCGTTCGCTGACCGCTCGTGGCCGAAATGACTGGTTTCTCGGCGGAGACGGCTGTCATGAGCAAGTTATCGGCTCTGACGCGTAGACAACACTTCGGTTCTGCACTGCACTTTGTTGGCCGTCCCGATGCCAGTCCTCGGCACGACTCCCCGTATTCGGGGCCGTTGTTTAACGAGCGGGAATTTGCACCGCGCTCGCATAAAATGTTGGCAAGTGGCTTTGCGATTTCAAGGGCTATTAGATGGAATGTCCGCTTTCGGACAGCCCCTAGATTTCTAGGGGCGCGATCTTACTTTTTCAGGGATGACTAATTTTCCTAAGCCGCCTGCCGGAAGCGCAGAAAACCGGCACGTTGTTTGTCAGATGTCCGTCGAGACGCCCTTGCAAGACCTGGTAGAGGATGCAGTGCAGCGCGGCTGGACAGATGCGGAGGTCCTGGCCGCTATTATCGAGGTGGCCGATAACCTCATTGGCGTCGAAGGCGAATACTGACCTCAATCAACTTCTCGCTTCAGTTCGTAAAAACACCCCCAAAACCTAACGCCTTCCAGCTGAGGGGGATATCCTCTAAGATGCGCGAAACGGGAGAGCCGAGATATTGCCAAAGCTGAAAACCGCCGCTGACGTACCCGATCTTGTTGACGCGCTGATCGATGCCAGTCCGGATATCGCCGCGATCGGTGACGACATGTATTGCGTCATCGATCTCGATCGACCTGACGCCAATGCCAAAATCGAGGCCATCCTTGAGGACTTCGGGCCCCGCGATCACTTGTTGCTCGATATCGTCGCCTGCCTGAAGAACAGAGGCCGGTTCATTTCGCTTGAGCGCTGGCCCGTCGAAGCCGGAACCATCCATTAGGCGCTGTCCGGCCGTGACGCATAAGGGGGATGGGGTTCGCCACGACCGGAGGAGAGCCACGTCATCATGTCGTGGAGCCTGATTTCATCATCGGATTGCAGGCGTCACAAGCCTTCGTCGGTCTCATCACCCTCAAGTGAAAAGATATCCCCTGCATCCGCCTCTTCACGAATGCCTTTGAACGCCGCGTGACGCAGCTTTCGGTCATTCGTCCAACCGCGGAATTCAATCTCTGCAATCAGGCGCGGCGCGGTCGCGATGCGCCCTTCGCCAAACCGGATCGGCGGGACCTTCGTTCGCGCAAGCTTGTCGAGCTGCTTTCGCAGCGATCGAGCCTGCGTTTCTTTGAAGCCTGTTCCTACGCTCCCAACGTAGACGTATTCTGTGCCATTGAGGGCAGCCAGGAGCAGGCTTGCGAAGCCGTCGGGTGCTGCCCTGGACGGCTCGAAGCCGACGATCGCGAAGCTTTCGCGCTGGACGCACTTGACCTTGATCCAGTCGCCGGTACGGCCAGGTCGATACGGTTGGTCCCGGTTTTTGCCGATAATGCCTTCCAGACCATGCTTGCAGGCATGCTCGATCAGCACATCAGGATCCGCGTGAAATTCTTCCGATAGCCTAATGCTCCCGACTTCGCCTTCCAAGAGATCATCGAGAAGATGCCGGCGTGTCGAGAACTCGGTTCCCGTCAAATCGTGCCCGTCGAGATAGAGCAAATCGAATGCCATCATCACGGCCGGTCCTGCCGGCGTTTTACTGCCACGGCCGCCAAGGGTGGCCTGCAGCAGACCGAAATCGGATCGGCCTTGCTCGTCCATCATGACGGCTTCGCCGTCGAGGATGAACGTCGCCGGCCCAAGCGCAAGCGCGGCCGCCTCGATGCCTGGAAAGCGATAAGTCCAATCGTGTCCCCCGCGCGTGAGAATGCGGGCCCGGTTCGGTTCACGATGAACCGCAATCCGGTAGCCGTCCCATTTGATATCCCAAGACCATTGCGGCCCGCTTGGCGGTCTTGCCGCCAGCTTGGCAAGACAAGGTTCGATCCGCGCCGGCATTGGGTCGAACAGGAGTTGCGGCTGTTCGGGATCACGACGCTTCACGCGCCGGCTTTGCAGCGGCGCATTTTCCTCATTCAGGAGCGGTTGCGGCGGTTTGCGCGGGCGCTTCGTCATGCCCCATTGCAGCAGGGATAACTTAATAACCCATGCTATAGGCTTCTGGACCGACGCAGTGGCAGACCACAGGCAAAAGAACCATGGCTACGACAGAGCAATTATTGGCGCTGGTGCGCGAGATTGCCGATCCATGCGAAACCCTTAGAGAGGGTTTTCATGGCATCGCAAATGACCCGACCGCAAAACCTGACATCAGACAGGCCTCACAGGACATTACCGACGCTATAGAGCGGGTTTTCCAGATTGCCGCTTATATCATGGCAAATACCCGAACCCCTCACTAGCGGGCTGCCTCGCCCGTTGATTGGAAGTCAGCCGGTGCGTATTGTCCGCGCCATGACGACAGATGATTTCGAAAATCGTTTCAAGAACGCCGAATGGGTTTTGAGCGCCGAGGCGGAAGCGAAAGCGGTCGGTTATCGCTGGCAGGCTGAAACGGCCCCTCGCACCTGCCCAAAGCGAATGTCCGAAATTCCTTCATAGGGAGCCAAGGCCCAGGTCATTAGTTTGCCTTTTTGCAGGCAGGAAGCTCGTAGATGTGAAAGCTCAACTGCCGTCTATCGCTAGCTCGCCGCGCACATGGTGCTTAGCGGTTCAAACAAAGGTAATGTCCTTGAATCGGGCGAGCCGGTCATCCCAGAGCCCCTGAGCGAAAGCAGTGACCGAGTGGTCACCACGTACTCCTTCGTCTAGGCGGCCGGCCGTGATACCTATATCCTTGAACAAAACGGTCCCGGCATTCACTCTAGCGCCGTGGGTTTCCTGCTCAAAGAACTGCAGGATTGCCAATCCCGGTTCGTCGAAAACACGCCGACCACGAAAGATCACGTTTTCCACATCGTAAAATGCTTCAATCTCGGTTACTACGTTATTTTCATAGGACACGATCGGCAACTCGACCGCCCGATACTCGCGAAGATATTCGTCGTCTTCATCGACGGATTCAGGCGGGCCGACAATGGCTGCGACTTCCGCCGGAAACATCCCAAAGCGAAGCGGCCCCATGCCGATAAAAGGTTGGATTTCCCATTCCATCGATTGGTCCCTTTCTTACCTCTTTTTGCGTGGCCTTAAGCCAGTTGATTTTTTGCCTTGCAACAAGCCGTTCTTTTCGAGGCACGACCTGGTTGAACTTAGGGCTGCCCGGTAAGCGGAGCGCACGTCACTCGGAGCGCAGCGGGCAGATCGATCAGCAGTGAACCGGCTTGCCGGTTCGCATCGAAAGAGAGCGTCCGAGAAGCGGACGCACATTTCATCTTTTCTATCCGCTCTTACGACAGCTCCCCGATCGCGCCAATGGGCAAGCGCGCAAGCGCTGTCGCTCGTCTGGAAAAACGGCTTTCACCGCTTGGGCGGCGAACCTTCCGTGTTTCCCTCCTCCCGACCCATGACCCGCTCTGCGACCTGACGGGAGCGGGCTACGCCCTCCCCCTTCGTTCCGCCGGATGTGGGGGCACATCCTGCGAAACGCAGGCAGAGGCTTCGCCCACTAGCGGGGCTTGCTCCCAAGGGAAACGGGAAGATTTGGAGATCGAAACCTATGACCGAGATTATCAGCATCCCCCTCAATAAGCTTGATGCGGACCCGAAGAACGTCCGCAAAACCTACACCAGCGAGACCGTCGAAGCCCTTGCGGCGTCCATCCTTGCCAATGGCGTGGTTCAGAATATCGTCGTGCGCAAAGGGGCCAAGGGCCGCTTTCTGGTGACGGCTGGCGGTCGCCGCCGCGCTGCGCTGTTGCTGCTGGCCGAGCGTGGCGATATCGCCGCCGATTATGCCGTAAATGCTATGGTGAAGGCCGAGGCCGACGCGACCGAAATAAGCCTGACGGAAAATGTCATGCGGGAGGGGATGCACCCCGCCGACCAGTACGAGGCATTCAAGGCCATGGCCGATGCTGGCAAGTCCATCAAGGATATCGCCGCCCGTTTCGGTACGACCGAAATCATCGTCAATCGCCGCCTTGCGCTGGCGAAGGTCGCGCCGGTTCTGTTTGAAGCGTTCCGCGCCGAGGAAATGAAATTCGAGCAGCTTGCCGCGTTCACAATCACCGACGACCACGCAAGGCAAGTGGAAGTGTGGAACAGCCTCACCAGTTGGGACCGGGATGCACAAACGATCAAGCGCCGTCTGACCGCCGAGGAAGTACCGGCCCACGACAAGCGCTTGACGCTGATCGGCGGTCTTTCCGTGTACGAGGCGGCAGGTGGGCCGGTTCGGCGTGATCTGTTTTCCGGGAATGGCGGCGGCTACGCTTGCGACAGCGGGTTGCTGGAAAGGCTGGTTGCCGAGAAGCTGGAAGCCGAAGCCGAGGCGGTACGCGCCGAGGGCTGGAAATGGGTGGAGTGCGCTTCACAACAGCCCGATATCTGGGGCATGGCGCGCGTACATGCGCGGAGCGCCGAACTCAGCGACGACGATCAGGCCAAGCTTGATGCGCTGTCCGTGCGCTACGACGAACTTGCGGCTATTATCGACGCCGAGGAAGATAATCAGGCCGCAGAGGCCGAGTTGATCGAAGTCGAAAACCAGATGGAGGTTTTACAGAACCGCGAAAAGGAATTTCTGGCCGACGACAAGGCGACGGCGGGAGCTTATGTCACCATCGATCACTACGGCAAACTCTCGATTATCCGTGGCCTTATCCGAGACGAGGACGTGAAGGCGCAGCCGACAACCGATGCCGCCAGCGAAAAGGCGGGTGATGACGCCAAGCCCGAAACTGCGAGCCTGATCCATTCGGCGGTATTGGTCGAAGACCTCACGGCACAGAAGACCGCCGCCCTTCGTGTGGAACTGGCGAATAACCATAGTGTTGCCCTCGTCAGCGTTGTACACGCCATGCTGTTGAACGTCCTCTACCCGGGCCAGTACGGGGCAAAGGGAATGACGGCTCTAGAAATCAGCACCACGCATCAGCGCCTTGAAGGCTCGATGAAACGCCCCGAAACTTGCCGCGCTGCCATCGAGTGGGAACGGATTGCGGAGAACTACGGCCATCAAATCCCCGGCAATCCGGCTGACCTTTGGGATTATCTGCTTGACCTTCGACAAGATGAACTTTTGGGGCTGCTCGCCTTCGCAGCCGCTCACACGCTGAACGCCGTCGAAACGAAACATAGCTTCCGAAAGGAGGCGATTGCTCATGCTGGTATGGTTGGCCGCACGCTCGATGTCGATATGCGCGACTGGTTCGAAACCACTGCAGACAGCTATTTTTCGATGCTCAATCGCGGCAGCATCCAAGCGGCAGTTGCCGAGGTGCGCGGCGCTGACTTCGCCGCAGGTATCGGCGGCATGAAGAAGGCCGAAGCCGCCGCCTACGCTGAAAACGCGATCAAGGGCAAAAACTGGTTGCCGTCCAATCTCCGGTTCAAGCCGGAAGAAGCGGCCGAGGCCGAAACACCCGGCGAAGACGCTCACGATTTCCCGATGGCAGCGGAATAAACCGCCGCTGCTTTCTGCCGGTCACGTCCCTCCAGCGTGACCGGCTTCCCTATTTTCGAGCAAATGAAATGTTCGACCGTGCTCCCGATCCGACCAAAGCCGCCGCTTGCTGCTGCCAGCTGATCCAAGCGTATCTTGCTGATCCTGAACATGTGGATTGGAACGATGTTCAGACCGCTCTTGATGCTGCGCTCGATGCTTTTGGCCTGCCCGCGACCTTCATTGAGGAAAACGAGATGCGGGCCGCTTGATTCTCCCCAGATCAAGCGCCGCTGCGCCCGCCCTGGCATCGAGCCAAGGCGGGCGCTTTCGCGTACGCGAATCTACTGCAATTTGGGGTAATCGTCGGGGGCCATATGGAGGCAGTCGCTCGTTGCGCCTGCCTCTTGAGAGAAGGCCCTAACCCCCTCCTCTCAAACTCTCCCACCGCCCATGCGTTTTTGACAGCCGTGCAGATTTGATAAAACAAAGTAAGTTCAATTGGTTAGCTATTTTGGTATAACAGGAAAAGCGCGTTAAGGTTTCGTTAACGAAAAACCGGTTGCCGACTCGCCTAAAACCAGTGATGTTAATAGCGCTTTTACGGAAGCAAGCTTCAGCAAAGCGCTATCGCGGGTTCGGCAATGAATTTGGTATCTACATCAGACGTCATCGACTTCGATCAGGAGATCCTGCAGCAAGGTGAGTTGATTTCGGACAATCTGAATATGTTGCGGCTGGAGCAATACCCTCCTAATGCTGAGAAGGGACTGCGATCTTTTTCGATGGCAGAAGTTGCGGAATTCATTGGCGTAGCGCAAAACACGGTCAAAAAGCTTCATCTAGAAGGGAAGGGTCCTGTACCCGCGACGTCGCACTCAGGACGGCGAACATATACCGCTGAGCAGATGCTTGAGATCCGTCAATATCTCGACAAGAATGGCCGGTCCGACTTCAAGCGATATCTTCCTCATCGACGGAGCGGGGAGGGCTTGCAAGTAATCTCTGTCGTAAATTTCAAAGGCGGCTCGGGAAAGACGACCACCACTGCCCACCTTGCTCAGTATCTTGCGCTGACAGGACACCGTGTATTGGCAATCGATCTCGATCCTCAAGCATCGCTCACAGCGCTTCACGGCATTCAGCCTGAACTCGACAAGAACCTCTCGCTCTTTGATACGCTTCGATATGACGCTCAAAGGAAGTCGATAACAGAGGTTATACGGAGCACGAACTTTCCAGGCCTCGACATCGTCCCGGCAAATCTTGAGCTGCAGGAGTACGAATACCAGACGCCACTCGCAGCGACGAACAAATCGTCGGCTGAAGGAAGACTTTTTTTCACTCGTATTTCGAACGCGTTGAAGGAAGTAGACGATAAATATGACATCGTTGTCATCGACTGCCCCCCACAACTTGGCTACCTCACGCTTACAGCGCTCACTGCTTCAACGGCGGTCCTAATCACGGTGCACCCGCAGATGCTGGACATCATGTCGATGAGCCAGTTTCTTCTTATGCTTGGTGGGATTCTGGAATCAATCAAAGGGGCGGGGGCACGGGTTCAACTCGATTGGTTCAGGTATCTGGTCACTAGATATGAGCCCACCGATGGGCCACAAGCGCAGATGGTCGGCTTCATGCAGGCGATGTTCAACAAGCGGATGCTGGCCAACCAAATGGTAAAGTCGACCGCTATCAGCGATGCTGGCATCACCAAGCAGACACTCTACGAAGTGGAAAAGAGCCAGTTCACTCGGTCTACTTATGAGCGAGCCTACGAATGTTTGAATTCTGTAAACGGTGAAATCGCTGCACTGGTTCATCAGGCGTGGGGTCGGAAGTAGACATTGTTTGACAGCCGTGCATTTCGGAAAAAGTCGCAAGAACATAGCTAGTTAGAGCAGAAAGGACTCAACGCGATGGCACGTAAACACCTCCTGACTGGCTTTAGCCATTCTCACGTGGATGCAGTTCAGTCGAATGGGTCGCGGACAGAGTACACGCGACGCGGCGCATCTGCCGCGATGAAGCAGTCCTTGGACGAGCTTGCAGAAAACTCTCTTCGCCTGCTTGAGGGCGAGACCATAGTAAATCTTGACCCCTTGATCATAGATGGCTCGTTCGTTGGCGATAGAGTTGGAAATGATGAGGAAGAGTTTGTTGCTCTTCGGGACGCTATATCGGCATCTGGACAATCGACCCCAATTCTCGTTCGGCCCCATCCCGAGCATCCTGGTCGCTACATGATTGTCTTCGGGCACCGTCGCGCCCGGGCTGCGAGGGAGCTTGGAATCCCTGTTCGCGCGATCGTCAAGGATATCGAGGACATTGCCCATGTGATTGCACAGGGGCAGGAAAACACAGCTCGAGCGGACCTTACTTTTATCGAGCGTGCGCGTTTTGCGGGCACACTCCTGAAAAATGGTATGTCCAAGGAAGTCATCAAGGCATCTCTATCTGTGGACGACACCCTGTTGTCCAGAATGCTGGCAGTCATCGACACTGTGCCCGATGAAGTCATTAAATTTCTGGGCGCGGCGAAAGGTGTTGGCCGCGACCGCTGGGAAGATCTGAAAAAACTGCTCAGCTCTCCGCAGAATTTGGAGAGGGCCGTTCTTACTACTCGTCGCGACGATTTGAAGACAACCGACGAGCCCCAACGGTTCAACATCCTTTTGACTGACCTCAAAATGTTCGTGAACAGGCCGAAAGCAGTCAAGAAGCCCATTACGAAAAAATTTGCAGTTGCGGCAAACAGCGTCGCTGTAACGACGCAGTCGGGCGGCAAGACTTTCACTCTGTCTATGAGTGCAAAAGACGCTCCGGCTTTCGGAGAGTTCGTAACCATCCAGCTGGAAGAGCTTTACAAGGATTTCCGCAGTCAACAGACCTCGGAAGGAGAGTGACAGCAAAAGAAAAAGGCCCCCCAAGCGTTGCCGCCGTGGAAGACCCTCTCTGATTTGAACACTTAGAGAATCACACTTCCACGAAATTTAGTCAAGAGTCTTTGGCACCGTTTTGGTGAGCGGATTTCTTTTGCCTATCGAAAGGTAAAAGACGATGCAGATTGGAAATGTGACGACGCCTTTCGGGCGGCGGCCGATGACGCTTGCCTTGGTGAAAGGGCAGCTGGATGCGGCCGGACCTCGGCCGGAGCGGGCCGTGGAAAAATGGAAAGTGTTTCGCGATGTCGCGGAAGCGCGCCAGCTGCTCGGTCTGCAGGATCGCGCAGTTGCCGTGCTCGATGCGCTCCTGACCTTTTATCCCGGCAATGAGCTGAAGCCCGACGGGAGCCTGGTGGTGTTCCCCTCCAATGCCCAGCTGTCGATCCGTGCGCATGGCATTGCCGGCACGACTTTGCGCCGGCATCTGGCAGCACTCGTCGAGGCTGGCCTGATCCACCGCCGTGATAGCCCCAATGGCAAACGCTACGCGCATCGCGACAATGGTGGCCAGATCGAGCAGGCTTTTGGCTTCGATCTCGAGCCGCTTGTGTTACGCGCCGCTGAACTCGCTCGCCTTGCCCAGCAGGTGGCGGAGGAGGGGAGGGCGTTTCGTCGTTCCAGGGAAGCACTAACGATCTGCCGTCGTGATGTTCGCAAGCTGATTTCCGCTGCCATGGACGAGGGCGCTGATGGCGACTGGGAGATGATCGAGACGATGTATGTCTCCATTCTTGCCGGCCTTCCGCGCACGCCGAACCGCGCCCAGGTCGAGAATACCCTCGAAGAGATGGGACTTTTGCGCGAGGAAATCCTCAACCGGTTGGAAAGCCAGCTGAAATCTCAAAAAACAGATAGCAATGACGTCCAAAATGGCCGCCACATACAGAATTCAAACTCCGAGTCCAGCTATGAACTTGAACCTCGCTCTGAAAAGGAGCAGGGGGCGAAACCTGAGCCAACTAGGACCCGTGTTGCCGAGCCGTTAAAGGCATTTCCGCTTGGGATGGTGATGCGGGCCTGCCCGCAGATTGCCGATTACGGGCCCAGCGGCGAAATTTCGAGCTGGCGCGACCTGATGGGGGCCTCGGTGGTGGCACGATCGGCGCTCGGCGTCAGTCCGTCCGCCTATCAGGAGGCCTGCGAGGTGATGGGGCCGGAAAATGCGGCCGCGACAATCGCCTGCATTCTCGAGAGGGGAGGGCACATCAATTCCGCTGGCGGCTATCTGCGCAATCTGACGGAACGCAGCCGGAGAGGCGAGTTTTCGCTCGGACCGGTGCTGATGGCGCTGCTGCGGGCGCGCGGCGTCGAGGAGGCG
>NZ_JBOZRA010000011.1:0-58113 GCF_050847465.1 Endobacterium panacihumi | reverse complement strand
CTTCGCCTATATCGAGGGATACATTCGCGAAAGGCTGAACACGTATCCCGCGCCGGAAGGGCCACCATCGATTTGACCGTGGCGCCCGCGATCAGCTCAGCAGCCGCGCCGCCTTCCCACTGCGCCGCGTCGCACTGTTATAATAGCTCGACGCCTGCTGCACGGATCGATGCCTCGACTGCTCCATCGCTTCCGGCAGCGGTATGCCGCGATTGGCTGCCTCGGTCAGATAACCTGACCGCAATCCGTGTGCCGAAAACTCTCCAGGTTCCAGCCCGGCGAGCTTTGCCCGCTGCTTGACGATGTCGTTGACGGATTGCGGATCGATCGTGCGTTTGGACACATTGCCCCAGCGGTCAATGGCGCGGAATATGCTGCCCGTGTCGATGCGGGCCACTTCGAGCCAGGTATTGAGTGCCTCGACGGGCCGGCCGGTAAGATAGACAACCTCATCGTGGTCGGCACCGGATGTCTTGGTGCGGCCGAGATGGATGGCAAGCGAGGGCAGGGTGGTGCCATCCTCGGCGGTGATCGGTGGCTCATTGGTGAGCTGTTCTTTTCGCAGCCCGGCGATCTCGCTGCGGCGGCGGCCGCCTGAGGCAAAGGCCACCATCAGGATCGCCCGATCGCGGATGTCCCTCAAACTATCGGTGCCACAGGTCGCAAGCAGCCTGGCCAGAATATCACCTGTGACAGCCTTGGCACTCTTGCGTTTACGCGGTCGCGGCGTGGCGCGCACGGCAAGGCGGATTGCCGACTTGAGGGCAGGGGAGGCGAAAGCGCCAGTCAGACCTCGCCATCTGGTCAGCGTCGACCACGAGGCAAGCCGTCGGCGCACGGTGTCAGGTGCGTGAGGGCCGGCGGATTTCAGGAAGCGTTGGGCGCGGAGGTTTTGCTCAACGGAAACCGGCATGCCGTGATCGGGATCGGTGTTGCGTTTGTTCGGATCCCACAGGTGATGGGCGACAAATTTTAAGAGCAACGCTTCCGGCGCCGGCCAGGGCAGGGACGCGCCTGTTGATGCCAGTGACCATGCCTGCAGATAGGCAAGATCGGAGGTGAGGGCACGCAGCGTATTGTCACCCATTCCTTCATTGACCAGATGCCGGAGTGTTTCGACATCCTGATCAGTCAGCAGCTCGGCAAGCTCGTCACGGCGGTCGATCGGGAGAACCGCGGCGATCGTATCGAGCTCGGCCGCGCGGCGGTCAACGGAGGAGAGGGATGCAGCCGGTTTGCGTTTCTGCGACATCAGCCAATCAACTCCACCGGCACCCAGACGGTGACATTGAAACCGACCGCAGGATCAAAGCTCTCCGGCGCCAGCAGAGCATTGCCATGCTCACTGGCAAACCAGCGGGCAACGTCAGCATTGTAGATCTCTTCGACGACTTCGTGAACTTTGCCGGCAGCGGCCAGCGCGCCACCATGCATCATCTTTACCGTGTTGACGTGTGCCAGTTTGCGCTTAGCCGGAAAGCCGCCATCAGAGACGGCGACCGCCAGCCGCGCCGGCCCATAGCTTTTGACACGTACTTTCAACCGGGGAGGGCGGTAGGCATCAAAACGAGCATTGATCTCAGCGATGCGGGCAACGACCTCTTTCTCGCTGATCTGCACCTGCGGTGCCACGTCGGCAACGACGTCAAGCTGATGGTCAAAGTTTTGCCGCGTGATCTCTTCGGAATGATGGGCGAAGGCGAGATGTTTGACTGGGAGTGCCTTTAGCCAACGCATGCGCTGTCCAATCGCCATCGACTTGGCGGTCTCCTCACCCAGCCGGCCGACGGAGAAACTCTCTCGTTTCTGTCCCTCATTGGTCATCAGTGTCGCTTGCCAGACGTCACCTTCTTCTGTTTCGACCCGACGAACTCCTGAGATGCCACTCTTGTTATTCTTGCGGATCTTGACTGCCTGTTCGAGATTGGTCGGCGGGGGCAGGGCAGTGATAATGGCATCACGATAGGCGCGTGCCTGGGCATAGGCGGCATCGGACGAACCATAGATACTGTCCTTGAACAGCCGCACGATCTTCTTGGCCCTCCGGCGCAACGCCACCGTCCAGCCACCGCCACGCCGCTCGTTTGGTTCCTCACGATTGAGTGCGTAGGTGTCGGCATCATCTGCGATTGGCGCGATCGTTTGCCTGACGTCTTTTTTCCTGGCCAATCGTTCGCCCGCCTGCCTGACTTGCCTCATGCCGCACACCAATCCGAAACCGGTTCGATCGAAGCGCGGCACCAAAGATGCCGGTCTCGCCGATTTTTGCAACAGACAATGTCCGCTTTTCGCGGCAGCCTTTGCAACTGCTAGGCTCCGTAAATTCCCCCAATCTGCGAAACCTTGCCCATTCAGGGTTGACCTGACGGAGTGCGGCTCTAGTTTTCGCGGCGATTAAGACGTGCATTTTTCGCATCATCGGTTTCCGTTTCCTGACTCCTGTGGTGCTTTTCTTGGTTTTCAGATTGCCGGAGCCGACCATGGACAATGCATCTTCCGCCGCCGATTTCATCCAGGCGAGCCGCATTCTCAAGATCAACTCTCCGCTTGGCGAAGACCAGCTTCTGCCCGAGCGCGTCACCATTGAGGAGAGTGTCTCCTCGCTGTTTGAGATCCGCCTCGTCGCCCGCACCAAGAAGGAGCAGATCAAGCCGGAAGAGCTGATCGGTCGTCTCCTCGATGTTTCGGTCGAAGTACAGCAGGGGGACGGCGAAGATATCCCGGCCATCCGCCGCCCGTTCAACGGCCTGGTCACCGAACTCAACGAAGGTCCTCCAATCACCCGCGGCCTGCGCTCCTATGCCATGGTGCTGCGCCCGCAGATGTGGCTGCTCACCCGTCGTTCCGACTGCCGCATCTGGATGGACAAGACGTCGATCGAGATCGCCGAAATCCTGTTCTCTGAACACGGCATCCCGGCACCCGATACATCCGGTGTCATCACATCTCCGCCTGCGCAACATTACAGTGTCCAATTCAACGAGCGAGATTTTGACTATCTCTGCCGCCGTTTTGAAGAGGACGGCTTGTTCTACTGGTTCAGCCACGAGGACGGCAAACACAAGCTGCATGTTGCCGATACCGCCAATGGCTGGCTCGGCCCGTCAGCCTCGGCACAGGGCGAGAAACGAGTGCGCCTGGCGCAGGGCTCGTCCGACCGTAACCATATCAACGAATGGGCCCGCCGTTTCTCCTACGTGCCGGGCCAGCGCGCCGGCGCCGACTGGAATTTTGAAACGCCGCGCATGGTGCCGGGCACGATGACACCGTCTCTGGTGCAGATGCCGGATGCCACAAAACGCGAGCTTTACGAATACCCGGCGCGCATCTCCTCTGTGGCAGAGGCCGAGCGTGCGCAAAAACTGCGCGCCCAGGCATCGGAAGCCGACCACGACCGCGTGTTCGGCGCCTCCACCAGCCGCATCATCGAAACCGGCCGTCGTTTTACCCCTTACGAAGTCGCGCATCCTGATCATGCCTATGAAGAGCATGTGATCATCAAGTCTATCCAGACGGTGGTGGATCGCTCCTACGAAACCAACAGCAACGAGCCGGAATATCGCAACGAGTTCGAAGCCGCCCCCTCCCGCGTGCCGATGACGCCGCATAGGGAAGCGAAACGTCCGCGCATCGAAGGCACACAGGTGGCGATCGTCGCGGGACCCGAAGGCGAAGAGATCCACCCGGATCAGTACGGCCGCATCAAAGTCTGGTTCCCATGGGACCGCAAGGCCAAGAAGGACGGGTCGGATACTTGCTGGGTGCGTGTCGCACAGACCTGGGCGGGTGGTGGCTGGGGTGGCCAGACCATTCCGCGCATCGGCATGGAAGTGATGGTGGCCTATGTCGATGGTGATCCCGATCGGCCGCTGGTAACGGGTGTTGTACCAAATACGGCCAATGGTGTGCCTTACGATCTGCCGGCCAACAAGACGCGTATGGTCATGCGTTCGAATACGCACAAGGGGCAGGGCTTCAATGAAATGTCCTTCGAGGATGAAGCCGGAAAAGAGCAACTGTTCCTGCACGCCCAGAAGGACCACGACATTCACGTTCTCAACGACACTCGAGAGCGGATTGAGCATGACCGCCATCAGCACGTGGCAAACGACAAGACTGGTTTCGTCGGTGGTGACTATGAGCAGGTTGTGACGGGCAACGTTTCTATAGCTGTCGGGCAGAACAAACTCACCGAATACCTCTTGTCGCGCACCATGAACATGTTTGGTAATTTTTCCGACTTCATGCAGAAGATGCGAATTCCAGACCCCTTCAATTTTGCCAAGGGCAACTATCAGATGTTCATTGAAAAGAACAAATCTGAGATAGTTCATGGTGGGAGTTCGGAAATTGTCGGCGTCGCGAAGTCTACGATCGTTGGCAACCTCCTACAAACGACGGTAGGCAAGAAAATGAGCCTGATCGTTAGGGGGCGGTATGATGCAGATATCGGCCGAGTTCATAACATCAATGTTGGTCACCAGTTCAACATTCGCGTCGGCGAAAACGTTTTGATTACGATGTCTAAGGAAGGTGATGTGACGATCAAGGCAAAGCGGATCCGTTTCCAGGCTGATCGTATTGACGAGAATTGATCGTCATGAGCGACAAAAACCAACCGCAAGCTTCTAATCTCGATTATTGGCGCGGAAATCCAAATTTCGGGCCTGTCTTACCACCGCTCTTCCGGCGTTCGTCGCGTGAAGAAGAAGCATTGCGTCAGGTGGTGCGCAAGGACCTAGAAGGGTTTTGTCCCGCACCGGCGGCGATACAGAGCGTTCGCCCGCCCTACAAACCTGGCTACGAACCGGGCTCCTACCTAAAACCCTGGCGCTTCTCTCCTTCGACCGATGGGGCGGCCGGCCCCCTGCTTGGCGAGCAAACACCGCGCGAGCATCAGAATACGATGCTGTCTTCTGACGGCTTTGCTACAGATGCATCTCATATAGAGACTGAGGGGAATCCCCAACAGGTTGCCAAGGAAGCTGAACAGCGGCCGGCGAACGAACTGATAAAACAAGAAGAGAAAAAAGAGGACGAGGACAAGACGCACGATCCGGAAGTGACAACTTCGGCCAAAAGCAAGGTGGAATCCGAAGAAGGGTATGAACGATCTCGGACAACATACGAGGATGGTTCCACTGAGAGAAAAAAGGGACACACTTCCACCTACAAGGAAACCGGAAAGCCAATCAGAGGCAAGTACGAAACCGGCTCGAACCTAGACAAGAAGTTTTACGATGAGTCCTACAAGGTCCTTGAGGACAAGGATGGCTTCGCTCAGGGAAAGTTGAGCGTTTTCAATGCGTCAAGCAAAGCGACGGTCGGCTACACCGGGTCGGACGACTGGGTTGGCGGCAATGCGAACGTCACCGCGAAAGCAGGAGTGTCTGGTGCAGTAAGCTTGATCGAGGGGAATGGTACCCTTAACCAAGACGGGTTGCTCAACGCGAAAGGTGGCTTTGAGGTTGGAAAATTGGAAGGTGCCCTTGAAGCTGGCATTAAAGTCGGCACTTACAACGGCTCCCCCACCTTTGTTACCACTGGCAAGGCTGGCATAGACGCGACGCTTGGACAGATCAACGGCGGAGTCGGAGTATCCGTCACCCCTGCCCGCGCGCTAAATTTCGTCGTTCATTCCTTCAACGGCGTAGCAGAATGGGCGGAGTGGGACACTCGACTTGATAAAGTCGGCAAGGAATGGGACTGGGGATTTTTTGTCGAAATTGGCGGAGAAGCAAGTATTGGCGGGGCGCTTGCCGTGGAGGGAGAGATGGGTGATCTCGAGGACGGCAAAGTCGGCGCGAGACTAAAAGGCAAGGCGGCGTTTGGTCCTGGCGCTGGCATTAAGGCTGGTTTCGGCCTGCAAACACCGGAGAAATAACCTGACATGCACCAGCAATACAACAAACCTTATAAACTCGGTGAAATGTGTCGAAAGGCCGTGCTGGCATTTGCGGTTGGTGCGTCATCACTCTTTACCATTTTCATTTCCGAGGTGGCCATGGCCCAGACCTATTCGACTGAAAGAATTCTTGCGATCTCTACCGAAGAGTCGGGCAAATACACTCGGAAGAAGATTGATCTCGGCGAAACTGGTTTCAGCTTTTCGTCGATCTTGAACGACAAGATGGATATCTGGACAGAAGAGGCTCCTCAGGGGAAGGAGGGCGTTATTGCCCGAATCTACGAGCCAGAGGACCGTGACAGGCTCATGATCGAGGTCCATCGTCTCCGGTTTCCGTCTTTCGCCGATGCGCAAACTGCCGGTTACGGGTTCCTTGCTATCAATGGCTATAATCGGATCCTCCAAGATCAGGAAAAAGGCAACAGTGTTTTCGGCTTTCTCGCCGGCAGCGAGTTTAAGGAAGGCGCTGGCTACAGCCGCATGAGCCGAGTTGCCGCAATCAGTCACGGGCGTGATGTGCTCGTTATTCACGCGGCATTCGAGTACGAGGATTATCCGGAATACGAGGATGCGTTGTCCCGCTTTTTCGGCGGGATCCGGATGGAGGACGACGGCGATGCTTTTGCGAGCCTGGGCGAGGAAAAAGCCAAAGGTGGAGAGTCTTTTCTTTATCCTAAGAACTGGGACGTCAAAAAAGTCGACAGCAGCGGTAAGCCCCAAGGTACGAGCGATTACAACCTGTCACTTGATGGGGAGGAATATCCCAATCTGGTCGTCCACATTCGCCCGGTTGATCTGACGAAAGGTCGAGAGGTAGCTGCGGAGATGATATCCAAGTTTACCAAGCAGATCGATCAGAGCGGGCAAACGGCATTTTCAGGTGATGCAGAGATGCAAACCATCAAAAACACGTCTGGTGAAACCGTCGCGCATGCTTACGCGCGCGCTTGGGATATGGCAGCCGGCGGACATTTCGTTTCCGAAATCTATGTCCAGAAAAATACATCGCCGTCGATCTCAGTTCTGGGACTGAATACGTACGATGCTCGGCGAAACATCCGGTCGTTTGATGCGGAAGCCCGTCAGATGATTTTCAACGGTTGGGTGACTGGTGTGTCAGCATTCTCGGTTGCCAAGATATCACTTGGGCAAGAACGCAGTGAAATCGAGCGACAATTTGATCTGAGGGCAGTGGGACGCTGATGTCTCCGTATTTCACGCCTTGGCAGACTGAGAGCCGGAAACGAGACTTGGGTCCTTTGGCCGGCGAACAGGCTCCAAATTGGAGGACGCCCGTGTCTTTCCTGTTTGGCCTGATCAGCTCTCGTATGTTCTTCAGACGTTTGGCCTTGCTCGCTTTTGTGGCCTCCGGTGCGTTCAACCGTTTCTTGGGCGAGCCGATGCGTAAACTCGTCCTCGACTTGAAACAGCATACTTCCTGCGGATATTGTGGAGTTGCCCTATCATGAAGTACGATCTTGCAACCAATCTTTTGCCGCTTTCCCAGTCAATCGATGCCGCTGCGGATAGAAGTCAGTTTTGCCTTCATCTCATTCTGGAAGTATCGGACGCAGGTGTTCCGGTTCTTGCAGGGGTGAATCCTGCAATCGTCATATCCGGCATCCAGTTTGGAGCAGACACGGTCGGATGTCTGGCGATCGGGATGAACCTGGCGGCCGGGCCCGTCCTTCTGATCGGCCATGTGCCGTTTCATGCAATTGCACGCGCTTTCTCTCAGGGCGCGTTGTCTCCGGCGCATAAACCAGCGGATACGCCTCTTTCCCTCAAATGCGGACGCTCTGAACTGCGCCTGTATCCCGATGGGCGCGTGCGCATTTTGGGTGACGACATTTCCATCGAGGCACTTGGGCGGATGGGCCTCAAGGGCGCCGTTGTCGAACTCAACTGAGATTCTGGGAGACCCGCGCTATGTGGACGCTGGCCAACCGTACACCCTTTGCCGCCTTTTCGGGTTTTGATCGCGACAAGGAAGGGCGAAGCTTTTGGCTGGTGTGGGCGAAGGCGACCTTTCGCATGCGCTATCAGCGGACTTGTCTTTTCGAGCGCAAGCAGGTCGATCTTTTTCGCGCACCGGTCTGGCGTGAAGGTGTCGGCGTCAGCGATCTGGTCGCTGACCTTGATATCGGGCTTCCAAAGGTTCGGCCAGATATCGTCGTAACCGGCCATGCCTATCGACCGGCGACGACAGCGATTGATGAGCCCTACACGGTGTCCGCCTCCATCGGCGAGTGGTCGAAGTCCCTTTCGGTCCAGCCTGCCATGACATGGTCAGAGCGTTTGCAGCCGCAATTGCAGAGCGGCGATGATCCCGTTTTCCTTGGCTTCAGCCAGACGTTCGGCGGCACCGATCAGGCAAGCGACACGGAACTTGCACAGGTGCATCCGGGCAACCCTCTCGGATTGGGTTACTGGAAAACCGAGGCTGCGGCAAAAGGCAAGGCGCTGCCGCGTTTGTATGCGCAAGGCGCGGAGCCCTTGAGACAGTGGGATGGCAGTGCCGAGCCGGTTGGCTTTTGCGCCATTCCTAAATCATGGCCGCAGCGTGCGCAGCATTCCGGTACCTACGACCAGAACTGGATGCGCCGGAAATCACCGCTTCTGCCTGACGATCTTAATGAGGATTATTGGCAGAGTGTATCGGTGGACCAGCAGCTCGACCATGCACCCTCTTCAGGCCAGATCGTTACTTTGACCAATATGCTGCCCGACGGCGGAGATGCGTCGCTTCGACAGTTCACGACCGAACTGCCGACCCTGCAATTCGAGCTGATGACGCGTTTCAAAAGCCGCTGGCAGGAAACGCCAATGGCGCTGCAAACCATTCATCTTTTCCCTGACGACGGCTTGCTGACACTGTCCTATTGCGGTGCCATGCCGCTGATGAGCGCTGCCAATGACGTTTTGGTCGAACGCAGCGAGTTGGCATTGCGGGGGCGGTCCGGGTTCCGTGTGCGGCCTGAAGATACCGAGTGCTTCGACGGCCTCGGCATGGAGGTTTGAAGATGCCGAATACCGTTTCCGCCAATGGCTTCACCATCTCCCACAAGGGCACGGGTGGTTATGAGAAGAACTCGACGCCGGATGTCTGCCTGACGCCGTCCGGGCCTGTCCCGGTGCCGTATTCGATCATTTCGTTCTCGCGTGACCTGATCCGCGGCACACGCACCGTTTTCGCCGATGGCGGTCATTCGGTGGCGATCAGGGGATCAGCGCACACGCCGGGTTATGGCGATGAGCCGGGGACCGCCAAGGGGGTGATGTCGGGTACCAACCTGCATGAATCAACGTGGATCACCTATTCACCGAACGTCTACGCGGAAGGCAAGAATATCTGCCGCCTGTCGGACAAGCTGTTCATGAACAACAAGAACTGCATTTCCGGCGCGGGCGGGCATTATGAGCCGCCTGCGGGCCTTTCGGAAGTGATGAAAGAACTCTGCAAGATTTTCTGCCAGGTTCGCGAAGAGTGGCACGATTGCAAGAAAAAGGGCGGGAATTGCCGAACACCCTCTAACATCGCAAAGGACCGGACGACTGCTGCGCTCAACAAAGGAGACAGCGCGTTGTCCCGAGCGATTGGACGCCGTTATCCGGGCGCCATCGGCCATGCGGAAAAGGCGTTCTATTCGTCTGCCGACAAGCTCTTCGAGGGAGCAAGAAAGATTTACGACCGCGCGGGCCTGGAGCGCGCTATCAAGCGACAGGTCGACAAGCTGGTCAAACGCAAGATCGTCCAGAAGGGCGTCAAGATGGCGGGCAAGGCCTGGATGAAGCTTGTTCCCGGATTGAACATACTTTCCACCATCGTCGATGCTGCAGACCTAGCCTACACCGGTTACGAAATCTACGACACGATCAAGCAATCGGAGATGATCATGGATAAGGCCATCAAGGTTGTTCCGGATGTCGCAATTCAGGGGCCAGACGGCGATCTTATCGATGTTTACGACTACAAGTTCGACGATCCCGATACGGGCTATCAGGATAACTGGCAGGAAAAACAAAAGCAGGAAGAAGCGTATCGCAGGGCCTCGGGCCAAAACCCGAAAAAGGTGGATAACGCCACTTGCGACTGCGATAAGAAGGGCGGCCTCGTCGTCCCGTCCGCCTGACCTCAAAAATCCGGAGTTTTGAATGACCGACCTACTTTCGTACAATGGTAATCCCTCTGCTGTGCCTGCCTTCAGGATCATCGCGATTGTCGAAGGCGATATTCATGCAGAGCCGAGCCGTGGTGCATTGGCAGCGATTTACAGTCGGTTCGAGGCGGCGTTTGGAGAGAGCGCCAATGTGACCTCCTACAACTTTCCCGGCCATACGGGGAAGATCCGTTGGACCAATCCTGAATTGATTGCGGACGGCCAGAACTATTTTCGGCGTGACAATACCGAATATGGTGAAGGTATTCGTCGCTATGGATATGCGATTGAGGAGTTCAAGGAACCGGCGGTTCCGTATTTCTGCGTCGAACAGCGCAGTCATTTCCATTTTCTGGAAATTGATCTTCCCGAGACAGCGCCTTCGATCCCTGAGTTTGCGGATTTCGTGACGGAGCAGTTGCTCAAGGTGCACCTGATAACCGGCGTAATGGGTTTTGGCTTCTTTCTGCCGCCATATAAGAACAGTCTCGAATTCATCATGGGCGCTGCCGTCGCGCGATTTAAAGCGGCGATCGAGATTTCTCCCTCGATGGTGATGGATGGAGTGCTGCGCGAAGGTTCAGCTTATCGCTGGAAATCCGGAGAACAGGCCGGCATTGCGGATATTGGCTGGCGAACTCTGGTCGGTCAGGAGTTCTGGGATCGTCTTCCGCCGACGGAAGACCTCAGAAGCCAACCCGATATTGCGGTCGATAAATCGGACTCCGTGTTGAGTATTACGGCGGGTTCCGAGCCCATCTGGGGAGATGTCAATAAGGGTGAGGCTATCGACTCCTACCGGGCTGTTGCGGCCTATCTTTCGCCAGTGCAAATGCCGGCTGACTGTTTGAAGGCGTTCGCCTTCGGGGGAACCGGTGAGCCGACCCATAATGATAAGGTTGAAGCCTACCTTTCCCGTTTCGAATAAACATTTTCATCGGAGAATACCGCGTGTCCAGCCTGGTCAAAGAGACGCTGAAACAGCCACTTTCAAATTTTCCGCTTTACCTGCGCAGTTTCCATCTAGACGTCATCTACAACGACGGCATGGCCCCCGACGAAGAGCGCCGGGAAGTGCTCGAAGAAGCATTTTCCGAGCTTGAAGATGCCTTGCGTCTCGGTTTTTTCTGCTGGGAGAGATTCTCGACGCGCGAAACGGCCGAAGTCCATGTCGGCTGGAGTGATGAAGGCAATATGTCGGTGGCCGTTTCGTCTGAAGGTGTGCATCACAACGCACTTGTCGCGGCCATTCGGATCGTGGCGCGCCTTCATCACACAAGCCGGGAAGGATATGAAGCCATGCGCACGCTTCTCGGTGAGGATGCCGATGCGCTGTCACAACCGACGAGTTTTCGTGAAAACGTCGCGTCACTGGAGATTTCCAATGTCAAAGCTGCCGAACAAGGGGAGGCTGCGGCGACCGATGTTCTGAATTTTACCGGCGAGGGCATATCCTTCCCTGCGTTTGCCGCTCTTCGGGATGAGGTCAACGAGAACTACACCGGCGACAGGCTGATCGTCACATCAAGCGCGGGTCAGGACTTTCCCGCAGGCGATCTCGACGAAGTCGAGGATTGTTTCCTCAGTCTCTTCGGCAGTGGCGTGTTTACCTCCATCAGCAATCTCGACAGTGATATCCCGGACAACGAGGCCGAAATCTTTACACGCCAGCATAATGGTCAGGTCGAACTTCTGTTCGGAGATTACGGCGACCAGAAATACGGGATGCTTGAATTCCTCAATGTGGTGGCCGGTGGGCGGATAGCTAATCTGAATGTCCGCAGCGAAAGCGATGGTTGATCCGTGACATTCGCGCTTATTGAATGCGGCCTCTCAACGGCGCTTGCTCCGAGTGCCGAAGCCACGCTTGCCGCGATTACGGCGGATAAGACAGTTCTGTTTCGCAACGAGCGTTTTCTCGGGCAGGATTTTCAGCCGCAACTTTGCGCGTTTCGGGATGGAGACGCGATCGGTCGTTTTGCTGATCGTGCCCGTGAATTGCTGGCGGAAGCGACCGAAGATTTCATCGCCCGCCTGTCTTCGTCTGTCTCGGCGTTATCGGAAGCGCGTCGCAATGCGATCAAGCTGATCCTGTTGCTTCCTGAGGTTGACGAAGCCGGTGGTCTGGACAAGGCCTCGCTTGCCACGCTCGGGCAGGAGTTGGCCGCCAACATTCAGCATGCGGTCAATCATGCTTGCGACCTTCGTTTTTCCTCGACGGTGATGCGCGCTGTCGGTCACGCCGGTGTAGGGTCGGCCATCGCTGATTGTTTTCTGGAAAGGAGGACAGACGATTCGCCTATAATTATGATCGCAGCTGTCGACAGCTACAGCGATCACCGTCGGCTTAATCGTCTCAACGACCAGAAACGACTGTTCAGCAAGCAAAACCAGTTTGGTTTTGTTCCCGGCGAGGCGGCAGGCATGCTTTTGTTCTCGGATCAGAGTAATGTGTCGTCGCATCCGCAGGTCCTGGGCGCCGGCAACTTCGTTGAACCCACACTGGAATACGAGCAGGCCGAGAGCGCATTCACGGCGCTCAGCGATGCGGCATTTGCGGCCGCCGACATGGCCGCACCCAAAGGGCAGACGAAATGGATCAACGCCTGGATTGCCGACTGGAACAACAGTCGCTACCGCGCGACGGAGCTGTCTTTCGCCATGCACCGACTGAATCCATTCTGCTTGCAGGACGGGGTGGAGCCTGTCTACCCTTCTTTGCGCTTCGGCGATGTCGGTGCCGCCTATGGGGGGCTCTCGATCATTCTCGCGCGTTCGCAGCAGTCGTTCGATGCCGCTTTTAGTGGCAGCGACGCTGATGCACATAGAGGTATGCGAGTCTTGATATCGGCTGGCAGTGGTTACAGCGGGTTGCGATCTGCAATCATAATCAAAGCGCGCGACAACTGAGACAGGCAAGCCGCATTCACCATCGATAAGGGATACTTATCGATGGTTATAACCTCAACCGGCAATCATACCATGTGGCGAACATCAATATTCATATAGAGTTCGTTTAAAAGATCGTTTACCATGATATCAATGGCTTACGATCTCGCGAAAATCAGCATTTCAAACTTGGTTGGGCCGGTTTTTGACGCGGCGGTCGCCCTGACCCGTCTCGACGAACGCATCGCCCGCTCGCCGGTCGGCGCCGGCTTCCTCGAGCGGCAAAATTTCGCCGACGCCTGTGGCTCGCTGTGGATCGACGGCGAGCTCGTCCATCTCGAAGACCTCGTCCTCCACGACGCCTTTCGCGATATCCGCACCCCAACCCACGAACTCACCATCGCCCGCGACGTGTTGCGCACTCGCCGACGCATTGCTGGCCAGTCACCTGACTGGGCGCTATCCCCAGACGGTATCCGGGTTTTGCGACAAACGTCGGACACCGGGGCGGTCGGCGCCGAGGCGGCAGAGCCGGTCGGCAGCATGCGACCTGCGCCTGCCGTCGATCGAGAAGGGGAGGGGGACGATAACGACGAGGCCGAAAATCTGCCCGGCGTGGATTTTGCCGCCATCGATGCGGTGCTCGCCCGATCGGAGGCGGCGATCGAGAGCGCCAAGCGACCCGGCCGTGGCAGCGTTAAAGACAAAGACCCGATGATCTACGATCTCGACTGGGACGAGGATGCCCGGCTCGACGAATGGCGTAGTGTGCTGCGGCAGGCGCAAGACTTGCCTGCGATGTTTAGGGCGATCATTGCCCTCGATGCCTGGAGCGAGTTGTCGGTCCTGCAGCATGCCCCGTGGCTCGGCCGCCTGTTTGCCGCCTCGATCCTGCGGGAAGCCGGTATCACCACCGGTACCCATCTCGCCGCCATCAATTTCGGCCTGAAAACCATTCCGGTCGATCGGCGCCGAAGTCGCGATCGCGAAACCCGGCTGCTCGCCATCGCCCACGGCCTTTTGGCGGCCGCCGAGATCGGCATGAAAGAACATGACCGGCTGGTTTTGGCGCGCACACTGATGGAGCGGAAGCTGGAGGGGCGGAGAGCGTCTTCAAAACTGCCAAAACTGGTCGAGCTCGTCATGGCCAAACCGCTCGTCTCGGCGGCGATGGTGGCGAGAACGCTCGAGGTCACGCCGCAGGCGGCGCGGCGGATCGTTTTGGAACTCGGGCTTCGCGAGATGACGGGGAGGGGGAGGTTTCGGGCGTGGGGCGTGATATAGGAAGGCATCGTAGCGGAGGATTTTAGAATGGGGCGGCAGATTCCGAACTCGGTTATCGGTGCAACCGCATCGGTGATCGGCCAGCATTATTACAGCCATAGCAAGCTGGACACGCTCTTCATGGAAAGCGGGGCTCCGGGAGAGCCACCGGTCGGCAATTGCGAATCCAAATGCGCGCTCTGGCTCAGGCGATGCAACGAGGATGACAGCGTCGACGCCCTGGATGTCCTAGGTGAGGTGATACAGGATTTCATGGAACTTGAGCCGTATAACGGCGAGGTCGAGAAGGGGCAGCAGCGGATTCGAGACGCGTTGGCAAAGAACAGCCTGTCCTATCACACAAATGGACGCATCACGCACGCGGGCAGCGCGCCGGTCGCCATAGGCTTGAGTGATCTGCTCAAGCGTGGCGATTTCGCGTCGGTGGAGCGCGAATTCGAGCGCGCCTATGAGCAGCTAGTCGGCGATCCGTATGCCGCAATTACAGCGGCTTGTGCGATCATTGAAGCCCTTTGCAAAACCTACATCGAGACGTTTGCGCTGGAGCTGCCTTCGAAAATAACGGTCATGCCTTTGTGGCGCACGGTGCAAAGCCATCTAGGCCTCAACCCGGACGCAACGCTTGCTGAAGATCAGAGAAAGATGCTGCAGGGATTGGCATCGGTCGTCGACGGCGTCGGCGCCTACCGGACACATATCGGTTCAGCACATGGACGAGGAGTTGCGCCGCCTAAGATTTCGGTCTCGGAAGCGCGTCTGGCCGTCAATGCGGCACATACCCTCGTGACCTTCATTATGGAGATCTGGCACGATCCAGAGCGATAATAGGACCGGTGCGATCCGACGCCGTCAGCATCATCATGCCCACGTGAACTTTGAGATAGGCGAGTCGCAGAGGCTGCAAAGTCAGTCATTGACAGCCCCTCGGCTTGTCTGCTTGGTGATTTCTCAATCAAAGGGGGATCGATGTCGACCATTACGCTCAAGGCAAAGCATGACCATCTTGAGAAGGTCGCCAGCACGCGCGACCCGGTCAAGGCCATTGCCGAGTTCGTTTGGAATGCTTTGGACGCGGATGCGACAAGGGTTTCGGTCGATTTCCCGAGAAATCCGCTCGGCGGGGTTCAGTCCATTGTTATTTCCGACAACGGGCTCGGGATTTCCAAGAATCGTGCGGAGGATGATTTCGAGAGCCTCGGGGAATCCTGGAAACGCCAGGCCAAGCAAACAAAGGTCCACGCTCGGGCCATCCACGGGAAGGAGGGGCAAGGTCGCCTCAAGTTCTTTTCGTTGGCGCAAAAGGCGAACTGGAATACGGTGTATGAGACAGATGGCAAACGCTTTTCGCTGTCGATCTCCGTCGACTCGAACAGGCTGCACACCGGGACAGTCTCAGAGCCCGTCGAAGTGCCGGCTGAAGAAACCGGCACCGTGGTCGAACTTACCAATCTCAAGGAAAGCTTTGAATGGCTAACCGGCGAACAGGCCAGCGCCGATTTCAATGCGACCTTTGCACCCTACGTGCTTCAGTACCCGGGGATTGAAATCCTGTATGATGGCGTGCCGGTTGACCCCAAGACGTCGATCCAGCGATCGCATGACTTCAAGACCAAGTCAGTTATCGGCGCAACCCGCGTTATCAGCGACCTCTCTCTGAAGGTCATTGAATGGAAGTCAAAAGTGTCCGCCCGGCGCATTCATTTCGGCGGAGAAACCGGGGTGGTCCTGGGGACGCTTCCCGCAAATGTTACGGCGCCGGATTACTCGTTCTCTGTCTACGCCTATTCGCCTTTCTTTCAGGAGATTGCTAACGCCAACCTGCTGGAGCTCGACGGTCTTGGCGATCCTGATTTCACTCGTGTGGTCGACTACATCCGCGACGAAGTCGGTGACTACTTCCGAGACCGTGAGGCTGAGAAATCGAGCGAACTAATTCAGTCGTTGAAGGAAGCGGGCGTTTATCCCTATGAGGGTGATCCCAAAGATGAAATCGAGCGCCGGGAACGACAGGTGTTCGATATCGCGACCCACGCCGTTCAATCCTATTCGCGTGATTTCAAGAAAGCCGAGAACGCGCTGAAGAAAATAACTTTGGGACTGCTGAAGGAAGCTCTGGCGCACAATCCGGAATCGGTGACCCGCATCCTCAGGGCAGTGTTCAATCTTCCCAAGAACAAGCAGGACGATTTTTCGGATCTTCTGGAAAGGACGCAGCTCTCTCATATCATATCCGCGTCGAGCCTGATCGCCGAACGGTTCGTCACGCTGCAGGTACTGCGCGAAATGGTTTTCGACCCGAAGCACCGGTCGACCATCAAGGAGCGCGGCGAACTCGATGTCCTAGTCGGTGAGAACACCTGGATCTTCGGCGAAAACTTCCATTTCACGATGCAGGAATCGGGTCTGACGAAAATCATGGCTCGCGTTTCGGAGGAACTTGGCAAGACCCGGTCTCGCCACAGTAAAGGCCGCAAGCCCGACGGCAAGATTGGCCGCATAGATTCCTTCATGGGCCGGATGGTGCCGCACGCAGATACAGGCCACCGCGAGTTTCTGCTGATCGAGTTGAAGAGGCCATCGCTGACGGTTACCCGGAAGGAATTGGATCAGCTCGAGGACTACGTTCGAGCCTTGATCCAACAGCCTGACTTCTCGACAACGTCCACCGTCTGGAATTTTTACTTGGTTACGACGGAATACGACGATCACGTCAAAGATAGAGTCACGCAAACAGGCAGGCCGATTGGCCTCTTCCTTGACAAGGAGAACCACAAGGTCTGGGTGAAAACTTGGGCTGAGATCATTCGAGATTGTGAAGGTCGGCTAAACTTTATCCAGGAGCGCCTGCGGGTCGAGGTTTCTGCTGAGGAAATCGAGCAGAAGATCGCGCTCCTAAAAACGTCAATCGTCAAGACCGGAAAGGAAAAGGTAGACACCCAGGGTGACACTGACAAGTGAGCCTAGGGCTCGTCAGCGTAAAAACTTTCCTCGATACCGGATTGTTGATGGATCTCAGGTCAGGGTGATTCGAAGATCTGCAGAGGTTTGAAACGACGAGCGGCGCCGTTCTCGTTCAATTTCCAGACCAACTCGGTCGCTTCGCCCGCGGTCTTCCCATGGTGGTCAATAAGCGCCTGCACAAGGAGCGCATACTCGTTGTGAATGTTGGTCGCGAATATCCCAGTATCGTCACTCCCCACACAGACGGTCGGCTTTGATCCCGTGGGTTCAGCCGCAACTCCCAGCCACCTGAAGATGTGGTGTTCTCTGTGGTCATTGTAGAGGCTAATTCGCACGTTGCTGGTGGGAAGGGTCTCGATCGCGACTCCCCTGTCGTTCAATCGTTCCAGCGCCATGTCTTGAAGAGTGATCAGAGCAGAAACTGGAAAGTAGCTGGTTTCAATCTCGATGGGCTTACAGACGTATTCGCTTTTGCGATGTCTTTGTCGAAACAGTTCGTAAGCCGCTGGGTGTTGCTCTGCCGCGCTCATTATTAATTCAAGCTCCGCGCGAACGGTGACATCCGTGACCTTTTGGGCAAAGCTTCTTGCTGCCTTAGCGACGAGGTGAGGTTCACGAAGCTCTCCGTATTCGCGCTCTAATCGCAGAACGGTGAGGATGTCCAGATGGCGCAAACACCACTCCTGGTGGAGGACTGCGATACTTTGTTCGCGACCATAGACCAGCGCCGACACGGTGCAGGCATCGTTATGGATACGCTGAACGAGCGCAGTATGCTCGCCGCGGCCAGCCAAGAATTTTCCGGCGAAGACAAGGTTATCGAGCCACTGAGACCGCGGCACTACGATCCGATCTCCGGTGCGATCAAGCCAGAGTTGCGGTGAAATGCCTAGCGCGGTGGCATGGCCAACTCTATCCCCTATGCGAAGCCCCAGAAACTCAACGGCTTCTACGGTCGCTCTGATGCCTGATACGATATGTAAGAAGTCTTCGCCAACGTGGTACGTGGAATGGTCGACGGCATCTCGTCGGAGTAGTCTGAAGGCTGGAGCGAAAGCCTCCGGCGGGGCATGCAATTCATTTGCAGCGGCATCAATACCGCGAATGAGCTGCCGAGCTACAGGGGATTTTTTGATGATATGCCTTAACAACCGCGCCTGGAGGAGAGCGTCGCTTCTTGCTTGACCATCGCGAGATTGGCTATATCGGCCGCTCTGTTTTCCGATGCGCTTTATGAAATGTGCCACTAATGCAAACTCTGTGTCTCGGCGGCCCCGCTTGAATCCTTTGCATTGTGTTTGGTCACATTGTCCCGAGACACACTGTGGAAGCCGGGCGGTACGATTCCACGATACTCGCTCACTACAGCCACGAAAATCGAGGTACCCGCTGACTATACGATCAAGAAGAACCATGATGTCATTTAGCGTCTTCTTCGGGGCAAAACGGCCCTCTAGGTGGGCAATATTAGTATACGGAGCCTTTCTATTTAGCTGACGGAAGCGCTGCGAATAGACACGCTCGAGCTTCTCTCGCGTTCCGACCACTGTGTACTTTTGGAATTGATCAAACCCCACCTCGTCTGCCTGCTGAACGGTGATTCTGGCGATCTGATTTAGCACTAGGAAGTTGAAATAGAGACCGAGGTTTATCAGGTCACGCGAGTGCTTTGGTCCCGTCGTCCAGCTCAGCATAGCTAAGTAGAGAAATGCCGCTTCATCGATGAGTGGTGGATTCTCAGCGTCACCAAAAGCAACGACGCCGGGATTTTTCGAAAGCGTGATGCCTTGAGTAAGGTCACAATCGTAGTCCGGTACACTCGCAGTCATCAGGCCGACCAACTGATGCGGAGTGATATTCAATCCGCTGTGGCCGAGAGCGATGTTGGCAACGACGTGCCTCACACGGCGAGCAGAGCGTAGACGACGATACAGTTCGTACGGACGGAGGTTGAACTCCATTTGGTCATAAAGTTCGTCTGGAAGACCCGATCCACGTCTCGCGGCCGAGAGTTCGGCGTGATAGAGCTTCGGAAATCGTACAGCGTCAAGCCAAACAATATCCAGTTCAGTCGACCCGTTCAGGTGCATGTGAAGTTCGTTCAGTCCTGTGATTTCTTCAAGGCGCTCAAGCTCCGGGAGGACTGGGCTTAATATGGCAGTGTCACCTATTTCCGCGTAGAGGAACCGACGCGGATCTATACCTAGAGCTGGACCTCGGCCCTCAAATATAAGGAACGCGACAATTACCGCGAGAGGCGAGATGCTTGGTAGCAGTCGTTGCCATTCTAGAAACTCCGAGGATCGGATTGCCAATCGACCCGCGCGCCTCTCTATAAACCGTTCTGCAAGCGCTTTTAGAACAATGGGGGTGAGATCACCGATTGTCTTAGCCTCGCCCAAGCGGTGATCCAAGTACCCTTTATAGAAGTGGTCAGGGCGGTACGGATCTGATCGCCTCTCAAATACGAAAATACGACGCAGTACCTCGTCGACTGAGGGAACTCGCCCTTGTGCCAAGTCGCCGAGTGACGGAAAATCCGCGAATACCTTCCTGTAGATAAGTGCACTCAAAATTCCGATCCTAGGCTGAAGGATTTGCCCGAGCAGAGGGGGGTTGACGTTTGCGCCAAGCGTCGGTGGTTTGCCGAAGTACTCTTCCGGCGGTGCGATCAAATTCTGAAGTGCCCTGCATCTGGACGGTATTCAGAAGGAAAAACAATCCATCGAAGGTAATCGGAGGCTCATCGGCCTTAGACGAACTAAAACGCGTAGCAAAAATGGAACTTGTAGCGTCTTCCGGAAGATAGGCTGACAGCCTGTCAGCGTAAAACTGATAAATACTATCATTTGGTTCCAGCCGGCGTGGTTTGTCGACCTCGTCATACTCCTCCCTTGCAAGGAAGAACCCCCACAAAGGGCATGAGAAAACCAAATCGAAGAACCTAAACTCTTTTGTATCACGGAACCCCGGAAGACCTTGATAGATCTCCCGCAGAAGCTGAACGAATACCTCCCCCGATCTAACTGGATTGCTTGCCGCTTTCGCGGGAGTTCGAGCGTTGGCTGAACGCATCAGCTCGTAGCCAAGAGCATGCAGAAATCCGATGATAGTCCGATGCATATAGATTCCGAGATAGCGGCTATCGCGGTGTTTGAGATCGTCGCGTATATTGGCAAATGTGTACGTGAACCGAGTCCACACACGGGCCAAAGTAACTGGCGCGAGCCCAAAATCTGCGCTTTGAACGCTATTTGAGCTCATCCATTTCAAAAGCGCTCTTTCAAGCTGGTGAGCTTCTTTCCTCGGGCCATCTGAATGGTCGGAGTCCGCGAAATCGTCCTGGTGTGAATCGAATTCTATATAGTTCTCGGAGTTAGCGCCGTCCAACGCAATCGGTGTTGGGTAGCTCCTGGCCTGGCTGCATTGGTTCACCAACTCAGTCAGCGCTTGGAGTTGACTCTTGTTTGGAGCGCGACCAATCTCCAAAGCATCTGCCATCAGGCCTAAGAGCCGTAGCACAGAGTAATTTCCTGACTCTGCCTGCTGCCCACTCACGATCCTACTAAGGGGAAGCATCGCTGCCCTGCTTGCGCTACCATTGAGACGCTGAGCAAGGTCCTCGATTCCATTCGCAAAGTACACCTGGAAAGCGGCTTCTGTCCCACGCCGAGAGCCGTACTGCCAACCGCCCGCGCAAAGCCGTGTGTGGAAGCCACGTAGCGCTGGAGGCAAACTCGAAAGGAGCCGACTAAAATCATCGCGGCTACCTGTAGCCATTGCTCGGAAGGCTTCTCGGTCAAAGCCGTTCTTGCTGCCATCGTACTCTAGGCCATAGAGTTCTCGCGCGGCTGCTCCAGTTTCCCGTATCCGCGCAAGTGGTACAGACGCGCCGCTTAATCGGATACCCCGTACCAACTGTTTCGTGCCTTCTCGGCCGCGTTCGGTCGCCTCCCATGAAGCTACTCGACTTGCGAATTGAACCGGGCTCTCTAGGGCAGTGGCGTTGACGTGGGTAATAAAGCTTTCGAGATCGCCGGTCGCTTCGGCTTCTGATCCACGATAGTGAATTTCACCACGGTCAAGTTTTTCTCTTACCAATGACACTTTGATCCAGTAGTCGATCATTTTTCCCGGCGAACGCTTGAAGACATCGAGTAGGGCAGCGCCCACGTACATCGCGGCAAGGTTTTTGTCCGCCTCGGCGCCGTCCGGGTAGCACCTCGCCAGCGGGAGCCATAGGCGCGACTTTGTCAACCAATGAGTCAGTGATGGAATAAGGGCGTTTGGATTCGGATTTCTGGTGTCGCTCACATCCAGGCCAAGTGACGTCACTGCTGTCCAAGAGATATGCCTTAACGTATCGAGAGCGATTGGCCGACCGTTGCCCGCGCCTTGATCGCGGCTAGCTCCGGATAACAGCTGAAGAGCACTTCTCGTCGGAAGTCGAAGTATTTGCTGCCTATAGAGTGTTACGTCTTTCGGAGTATTTATGCCAAACACCTCGGACACGACTTTGGTGAGGAAATGCCGCTCGCTTATTAAGCCCTCGATGTTGTCACCACGAAAAGCTAGGCCCACGCCATCAGCATGGAACTCTAGATTTCTCAGCTCTATTCGGTTCTCAGGTCGGGCTATCTTTACGAGATACTGGTCTTGAAGAGAATCGACCATCCGGCTGATTTTGGAAATTATCGCCGCGTCCCCATCGATCTTTGATCGCATCTCCTCGGCTCTTAGGAACGAGGGGTTCATCTGCTCCCACTGCTGACGCCGGACGAGTAAGGTATACAGGTCTAAATCGCCTGAGAGAATAATTCTCAACTGCGACGTTGCTAGATACTTCCGTAGAGCCTCAAGCACCGGCCACCCACGTTCAAACCAAGTGTCAACGTCATCAATGGCAAGCACAAACGCGTCGCAACCAACATATGAGACGGCACTGGAAATGAACTGACGGAAGCGCAATTCAAAATCATGAGCAGCCGCGGCGTTTTCCAGGCCCTCGTCTAGGACGAAATCCGGATCGACCCAATCTTTTCCCCCGTAGAGCTGTTCTCCTATGCCATCCAGGAGGTAGAGCCCTTGAGCTAATTTTCGGAGCGCTCCCTCAACTTGCCGATACTCATCGTTTGCATCGACGATGTTTCTTCTGCGGTGCAGGACGGCCTTTCTGATCTTCTCGATGATGACGACGATAATGTTTTGCTTGGATTCTATCAGTGTCGGGTCAATTATTCCCAAGCTGTAAAGCTCTGGAACGGCGGATCTCGGTGTCGATACGCTCTCGACGTAGGATTTGTAGCTTTGGTCGACAATTGCCGACAGGATCTGCGTAAGAAACGTTGTTTTTCCCTCACCGCGCCGCGCGGTGACGAGCAGAGCATCGTGGCGCCGGTCAGTCAGGACGTCGAGTTCCGACGGTCTGTCGGCAGACGTTTTGGTGCGTGGCGGCTTGCTGATATCCTTGATCAAGCAACGAAATACTTGCTCACGCGCCTCAATTTGAATGAAGCCGTCTGAAGAGGAAGCCATCGATGGGTTATCGATAACGTTCAAGTCAATTGTGATAACGTCCGGCAAAGCTCACCTATGCGAAAATGACTTCCAATAGCAGACTGTCGCTACGTAGCGTTGAATGAGTTAAGAATCGGCAACCAACTTGTTTGTTTGATCTCGATTTTGGCTCACCGTAAATGTGAGCCAATTGGACCGCTGTGTACCGAGCTTTAGACGCGGCGCTAACGGGTTGAGCAATTGACGCACGCGCGTAAAGGTCAGATCTCGATCTCGCTCTCGGCAGCGATCTCGCTTTCGATCCGAGCCTTTGCGGTGATGACGGCGCTATAGAGATCGACATTGACCCCTGGCGCCTTCAAGGTCACGACAAGAGCGTATCGCGTTTTGCGATTAACGATCTCTTTTGAAGCTCGATTGCGCCACCATCCCACAACGGGCTTTACGCAGAGCAGCTCTCGACTGAGGAGCTCGATCGCTGGACCAGTCCAGATATCGCAATGCAACGAGCCTGAGGAAATGCTACTTGGACCAAAAACCCATCTCGCGTCATCAGGATGAGGTGGCGGCCTCAGGCCGTCTTCTCGTTCCGCGGCATTCACGCGTTGCTTAAACCGGGCCGGCAGCTCGCCGCGTCGTTGCAGGTCGAAGCGAAGGCCATAAGACTGATATCGCTGGGGGTCGACATTTGCCGAAAATCCTGGGTTCGGCTCGATAAAATATGAAACCGTGACCTTCAGTTCAACTATAGTGTTTTGCAACTGCTCCAAAACCGAAGCCGGAAGGGGAAGCCTGTAATAGTGGCATTCGTTGAACTCCCGCTTGCCTTTCAATCTAAAGGGCTGGATTTCTGCTTGAGCGATCAGCGCCAAATGGTCACTAGCTGAGGCAGCGGCCCGATCGTAATCAGGCACGCCATAGCCGAAACGGCGAACGAGAGGATATCGGTCCTTCTTTCCGGCGGGGCTGTTTAGCTGCGCCAACATGGGCTCGGTCCATTCGGCGCTATGCACTACAAGGGCACGCACCGTTTCTGGCCAATAGCTGGGATTGTTGGCCGTCAATCGCGCAACGATCCGCGCTGCCTGTGCGGTCGCCGCACTTGTCGCTTGAAAGGCTGTCAACGTGTCTGCGCCAGGCGTCGACGACGTGGTCAAGAGCGATAACGAATCGAGGGTCAAAACCTCACGTTTGGCTGGGCTGACCGCACGATTACCGGCTTCAAGAACCACCTCCGGCTTGATTGGCGCCCGGGAGTGACCCCAGTTCACGCTCGTACGGCTGTGGGGGCTCAGTTCACCGGCCCCGGCAAGGCTCGACCATGTCTCATATCCAGCGTCCGCGATCGTCGTGAGATCCGTATAGCCACCGACTGTAAGTGCGTTCCAGGCTTGGCTCGGATCTTCAGCCGGAAAGTCGTCCGTTTCGGGCAGGCGTGAGTATTCAATCTCCGGTGGGACGTTTCCAGCGGAGACGACAAACATCCGCTTTGGTGCGTCGTCGTCATCGGCATTCATGGCGCCGGCGGCGGCTTGGTCGATCGCAGCGCTCCAGGTCGAGGGCCGAGCGCCTGTGATGTTCTGATTGGTCACGGCCATGCAAAAAACTCGGCTGCGATCTGGCGCGGTGATCTCTGCCAAAGAAACCGCCATCTGGGTGATGATCCCATAGGAATTCGGGTCATTCGGGTCGGCACCCGCCGGCGGAAGCAGCTTGACCGATTCCAGACGGTGCGTCAGTTGCCGAGACGATTGATCGGCTAGTGCCGATGTCAGGTCCCCATGGAGCGCCAGACCGGCCATCGCTGTCCCGTGGCTGTGGTGATCGTCTATACCCCATTCCGGATCAATGGCGTGCAGATCGGCCGTTGTGAGCGCCGGCTCAATCAGGGCGTGGCCACGATTGATGCCGGTATCCAGAATGCAGATCGCCGGAACCTCACTTCCGGGCCATGTGATACGCTCGGCAAGATCGTCGACCCACGCGTTCTGGCTATCTTTTGCATCTTCCAAAAAGAAAACAGGGGTGTCACTTGCTCGGCGAAGCTCGCTGACGACCGCTGTTGCAAAAGTCATCAGTTCTATCGCAGCGCGACGGGCAAGGACTGGAACGACTACGGCCTCGGGAAAGTAGAGACGGCGATCGCTTGCTGCCGCGCGCAGTCCGAGGCGTTCGCAGGCAGTCTCCAACGCCCCCTCGTTCTGCCGATGTGCCCAAACCGCCCACCACATGAGATGATGGGGATCTTCGGGTAGAGCGGCTGGATCGTCTGTCCAAAACACCTCAAGACGCGCTCGTCTAATTTCCTCAATCTTTTCGACCCGCGCCGAATGTGGTGGATTCCCGGCAACCGCTGACAATGGACCGTGTAGATAGTCGTCAAGGATCTGTTTCAGTGCTTCCTGCGAAGCATCTGGAACGTAGAGCGCGACTGTGCGAACGTTATTTGCGTCTTTGGTGGCGCCAGGACGTATGCCTTTCTTCTTCCACAAAAGGGCCTGGTCCACGTTACTACCGGCGCGCAGCTCAACTTCTATGTAACCACCGTCCGCTGGCTGCAGACGAGGATCATTGCCTCTGAGTTCTGTGATTGCCGCGAGTGCGACATCTAGCTCGTGCGCGAGCTTGCGGCCGTGCTCTGCTCGGATGCGCGGTGTGCTCGAGCCTCCGCTGCCTGTACCGCTATAAGGGCTTGCGGAAAGAAGGGCCGAAACATCGATGTGAGGAAGCGTGAATCGGCCAGCCATGCTTAATCAGGACGCCTTTCATCGAGGAATGCCTCACGCATATCCCGTCTTTGGTTGAGCCGCAGCAAGACGTCGTCGGTCGCGATAGACTTCCTCTCGTCTAGAATTGCCGTCTTGACAGCATCGTCTGTGGCTCGAACGATTTCAGACTGGCTAAGGCCGTCGGCGGCCTTAACGATTTTCGACCACCCAAGCCGCGCAGACGACATCGGTTTGAGGTTATTGGCGATAATGCGCTTGATCTGATCGGCCGTAGGGGCTTCGAACTCAAGGACAAGGTCGTATCGACGCAGCAAAGCACGGTCGAGAAGGGATGGATGATTGGTGGAGCAGACGATCAGGCTGTCGGTGGAGTTTCCCTCTTCCATGAACTGCAGGAAGGAATTGAGGACGCGCCGCATCTCTGCGACATCGTTGGAAGCCGTTCTGTTCGCACCAACAGCATCGAACTCATCAAATAAATAGACGCCTCTGCGGCGCGCCGTTTCATCGAAGACCAGTCGCAGTTTAGCTGCTGTCTCACCCATGTATCGGGTGATCAGACCCTCGAGCCGGATAACATAGAAGGGGATCTTGAGCTCGCCCGCGATTGCTTCAGCGGACATCGTCTTACCCGAGCCGGGCGGTCCTACGAAGAGCACCCGACGATTGGGGGTGCGGCCATGCTCTCGAAGCCAGTCGCGCTTCCGCTGCTGACGGATCATGTCGGCGAGATTGTCGAGTAGCGGCTGCGCTAGAACCATATCGCTTAGCGTAAAGCGCGGCTCCCTCAGTTCCAGTAGGCCCTCAAGGTCGCCTCTAGGGGCACCAAGCGGGATCGCGACGCTGGCGCCACGAGATCGACGAGCCCGCGCTTTATCGACTTCGGCTCGCATTTCCTCTGCAGTTGTCTTGTGGCCTTGTCGCGCTTCTGAAGCCGCGATCTGGAGGGCAATCGAGAAAAACAGGTCGTCGTCGCCCTCGGCGCGGCTTCTCAGCATGGCAAGGATTTGCTTGGCGTTCGACACGGTCTTCTCTCTTTGTTAAGCCATCCTATTACAGATGGGGGCGACAAGATAAGATAGTAGCGCAAGTCGTCCACATCGACTTTATGCTTGGAAACCACCAACGGTTCCTTACCTCGGCCGGCTACAGCACGCGGAAACTGCAGTTTTCAATCCACCGAAACACTATCGAGCAAGAACATAAAGGGAACATCGGTGCCTTGCAAGTAAAGAGGGCACAGGCAGGATAGATCGGGTGTCGGGCTGGTTATTGCTGGAAATTCGCCCGCAGTGAAGCGTTTCCATACGACACCGAGACCGCTATCTCGAAAGCGCTCCATGGAGGCGCGTAATGCCTCGACGGGGTTTCGCCTTATTTAACCGAAGCAATCTTAGATACTTAGCAGATCTGAGCCGTTGGTCGTGGGTTCGAGTTCCTTCAAGACCACATAATTTATAGGAGCATAGCTGCCGCTTCATCCAGTACCCAATTAACATTGCCATGAGCGGCAAGGTGCGAAGCCGGGCATGCATCATCCGGGGTTTCCCGCAGGCTTCGACGCACGGCTTCAGCCTTGGCCTCGCCAGTCGCCAAGATCACGATTTCGCGGGCATCCAGAATATCGGCAATGCCCATGGTGATCGCATGGGTGGGCACGTTCTCAAGTTCGATCAGCGTTGGCTGGTTGGCTTCCAGCGTCTTCTGCGACAGCTCAACGACGCGCACCCGGCTTGTCGATGACGAACCCGGCTCGTTGAAGCCGATATGCCCGTTTGTGCCGATGCCAAGCAATTGCTGGTCGATTGAGTGCTGCGCGAGCAATCCGGCATAACGTTCCGCTTCTGCGCTCTCATCCCTGGCGGCGCCGTCGATCAGATTGATCTTGCGGGGATCGAAACCGGCTTTGCCGAACAGTTCCCGATGCATATAGGACGCAAAGGAATCCGCATGCATGCCGGCGAGGCCGCAATATTCATCGAGATTGAATGTTGTCACCTCTGCAAAGGATATTTCTCCCTTGGCCACGGCAGCGAGAAGCCTCGCATAAACACGACGGGGCGTTTGGCCTGTCGCAAGGCCCAGCACCGACGCAGGCTTGACCCGAACCGTCGAGAGAATTTTCTCGGCGACAGCTGCGCTTGCGGCGTCCGCATCGGGCAGGACGGTAACGTTCAAAGCGCGACCGGACGCGTTCCGAGGATGATGATCCATCAGATTGAAACCTTGAAATATGGGATTGGAAATGCGACCAGCGTTTGCGCCGGCCGCTCAGAATATCAGATGTGGTCCTTGTCCATCGCTTCGAGAAGGGCGGCGATATAACCGTAGCAGAAGGCGAAGGCGACGCCGACCGGATCGCGGCCGGAAATGGTCGGAACGTGATCGGGCATGATCATGTATTTGTAGCCGACTTCCCTGTAGATCTTCAGCGAGCGGATCATGTCCATGTCGCCTTCTTCCGGGAAGGTTTCCATAAAGGATAGCTTGCCGCCGCGGATGTTGCGGTAGTGGACGTTGAAAATCTTTTCGCGGCTGCCGAACCAGCGGATGATGTCGTCGATTTCCTCGCGCGGATTGTCGAGCATTTCGCCGATCGAGCCCTGACAGAAATTCAAGCCGTGATACGGATTTTCGCGCATCTCAACGAATTTCTTCAGACCTTCGACAGTGCCGAGCACGCGGGTGACACCCTTGTAGCCCGGCGGAGTGTAGGGGTCGTGTGGGTGGCAGGCGAGGCGCACCTTGTTGCTTTCGGCAACCGGCACGACGCGCTCCAGAAAATAGTCGATACGTTCCCAGTTCTCATCTTCCGACAGCACGCCGGCAAGACCCGGGGCGGCATTATGGTCGGCCTTGTCCCAGCGCCATGCCTCGTTGAGCGAACCACCACGGCCGCGCTCCATTTCGGTGCGCGGAATGCCGATGATGTTGAGATTATACTTTGCAGCCGGAATGCCGGCCTTGCCGATGTTTTCGATCATCGTGCAGACGGCGTCGATCTGGCGATCGCGATCGGGGCCGCCCAGCAGGATATCCTGATAAGGCGTCTCTTCGATCGGTCGCGACGACATCGGCAACTGGATCATGTCCAGTGTCAGGCCAAAACTTTCGACCTTTTCGCGCTGGCGAAGAATATCGTCGAAGCTCCAGCTCGCCGGTTTTCCCGGCGGATCGGCGCAGACGTTCTTGATGCCGAGTTGCGCCCAGACACGAAATTCGTCGTCGTCGCGGGCATCCACCTGTGTTCCGAGATACATATTGGCCTCGTCATGTTTGTCGCTGTGAGTGAAAGCGGCTCCGCCGGAGCCACTGATTTTTCAGATTGCGCTCGCCTCGAAAAGCATGCGCGAATAATCGTGATGGGTGCGGCCCTGATAAAGGTCGTCCTTCGTCAGTTCATCAACAAAGACCCCGGCCTTCATGACCAGAACACGGTCGCACATATGGGCGATGACACCCAGATCGTGGCTGACGAGAACATAGGTCAGGTTGCGGCTTTCCTTGAGATCCGCCAGAAGATTGAGCACCTCCGCCTGAACCGAAACGTCGAGTGCCGATGTCGGTTCGTCGAGCAGGATGATTTCAGGTTCCAGCATCAAGGCACGGGCGATGGCCACGCGTTGGCGCTGACCGCCGGAAAGCTGATGCGGGAAACGATCGGCAAAAGCGGTCGGCAGGCCGACCTGTTCCAGAGCCGCTGCCACCTTGTCCCAGCCCTTGCCGCGATCCATGGCGCGGATCGGTTCAGCCAGAACGCGGCTGATACGGTGACGCGGGTGAATGGAACCATAGGGGTCCTGGAACACCATCTGGGTCAGCAGCATCTGTTCGCGGGTGCGGTCCTTGTCCACATCCGTTCCGGCGAGGTTGATTTTTCCCGTCCAGTGGCGGTCGAGACCGGCGAGCGAACGCAGAACGGTCGATTTGCCGCAACCGGATTCGCCGACGATGCCGAGCGTTTCACCCTTGGCAACCGAGAAGGACACGCCCTTGACGACCTGCTTGGCGGACGCGCCGCTTCCGAAGGAAACGGAAAGATCCTGAACGTCGATCATGGTCGTGCCTCCACCGCATCGATGGCGTTTCTGTCGAGGGTTTTGAGGCGCCGCACCGGTGCCTTCAGGTCCGGCATGGCGGCGATCAGACCGCGCGTATACGGGTGCTGAGCCTCTTCGAGGCTGGTCAGCGTTTCCACGACGCGACCCTTGTACATGACCATGATGCGTTCGCAGAAGGCAGCAACCATGCGGATGTCATGGCTGATCAGCATCAGGCCGGCATTGTTTTCACGCACGAGTTCATCGAGCAGCTTCAGCACGTCACCGCGAACAGACACGTCGAGCGCCGAGGTCGGTTCGTCGGCGATCACCATGCGCGGTTTTGCCAAAAGCATCATGGCGATCATCACGCGCTGGCCCATGCCGCCGGAAATCTGGTGCGGATAGAGCTTCATCGTCCGTTCGATATCGGCGATACGCACACGCTCCAGCATGGTCGCCGCCATCTTGTAGGCTTCGGCCTTGCCGACCTTGAGATGCAGGATCGCCGCTTCCGCCACCTGTTTGCCGATCGGCAGGACAGGGTTCAACGAATAACGCGGATCCTGCATGATCAGCGCCATGCGGTTGCCACGCAGCGAGCGCATCTGTTTTTCCTTGGCGGCAAGCAGCGGCATGCCGTCAAAGGTCAATGTGTCTGCGGTGACACGGCCGATCGGTGGCAGAAGCCGCATCACCGCACGACCGAGCGTTGATTTGCCCGAGCCGCTCTCGCCGACGATGCCGAGACGTTCGGCCTTCAGGTCGAAGCTGACGCCATCGACGGCGGGTTTCGCGTAGCGGCCAAAATGCACCGACAGGTTTTTGACCGAAAGAATGGTGTCTTGATCAGGAGCGTGCATGGCGGGGATCCAGAAGGTCGCGCAGCGTATCGCCGACAAGGTTGAAGGCAAGGCTGGTAATCAGGATGGCAAGGCCCGGCATGACCGCTACCCACCAGTGATCCAGCATGAACTTGCGTCCGCTCGAAATCATCGCGCCCCATTCCGGTGCCGGCGGCTGCGCGCCGAGCCCGAGGAAGCCCAGCGATGCCGCTGTCAGGATGATGCCGGCCATGTTGAGCGTCAGGCGCACGACAACAGAGGGAATGCACATCGGCGCGATGTAAAGGAAGAGCAGGCGCATCGGCGAGGCGCCGTAAAGCCGGGCCGCCGCAACGTAGTCGGTGTTGCGCACGATCAGTGCTTCGGCACGAGCAAGACGGGCAATCGCCGGCCAGCTGGTCAGCGATATCGCGATGACGGCCGTGCCTAGACCGGCACCCAATGCTGCCGCAAAGGCAAGCGCCAGGATCAGCGACGGAAAGGACAGGACGATATCGGTAAAGCGCATCAGGATCGCATCGGTGCGTCCACCCACGAAGCCGGAAACAACACCGACGATCAGGCCGATCGGTCCGACGATCAGGGTCACCGACATGATCGTCGAGATGGTGATGCGTGCGCCGTAGACCAGGCGCGAAAAGATATCGCGGCCAAACTCGTCGGTGCCGGCCAGATGCGAAAGGCTCGGAGGCAGAAAAGCCGCCTGCAGGTTTTGCACGGCCGGATCATAGGGTGCGATCAACGGTGCGAAAACGGCAAGCACAAGGAGAAGGAAGAGGACGAAGAAACCGCATAGGCCGACGGGCTCGCGCGACAGCTTTTCCCAAATAGGTGCAAGCGCCGAAAGGATGGCTGAACGCGGGCGGGTGACGGTTTCGGAAGAGGGGAGTTGAGCGCTCATTGCGTCACCTCGCGTGTGCGCGGATCGAGAACCAGATAGGCAAGATCCGAGATGAAGTTCAAGGCCATGAAGATGGCGCCAATGATGAGTGTGCCGGCGAGGATGGCGTTCATGTCGCCGATCATCAGGGCATTGGTCATGTATTGTCCGATGCCCGGCCAGGAGAAGACGATTTCCGTCACGACTGCGCCTTCCAGGAGGTTGCCGTAGGAAATCGCGAGCACGGTGACGAGCTGCACGGCGATATTGGGCAGAAGGTGGCCAACAACGATGCGGGCGCTGGATGCACCCTTGGCGCGGGCCGCCGTCACATAATCCTGGTTCAGCTGCTCAAGCGTGAAACTGCGGGTCATGCGGGTGATATAGGCCATCGCCGAATAGGCAAGGATACAGGCCGGCAGAATGATGTGGTGGACCGCATTCCAGAAGGTTTCGGTGTCGCCGACCAGAAGGCTGTCGATCAGAAGCAGACCTGTCTGCGGTTCGATCAGGCCGTCGAGATAGGTATCTACGCGGCCCGGTCCACCGACCCAGGCGAGGCCTGCGTAAAAGATCACCAAACCGACCACGCCGAACCAGAAGACCGGGATGGAGTGTCCGACCAACGAGATGACGCGGGCGAACTGGTCGATCCAGGTGTCGCGGTAGAAGGCAGCGACCATGCCGAGCGGCACGCCGATGACGGTGGAGATGATGACCGCGAGCGTCGCCAGCTCGAAGGTTGCCGGGAAAGCCTGCGCCAGATCCTTGGTGACCGGATTGCCGGTCAGGATCGCCGTGCCGAGATCGCCCTGCAGGAGCGAGGTCACATAGATCCAGAACTGCTGGTAGATGGGCAGATCGAGGCCGAGCTTCTGCCGCATCGCTTCGAATGCGGCAGGGTCCGCCAGCTCACCGACGATCGCGCCGACCGGATCGGTCGGGAGAACCCGGCCGATCACGAAGGTCACGACAAGCAGTGCGAACAGGCTGACCACCAGCTGTCCGAGCCGCCGCGCGACTTCCAAAAGGGTAAATTCCTTCATGACCGGCCGTCTCGCTTACTTCGCGTCAGTCTTGGTTACGTTCTCCAGTCGGTTCAGCGACCAGAGGTTCGTGGCATAGCCCTGAACGCCGGCGTTGAGAACGATCGGCGTGAAGGATTCGAACATCGGCAGCACGGCCGGCTTCTGGGCGATGAACATTTCCTGCAGCTGCTTGATCATCTCGGCGCGCTTGGCTTCGTCACGTTCGCTGTTGGCTTTGTTGCGCAGGTCGTTCAGTTCCGGGATGTCCCAGGCCGAACGCCAGACGAAGTTGCCGGCATTCTTGGCTTCCAGACGGTTGTCCGGGTTGGTGACGAAGTCGTTCATCGAGCCGAGCGCATTCGGCATGACGGCGGTTGCCTGCGGCAGAAGCAGATCGAAATCGCGGGCGCGGTGCGAAGCGACGATATCGGCGCCATTACCCTGCTTGATCTCGACCTTGATGCCGATCTGCGCAAGGTTTGCCTGAAGGGCGGTGGCGATATCGACGCGAGGCGCCTGGGCGATGGTCTTCAGCGTCAGCGAAAAACCGTCCGGGTAACCGGCCTTGGCCAGCATTTCCTTGGCCTTTTCCGGCTGCAGCGAATAGTCCGGGTTGGCGATTGCGCCCTTCCAGTCTTCCGGCACCGGCACGTTGCGCTGGCGGCCATAGGGGCCAAGAATGGTGTCGGCGATACCCTTGTAATCGATGCCGTAAGCGATCGCTTCACGAACCTGCGGGTTGGAAAGCGGCTCCTTGCCGGCATTCATGGCGAGAACGAAGAAGCCACCGATCTTGATCTGCTCGATCTTGAACTTCGTGTTGGTCATGAAGGACTTGACGTCGGGTGCGCTCAGCGCGTTGGCGATGTCGATATCGCCCCGCTCCAGCATCAGGCGTGCGGTCTGGCTTTCCGGCACGTGGCGCATGATGACGCGCGTCATGGTCGGTGCCTTGCCCCAATAGGACTTGTTGGCTTCGAGAATGACGGTTTCGTTTGGAACCCAGCGGCGCAGCACGAACGGACCGGAGCCGGCGGTGTTGGTGCGCAGCCACTCATTGCCGTAATCGTTGTTGTTGACGTGTTTCTGAACTTCGACGCTGTCGACCACGCTCGAAACGCCCATGGCGAGACGGTAGATCAGGTCTTCGGCGATGACGCGGTCGGTCAGGTCGATGCGGAACGTCTTGTCATCGACCGCCTTGGCGAGCGTCTCGATATTGTCGGCGGTGTAACCGGCGCTCTTCAGATACTGCGAGGCCGACTGGTTCAGCTTCAGCAGACGGGTCAGCGAGAAGACGACATCGTTTGCCGTGACCGGATTGCCGGAGGCAAATTCTGCATCGCGAAGATGGAAGGTTACACCCTTCTCGTCGACTTCCCAACGCTCGGCCAGCTGCGGCTTGACGGTATTGCCGTCGGCGTCATCGGAATAGACCAGACGGTCATAGGTGGCCGCCAGAATTTCCTGCGTTTTTGATTCCGTGCCCTGCTGCGGATCGACCGACAGGACCTGCGCTAGCGAAGTGCCGATCACCAGCTGGTTTTTCGGCGTTTCGGCCATGGCGGCCGGTGCCGTGGAAAGCGCGATGGCAAAAGCGACGCCGGTCAGCAGCTTCGAGCTGAAATGTTGCATGAAATTCCCTCCGTTCAGATTGAAACGCGATCTGCCACAGGCTGATCCGTCTTCGTAGTTCCCGTTTGCGATGTTATGTGGATATGCTTGGCAAGATTAAGCGCGCCTCCGACCGGTGGATCGATCAGAAGCGCGGTTTCCGTTGAAGCGCCGAGCAGGCGGCGGACTTCTCGGGTGAACGCGTTGAAAAGTGCGGGTTGGCCGGTGATGACGCCGCCGGCGCAGACGATCGTTTCGACATCGCCGCCGCGGCGCTGCAAAAGCGCGACGAGTTCAGCCAGCGCAAGCGCATGATCATCGATGATTTTTCGCGCACGCAAGGAGCCGCGTTCGGCTGCTTCGAACACCAAATGTGCCGCCTGCGACCAGATGCGCGGATCGATGGTCGAGAAGGCATGAGTCAGGCCATGCGGGTGATCGACGCCGAAATGGGCAAGAAGATCGTCGCTCAGCAGATCCTGCTCACCCTTGTCATAGGCGTCCAGAACCTGTTTTGCGGCATCACGGACGATCCCGACCGCACCACCTTCATCCCCAAAAATCCAGCCCCAACCGCCCACGGTCAATGCCGTGTCGCCAATGGTGGCCGTCGCAGAAGATCCCGTGCCGGCAATCACGCCGGTGCCAGAAGCCTTGCCGTAGGCCAGGATCAGGAGGTTGGAATCGTTGAGGATGCGCACGACGGGATAATGGGCCGCGAGCGGCGCGCGCAGGACGGCCTCCTGTTCGGGGCTGTCATTGCCATGCACGCCGGCCACGATCACGACAGGTCGTCCGTAAGCTGCGGTCGAGGCCTGCACGACTGCGAGCAGAGTGTCGGCGCGCGTCACGTCGTCCAGATTGGCCCAGCCGGTATTCGGCTGAACCTCATCGGCCAACACACGGCCGTCCAGCGCCGAGGCAATCTGGATATGCATCTTGGAGCCGCCGGCATCGATGCCGACAAGCAGAGGGGTTTGAAGATCGTTCATTATATTTTCGTCAAACTGTCAGTTTTGGTGTCGATCCGCTGAAACGCGGGCTCGTTAATGTCGAAGCCGCGAATGTCTGCAGCGTGAAGCGTCAGTTTCTGGGCAATAAAAGTGGAGGCGATCGCAAAGGGCAGGGGATCGCTGAGGTCGAATGGAAGAACCAGCCGATGGCCATGGTCGGCATCCGCAACCGTGTTCGCACCGGTGACCAAGGCAAGGCGTTTCGTCCGCTCGGAAAGCTGCGAAACAAGCTTGGCTTCGCGATTTGCGCCAAACAGCAGATGTGCGCCCGGACCAGCAGCGTCCATTGGCCCATGCAGGTACTGACGCGTCTCCATCGCCGTCGCAAAAAGCCTCGGCCCCTCACGCAGCATCAAGACGCCTTCTTCCGCGACCGACATGAGAGGAGCGGGCGCTACGATATCGATGCTCGCCGCATCAACAAGCATCTCCGCCATGCTGCGGATTTCAGCGTCCAGGCGATCGGCCGTTTCTGTCGCCAGCGCGATCTGTTGCTTCCAGTGTCCGGTCCGGTTCCGGCCCGTCCATTGGTCGAGCAGCATGGCCAGCGCCAGTATCGTGCCGGTGAAGCTGACGAAAGAGACGGAACTGTCGGAAAGATTGCCGAGGTTGACTTCTCGGCCGCACAATGTGCCGAGCGGGGAGGGGCTGTAATTGGTGATGGCCACCTGATCGGCGCTGGCGCCATTGCGCACAAGATCGACAACCTCGGCGCTGCGGCCGCTCTGGGAAATCAGGACTGTCAAGCCGTGATGGCCCGACAGTCCTGCCGGAAGCTCGCTTGGGAGAAAACGGTGAGCATCCAGTCCATGGCGACGCATTTCGTAAACGGCGGTGGCGGTGGCCGCGTGGCTTGCACCGATGCCGACCACGGTCACACGCGACGGTTTTTCAAGGCGCGCCTCATGGAGCTGATCGTCGAGCCTGTCGACCATCGCGATGAGTTCGTCGGCCTGGGTGGCATAAGATGCCTGTGCCGGAATCCATTCGCGTCTGGGAAAAACCGTCGTGTTCAATTCTCCACCCCCTCCTTGAGATAAATTAAAGTTATCGACTTTAATAAATGCGTCAAGCACCTTTTGCAAAATCCCCGGGTCGGTTACACAAGGGTGTGATTTGATGGAGAAATTAATGAGCGCTGCTGCGGATCGTGCCCTCTCGGAAGTGGCGCAGCTGGTTTTCTCGCATCTTTTGGATGTGGGCGAGGCGACACGAAAACTGCTCGCCGAGACTGCCGGATTAAGCTTTCCGACGGTGACTGTGGCGCTGGCAGAGCTGACTGCAAAATCCATGGTCTGCGAGTTGCGCCGCGAGCAAGGCGCGCGCGGGCGTGCCACGATCGTTTATGGCGTGAGCGACGATTCCGGCTGGATTCTCGGTGTCGATATCGGCTCGACCCAGGTCAGTTTTTCTGCCCGTCTGCTCAACGGCCGCATTCTGGCGCATGACAGCCGCAAGCACGATGGAGGGGCGGAAAAGCTCGGTGGGCTGGCAGGACAGCTGGTTGCGAATTCTGCCGCGCTGAAGGCGATCAAAACGCCGCCGCTTGCGGTCGCGCTTGCGCTCAACCAGGTCGTGCCCCGCCGGCTTGTGCGCGAGGGCAGGCCGCGTCCATTGGCACTCGAGATTGCAGAAATGTTCGTTGTGGCATCCTTGCTGCCGCGCAGCATTCCCTTCCTGTTGGAAAACAACGTCAACTGTGCCGCTGTCGCCGAACATCAGGATGGCCTGATGCGCGGCCATGATGATGCGGCCTACATGCAGATCGGTGTCGGTATCGGTCTTGGATTTTTTGCCGACGGCGCGCTGATCAGGGGCGGGCAGGGCGGTAGCGGAGAACTGGCACAGATACCTCTGTCCTGGCGAAACGACGTTGTTTCCGGGGTCGATGCCATCGAACGAAAATACGGCTCGCTCGGGCTCATGCAGTCGGTGTCCGGGGCCTTCGCAGCCGATCGCGTGCCCGTCTCGCCCGAAGCTCTTTTTCTGCTGGCGGACGACGGTGATGAGACGGCAAGGACGCTGATGTCGGAACACGGCGTGGCGCTCGGTCGCCTTGCCGCCACCGCAGCGACCATTCTTGATCCCGAGATCATCGTTCTGGGCGGCGGTCTCACCCGCAACGAAGCCTTTGCCCAGATCATCGTTGATGAATTCCAGAGCCGAAATCAGGATACGCAACTGGAGATATCGCAGAAGGGTGCCGAGGCGACAGTTCTGGGCGCTTGCCTGCTGGCGAGAGATCTGGCGATCGGCCAACTTGTCGAACGGTTTCATAAACCGCTATCAGCCCGGCCCACTCTCATGCCGTCTTGAAGCGGCGAGGAAGTTTCTCATCCGGCCCCGACAATGCGTCTTGTATCAGTCGGCTTGGAATTGCTGCGTTCACATTTGTGATGCGCCGAATATGCTGATTAAACGGCCAATTAGGGCGTGACGGATGATGACGGTGGTTCGGATCCAGTCAAGAGCCTAAAAACCGTGGGCGGAAATGGCGAAGCACGGCGCCGGCTAGAATCGCGCGGCAACCGATTTTGAAACTGCTGGGATATCAACCCGCGCTATAAATCCCGCATATGCCGTTACGCTGTGGCCGTGCTAAGCATCTGAAATGGGATTCGGGGTTTTTATTCATCGCTCAGATTCGATCTACGACGACAGCCCGGCGGAACAGTATCAGTTTCCAAGCCAGTATCTGGACCGCGTGAGAGCCTGTGTCGGCGACTGGATCATCTATTACGAGCCGCGCAAGGTCGCAGCCACGCGCGGCTATTTCGCCGTCGCCAAAGTGGCTCAGGTAATACCGGATCCAAAGGCGTTCGGCATGTACCTCGCGCTGATAGAGCGCGGTAGCTACCTTGATTTCGTCAATCCTGTTCCATTTAGTGGGCCAGACGGTGTCATCGAACGCGGGGTTCTGAACGAAGAAGGTAGAATTTCCGGTAGGGCACAGGCGGCAGTGCGCGCAATATCCGGGGTAGATTTCAATCGTATTGTATCCATTGGCCTTGATGAGCAGGAACCGGAATTGCCCCGAGTGGATGTGCCAGGTGTGCCGATGCATGCCTATGGATTCGGAGACCAGATTCAGGAGCCTTTCGCATTTGAGCAGGACCGCGACAGGGTTACGCAGCTCTCGTCACGGATCGTCCGGAACCGGCTGTTTCGCCGGCTCGTTCTGCAGGCTTACAACAAACGCTGCGCAATCACAGGCTTGAAGCTGATTAATGGTGGCGGACGTGCTGAAGTCGATGCTGCGCATATCCGCCCGGTGGAGGCGAACGGCCCCGATATTCTTAGCAATGGCATCGCTCTCTCCGGCACCGCGCACTGGATGTTCGACCGGGGGTTGATCAGCCTATCTGATGAACTCGACATCCTTATTTCGCGACAGGCGAACGATCGAGAAAGCATCGAGGGTTTGATCAACAAGACGGGAAGGGCGATCGTGCCACAACGCTCATTTGAGCGACCACATCCTCATTTTCTAAAGTGGCATCGTGAAAACTGCTTCAAGCATTGAGTTGATTAACGATCAGGCAATTACCTCAATCGACTTTGACCACGATTCTTTAAGTCTCAGAGATTGTACGGGAACTCCCGGTTCCATAACCCAGATTACCCGACTTTAATTAGCCGGCTAATGTTTTGATGGGGTTTGCGCGACTGTCGAAGCCACTCCAGTCCGTGGATACCGCCCTCGGCACCATCATTCGGCAAGCGAAAGCAGCTTTAAATCCAAACGTACGACTGACAATCGTTTGCGGACTGCCAAAGACCATCGAAATTGCTCTCTTCTTGTGTCATTCAATCAGAAGCGCGCAGGCAGCCGAGTACAAAAAACTAGGACGCGTGCAGGATCTTGAACGGGCAGGCGGGGAGCAAATGGAAACGATTGGAAGCCAAACCATCTGGTCGATATTCGACAATGAACACGATGAGCCAGTGATCGCGTCCAACTCAGGGGTTAGAAGGTCAGACGGGCATAGGGTGACAAGCTACGTCGATTTGGCAAGAAAAGTCGCCGCACTCCAATTCCTGAACCGAGAACATGTCCTTCTCTTCAGAGGACAAGGTACAGACTACAAAAATCCCGCAGGTCTGACGACGATGAAGCCGACACTTTTTCGGCCTCGAAGAGGACGCCCCAACGTTTCGACCAACGCCTTACGATCACGATTTGAAACTTTGCGAACCGCTGAAACGCGGTTACTTTCTCTCTATGAAGGCGAAGAACTGGTAGGGGCAGACCGCTTGGCGCGTCACCGTCTACTTCGGTGGTCAATCCTCCAACACTATGACGTGTGTCCCACTCCACTTCTCGACGTTTCACAGTCGCTTCGTGTCGCAGCGTCATTCGCCACCGTAGAAGAAGACACCGAAGCTTTTGTGTATGTTCTCGCAGTGCCAAACTTGAGCGGCGCAGTGACCGCAAGTTCAGAGGCATCTATGCAGATTGTGCGCCTCTCGAGCGCTTGCCCCCCTTCTGCGATGCGACCGCATTTGCAAGAGGGTTATCTCCTTGGGGAATATCCCGAGATATATGATGTAAGACCTTCAGGAAGTTACCAGCAGGCCGAAATGGATTTTGGACGTAGGTTAGTTGCCAAATTCAGTTTCATCCCACGTCGGTTCTGGCGGGGCGACACATTCCCTCGCGTGGCGCACAGGGCACTATATCCTACAGGAACGCGAGACCCATTAGAGTCTTTGATGGCTGCACTGAAGGAAGAGCTGGCAGATTCCATCTGAACTCCGCGCCCTCGTGCCTGTTGCGGAATACAAATTCCCGCTCGTCCTCGGTCAAACGGTCCTTGGTCAAGATTGCTTCGGCTTCGACATGGGCCTTGCGCTGCTGCTTTGTGAGTATTGCCATTGTCCTGCTCTCCTTTTCCGCGAAGCGGCCTTGCCCGGTCGGGCAGGGGCTGCGCTCCTGATCCGCAGCAATCGGCGATCCGATTGGGAGAGAGCGGACAAGCTTAAAATCGGGAGCGGTATCACCCACCCGAAGGGGCTGCCACGATCCGCGCATGCGGATCCTGGCGGCTCCTACACGATCGCGGCCGCGGCCGCGTGAGTAAGGATGGGGGTAGGATTTTGAGCTTGTGGGGAGAGACCGGCGGCCGGTCTTTCTCCTCAGACAAAAAGCCAAGGCCCTTTGCCCTTCTTGTTTCTTATGAGAAGAACAATCTTACAGCGGGTCGATATTTTTCGGTTCAAAGAAGTCGGGGAAGAATGTTTAAATCCAAAAATATGAGACTGCTCGCGGATTGCGTAATAGGAGACGCGGAGCATTTTCCTTATCGCTCCAGCTTCTACATCAGCCAGTTCTTCGAAGATTGCGATCTTCCCTTCCGCCACGACGGCACGACACGCTACATCTGGGCGACAGACAGACTGGTGGAGCTATTGGCTGAGCCATCTTCGCAGCCAAACACCCTACCATCTAGGTTCGTCCATTTGTTCAGAACGCTTATGGATTGTTCCGAGGCGGAAGGTGATGACACCGATCGAACGAAGGCGCTTGAGGTCTTGAACGTGCCTTTCCGAAAAGAAGGGTTCGAAGCCTATTTTGACGAGAGCGCAACGCTACAATTCCGGCACATCAGGACCAATAAAATCACTGAAGTGTCGAACCCACACCGACCACTTGCCCCGGAAGAGATCAAGAAGAGGGGGCAATTATCGGATTACCTCGACACATGCAGTGAAGACGAACTAATCGAAGAGGTTTTGCTGCCAATGTTCCGGCAGCTTGGCTATCACCGCATCACCGCGGCTGGGCATGCAGATAAGCAGCTTGAGTACGGCAAAGATATCTGGATGCGGTTTACCCTGCCTACAATGCATGTGATTTACTTCGGCATCCAAGCAAAAAAAGGCAAGATCGATTCCTCCGGCGTTACTAAAAGTGGTAACGCCAATGTTGCGGAGATCTATAATCAGGTCTCAATGATGCTTGGCCACGAGATCTTTGACCCTGAGCTCAACAGGCGTGTCCTTGTGGATCACGCCTTCATCGTTGCTGGTGGCGATATCACCAAGCAAGCGCGTAATTGGCTCGGGGGGAAGCTGGACCAGAGCAGGAGAGCGCAAATCCTTTTCATGGATCGGGACGACATTCTAAACCTTTTCGTCGTCACCAGAATTCCACTTCCCGCAGGAGCGGTTCCCGAAATATCTTTTGGGCCATCGGACGATATTCCGTTCTAAGCCAGATATCTCGGGTCTCTGATCTGCCGCAAAGGGCGACGATTTGCTATCGGATGGCGGAGCATGGGATCCTGTTGGCAGATATTTCCGCACGGTTCATGTCGGCCGGCCCGATGATATAGGCAGAGCCTCCAAAGAGGGATTTATCTTTCTGCAGGAGAAGCAGCGGACCAGGTGCGCCACGGATCTAATATCCTTCCTCGATCAGCTGCAGGACCGTTTTCTGGCCTTCTACGAGCTTGCCGCATTTCCATGATGACAGGAAACTGTGCGAAAGCGGATGTGAATGACGCTGTAACGAGCCCCAGGGCGCATAGGCTCTTTTTCTTATGAATTCGTCCCATGTGAAACTGAAACAGGCTAATAATTGCACATGCAATGTCAGCTGTGAAAGCAGGGTAAAAACCGCAACCTGCGCCCCTCTGGCTTGGGCTGCAAAGCTAGAAGAACCACCACCATGCGACCCCAATCGCAATTAGGATCAGCAGCCAGTTTTTCTTCAGCGTGTCGATCTGCTCGCCAGTTTTTTCCGTCGTGAGAAACGCCTCGGCGTCAGGACCGGTCATGACCTCTATCTTGATGATCTGGGGTTCCCGTCGGTCATCAGTCTGGATCTCGTTCACGCGCGCAACGTACGGTGATACCACTACGACAGGAGCGTCGTCCTCCAGCGCCCTTTTTATCCAACGCCGGTCATCTTCATCTACGATCATGCCGTACGAACCGGCGAGGCGATATTTTTCCCCCGTCTTTGTGATTTCCCACGTGGCATCCCTGATTTTGATTTCGTCGCTCCAATCGTCGCGATCATCGATCAACTTTTGCCACTGAATATCGATTCTGTCGTCCAGCCTCAGTCCTGACGCGCTGGAACCGGCCTCGGCCGACACTATTCTTCTCGCCAATGTAGCCCCCATATCCCCATCAATGGCGCTGATTAGTAAGATCGTTTGAGGTTCACGGGAAGCGGGATATCAAAAATCGGGGTGCAACACTCGATTCCGTAGCCGTGACCCGAATGGGACAAGACGCTTGAGCCGCAAACGACAGCACACCGACACTGCCGGCGGCTCTGAAAGAGACGGTGGCAAGGTCATTGGTGTGCTCGAGCGCGGGAAGTGAGGGGCTTGGTCGCAAGTTTCCCGCGATAGGATGCGGGCCGGCCGACAATGGCGGTCGATGCCCTACAGGTCTTCCGGGGGATCTGTGTTCGATCAATGATCCGGACCTGGCTCATTCGCTGGCTTCCTACGTCTTGCCCTTCCTGCTGATCATCCTGAGCTGGAGCGTTCGCTCCTTTCTCATGATCTCAGGAGCCGTCGCTATCTTGTTCACATATCTGCTTATCGAACACGTCACAGTACCCATCCAGGATCGGCAATTCGCTCATTCTCTGGGCGCCGGCCTCCTTCTCTTTGTCTTCGTGGTGACGGATGGCGGGAATATTATCGAGAGCGATCGTGCTGGTGCAGCGTTGGAGGCAGTTCGGGTACCCGAGCATAGCGCGGCGTACTTACTGACCGTTGCGGCGCCTCCTATCGGTCTTACAATCCTTGCAATGTCGGCTTGAGGCTCCGTATGGTTGCTTCGGGCCGAAAGAGGAAGCCAGTACCCTACCCATGGCCGACTAGTGCGACACAACCTGCACGTCGCACTAATCAGAAATTGTGCGACAAAGCGAATCTTTGTTCCGGAAACTGAGGCTCACACTGTGCGCCTCTTGTTATCCATTTAAGTTTCGACAGGTGTCCAGATCCAGCCACTTATGCGATCCTCCGACTTTATTGAGGAGGAGATGAACGATGAGACGAGAAATTCTGTCTGCGACTATGGTCGCTGCATTGGGGATATTTACCGCCTATCCCGCATATGCCGAACAGGTGGCTATGACCTCGACAGCAACCGTGAAAGCTGACATTCGGTATCTAATGCACACGCCGGCTGGCTACGAGACATCCAGTGATACATATCCACTCATCGTATGGCTGCATGGAGGAGATCAGGGCGGTAGCGACATAGAAAAAGTCAAGTCGAGCGGTATTCCCAAACTGATCGAGGATGGGAAGCAGTTGCCCTTCCTCGTTTTCTCGCCACAAAATCCTAGCGAAGAATTGCTCTACCCTATTGAGGCGGTGAAAGCGGCCCTTGAGGACGTGCTATCCGCATACCGCGTCGATCGCTCACGTATCTATGTCGTCGGTTACAGCAGAGGAGGTTTTGGAGCGTGGGCCATGGCGGAACAGTTTCCTAACACGTTCGCAGCCGTCGTTCCCATCGCTGGTGGTGGCAATCGGCACTATCTGAGCAGAACAAACGAGAAGGCTGCCTTCTGGGTCTTTCACGGAACAGAGGACGACGTTATTCCTCTGTCCGATTCGGTTATCATGTATGAGCGCCTCAAAACACTGAAGCGGAATGCGCGCCTCTCCGTCTTGGAAGGTGTGAACCATTCGGATGTCGAGGGAGCGGCACTTGGTAATCCGGAATTATGGGACTAGTTGCTGAAGCAGCGTTTGGAAGTAGGACCAAAGTAGTCGCATTCACAGCCGGCGCCTGTCCGCTATGTTTACTAAATCGACCGTCCATAATCGATCGGTCGCAGCACGTGGCGTGACACCAAAGTCAGCTCCTGCTGTTTCGTTTCTGGTAACGGGTACGAAACGCGCCCGCTATCATCACCTTTGTCGTTAGCCGAAACCAGAGACCTGGCGAGCGTATGTATGTCATAAGCCTCGCCGGGCTCAACGATTCTGGTGGCAACCACGGATCGTTTCCACCACTCGTGATTTCCATTACCGCGCCCGTTCACTTGTACGAGCTCTGCTGACGGGCACAGCTTCGACATGCTGTTGGGTTATCAGGGTAGCTTCACAATTTCGGAGCACCTTCATGAAAACGAAACACTCACCATCGAGTGCGATCGCCGAACTCGATCCGGAAATGCTTGCAATCGTTGAGGCGTTCGCAGCCGTCATCGTCCGGATGAAAGCGCAAAAGGATGAGATAAGTTCCTTGGCCGAGAAGGTGGAAAAAGCTGAGCGTAGTCAGGTTAAACCGGATGCCGCACGCATCCAGCAGAAACCTGCGGATGCCCAACACAGCAATGATATCTTGTCCGGTCCAAAACTAATGAGGATCGCAGACGTCGCGGAATACCTGTCGATGTCGAGAGGAACGATTTATCGCAGAGTCAAAGAAGGTACATTCCCCCCGCCGAAAAAACTGGGGCATTCAGTCCGGTGGATGTCCACAGACATCACGGCCTGGATCGACGAGCTCTCCCAGACCTGACCGACATATTGCCTGCTGGTGACGCGACCCGATCAATGGACAGTGGGGCGCGCGCTATTCAAGAGCCCAACCGACGACCTGATGACCTTTCGAAACGTGCGCCAGTCAGGAAGATCGCGTTCGTTGATGCGCTCCTCAATCGCTGTCAGCGTCCACCCGACACATGCGACATCCATGCTTAGCCTGTAGGCATCGGAGCGCGCGAAGCACGCAACAATTCGGGGTCGGGCATCACCGTTGTCCTTGGGAATTTTAGCAACGACCTGCTGTGCTTCCGTGTAAGCCTCGGCGATCCGCTCCCGATCCATCGTATTGCTTTGTGCGATCATCCCCACGGTCCAGGCCAAGGTTTCGGCAAGTAGCTCAGACTCATTGGTTATCGACGTGCTCATATCCTGGCTCCGATTAACAACGCTATTTCTGCAGGTGCATACGCCCGCAGGATCGTGACAACGTAATACTGCGTCATGTTTTGAAATTCGTCTACTGTCGTGTTGTAATGGGGAGACGAAGAAATGCATCGCAGACTAAATGCGAATAATGCTCGGTTAAATCTCAGCGACAGCTTATTGACTCGCGCTACCACGAGAACATAATCAGAACACGCGGGGCCGCTTGGCGGCGGTGAGCTCCCTTTACATCATTGTCTGTTAGCACGCGCTTCGGCGCGAAGGAGAGAACTCGTGCCGATTTCTGGCGCCGCCCTGTTACAACCGGTATCGGTCGAATACATCACCCGCGAAATCCGCTCGTCGAACCTCAAGGTTTCGGCCGGCTTCCCCTCGCCCGCCGGCGACGATCTGGAAAGTCCGGTCGATCTCGTCGCCTGGATGATCCGCCATGAGCATGCGACCTTCTGGTATCAGGTCAGCGGCAACTCGCTCTCAGACCTCGGCATCATGGACGGTGATTTCGTGGCAATCGACCGGGCCGGCAAGATTGTGCCAGGCCGCACCGTGTTGGCGCTGCACAATGGCGACATGCTTTTGAAGCTGCTGACCAGACGTGACGGCCGCCTGTGGCTGGAAGCTCGCTCAGAGGACCGTTATCCGCCGATCGCAGTGTCCGAGGCGACCGAGATTTATGGTGTCGTCGCCGGCATTGCCCGCCGTTATCCGGTGGATTGACATGACTTATACGAATTCCAGCCCCATCGCCCTGATCGACTGCAACAATTTCTATGTGTCCTGTGAGCGGCTGTTCGATCCGAGACTGCATGGCCGGCCGGTCGTGGTGCTTTCGAACAATGACGGCTGCGCGGTGGCTCGCTCCGAAGAAGCCAAGGCGCTCGGCATCAAGATGGGCGAACCGGCGCATTTCTTCAAAGACAAGACGAAGGAACATGGCATCCGGCTGCTGTCGTCGAACTATACGCTTTATGGCGATATCAGCCGGCGCGTGGCGACCGTCATCGGTCGGTTTTCGCCGGTGACGGAAGTCTATTCGATCGACGAGACGTTTGTGGACCTGTCCGGCTTTGGCTCCCGCATGCTCGATCATGCGGCCGAGATGCGGGCAGCCGTGCGACGTGAAATCGGCATGCCGACCTGCGTCGGTATCGCTCCGACCAAGACGCTAGCGAAATTCGCCAATTTCATTGCCAAGAAAAATCCGGTTTTTGGTGGCGTCTGCGATCTCACTGACCAGACAGTTGCCGATTTCTGCATGAGCCGCACGGATGTCAGCGAGATCTGGGGCGTTGGCCGGCAGACTACGACCAAGCTGCGCGCTGCTGGTATCAATACGGTGGCGCAGCTGCGGGACATGCCCATGCCGCTGGCCCGCAAGATCGGCACCGTTGTCCTGGAGCGCACGGTCGCCGAGCTGCAGGGCGTGCGCTGCATGGAGATCGAGGATATCGAACCGCAGCGCAAGGGCATGGCGGTGACACGCTCGACAGGCACACCGATGACGACCTTGTTCGTGCTGCAGCAAGCTGTGACTGCGCATGCAACGCGCGCGGCAGAGAAGCTGCGGCGGCACGGACTTGTCGCCAGCCATATCACCACTTTCTTCCATACCAATCCGCATAACGGCTCAAGGCAGAGCAGTGTCTCGCGATCGGCAAAACTTTCGCCGCCTTCCAGCACGACTTTTGCGCTTGTCGATGCGGCGCTTAGAAGTGTCGAGCGCGGCTGGCCAGGTGATCCCGGCGGCAATGGTTTTGCCTATCTCAAGGCCGGCGTCCTGTTGAGCGATCTTGTGGCGGAGGAGCTGGCGCCGGTCGATCTGTTCGCCCATGCACATGCGCCGGCAGCACGGCTGTCAAAGGCACTCGATGCGGTCAACGATCGCTGGGGCAAGAAGACCGTGGTTTTAGCCTCGGAGGGCGTACGGCGCGGCTTTGAGGTAAAGGCGGACATGCGCACACCACGATACACGACAAGAATATCTGAATTGCCGATTGCGAGGGCGATATGAGCTTGCCGACCTTGAAGGATTTCCGCGGCGAGCGGATCGACATGACCTGCCGGCGCTGTGACCGGCACGGCGAATATGATCGCAAGGCACTGGTGAAAAAGTTCGGGGCCTCCACGCCGTTCGTCGAATTGCGTCGCATCCTCTCGATCGGCTGCGACCGCCGCGGAACAGACGGCTGCGAGGCGTGTTTTCCCTGTCTGCTGCAAGCGCAGATCCTGATCGAAGGAGGCAATGATGCCGGAAGCAAAATCTGAAGATCGCATGATCCATGTTCATTTCACGCGCGGTGACGAGGAATACGACGAGGTCGTGCTCGCCGGCGAAGTGGAAACCTTCCTCAGAAGTCATGTTGACCGCAGCGACGAGATCTCGAATGCCATGATGTTTCTGGAGGTCGAGCGCATGGCAAGCGGACGGTATGTCGGTGCCGGCTGGTCCATCAGCTTTACGGTCGAGGATCCCTGATGAAACATGCAAGCAGCGTCGACCTGTCAGTAACTGAGAGCGTGTCGCAGCTGGCGGAATGGCACATGCTGGAAGGTCGCTGCGGAAAATGCGGTCATGTTGGCAAGGTCTATTGGAGCAGGATCAAAAGACAGTTCTTGCCGACTGCACGAGTGCAGGAGGTCGAGAACCGGTTCCGATGCCGGTCTTGCGGCAACCGCGCGCAAAACCGGATATCGGTCACCATGATGTCAAGGGATTAACCTGTTAAGACAGGACGGTACCGAGCCCACACCTGTCTCCATCTCGCAAAGCACAACTAACCATTCCTAGGCAATCCTTCGATTGCCGCGGGCAGCGCGGCAGGAGTGCCAGTTCACGCACCACTCCCCCAATTTTGCCGGATGACTGGCCAGCTGCAACAGAATTCCATAATCTCCGATCATGTCTAGGGAATTTTCGACCCGCACAGTTTCTTTTTTTGATGAGCTCAAAGATTGTGTCGCCTGTACGTAATGTATCCGGAATACCAAATACGATAGATCCAATACAGGAAAGAGGTATCGTTCACGCTGATTAGGGCGCAAACCCAGCCCTCGTTTTCCGTTGATTTTCTGATCGAACCGCGTTCAACCAGCATCCTTGTAGTTGATGCTGACTTGGCTGGTTTCTCGTTCCTGTACCTCGCGGAGAAGCTCACTCAGCAGATCTCCCTCCTCCGGCGCCTTCGCGCTGGCCCGGTATTTTTCAGGCTTATTGGCTTCGAGGAACATGCGAAGCATCGCCGGGTTGGGGTGGCTGATCTTCTGCTCAATGACCTTGGTCACGCCATCCTTTGTGGAAATAGCCTTTTCTTGCTCGTAAACATAACCCGTCGCAACATTGAAGAGCGTCTGCTCTGCGACCTTCAGCTGAGCCTGGAAACCCATCGTCAGAGCCTCGTCGAACTCGGGGCATCGCTGCCGCCACCGGGCGAGCGTGCGGGATGAAACATTGAATGCCTGCGCAATTTCAACCGACGTAGCCCCGCGAGACGAGAGTGCGTAGGCCATTTTCAGGTTCCGCGGCTCGTCCCACTCCCGAATATCTTCTCGGCTATCTAAAGCTTGTTTGAGTGGGCTATGCTCATCGGCCCACCTTCGCAGCGTTCGAACACTCACGCCGAACCAGGCAGCGATCTCGCTTTCATCGCGCCCTGCATCCAATAACGCACGTAGTTTTGGCAGCATCCGGGGATGGTAATCCATGGCACCCTTAGTCCTGCGTCGGGGCTCAGGAGGAGAAGTCTTCGCCTTGCCTGTCTGCTTCATTACATCGACCATAGCTGGGACAGTGTTGCTGCAGACCTGCTCCTGATGTCCGAAAACAACCTGGCCCAGCGCGCCGCCCAAGCGCGCGGGATCGCCTTGTCAAAAACAACGGTTACAGGGGACAGAAACGCCGAAACCTGCATCAATTCGCAGGGCTGGTTGTAGTTAGATACTCGATATTTCATCATCTTGCACGTTCAATCAAAGGTTACACACCCGAGTCAACACAAAAGCGCAGGGGTAAGAAATTCAGGCGAAAATAAACACTCTCATCACAGATTTATATATCATAACCAACCATTTAGGTCTATAATTGTTTCATCAACGAGAGGGCATGAGTAGCTTTAAAGATCTACTTATGATTGTTTTCGTCTCTCTTGTTTGTTTTCTGTAGCCATATCGATCGAAGTTCGACAATCCTTGGATGAAATGCTGAAATTCAATTCGACAATGTTCGAGGTTGCTGGGCGCTTCATGTTTCCAGCACGTCCCGCAAGCTCTCTTGCTCAGCATCTTGGCTTGAGCCGCCAATATGTAACAAGCCTTATAAACGGAAGAGCCCCCATTCCGCCTTCTCTGTGGCCGGATCTGGAGAGGCTCACTGTGGAAAGAATGACACACATCCTGCGCTGGCACGAGCGTCTGGTGCAACGCCGGAAGAAGCAACGAGCTACGCATGCCGATAATTCTTCTGCATGCATCGACAAACTTAGCGGTCGCGACTTTGCAGCCCTTGGTACGGCGTTGTTCGGGGAAGCGTGGACCGGACGCATGGCATTTCACATGAACAGGTCTCCAGAGTACATGCGCAAGCTGGCGAAGGGAGAGAGGCCAATGCGGGAGCCGCTGTGGCGCATGCTCGAGCCAATTTGCATGCGGCAGGTCGTCCAGTTGGAGTTTGTTGAAAGCCGTCTGCGTGAATTCAGGTTTGATGATGAGATCGCGTCTGACGCGGCCGCGAAGGATAGCCTGGCTACTGATGACGCAGACGACGTTGACGTATGGCAACTTATCAACGGTCCGACGTTTCACTGACTAATTTCCGAGAGGAGCAGGGGTCGGCCTTTTACAAGGCCGACAACCCAAGAGGTTACCAGCTCTCTCACGACGCGAACGGTCTCGCGCGGCAAGAATCGCTAACCGCGCGGCCCAACCAGAAATTTGCTGACGGTTAGGCTGGGCGAATAGTCGCCATGCTGAAATTGCTTGGCCAGCGCATGCAAATATGCGCCCGGCGACCTAACCTGCTCCCCAAGTTGCAGGATGTACGCAATGGTGATGTCAACGTTATCACGCCCCATAATCTCGCAAGCCTTGTCATAGGCCTTGGGCGTAATCTGGAGCATTTTGGTAACCGTATCGATTGCACGCTGAAAGTCATACGGGCTGACAATCGCCCCACTTGGTCCGTAATCTTCCAAGGAGGGGTAAGCACGGCAGATCTGGTCCACGGTCATACCCTTGTGCGAGATGACTTTAGCCGTCGCCGACCTGGCCGCCGCGTTAAAGGCCGGCGTTTCCTCGCCTTGTTTTTCAGACAAGGATTCTAGACTTGTACTTTGTATATGCCGCTGGATTTCGCTGCCATTGGCACCGGTTTCCGGCGCCTGACCGGACCTTATCCACAGCGCTTCCGCCTCTTCACGTAGCAGCTGGGTTTCGCGAAGCTTTTCTATCAGCTGGTTCAGAGTCGGGTTTCGCATCCGCTTCGCCCAGGATGCCTCGAAGCGAAGCGTGAGGTCTTGCCATTCCTCGCTCGGGTTCCGTACCATCGCATCCTCGATGACTTTGGTCAGAGTCGAACGGCAGTTGGCTAAGGCACGTTTCACGTGGTCGCGTTCCCTCTCCTCTTCCTCAATATCGCGGGCGAGCTCGGCAAACTCATCGGCCCTCGAAAGCAACAACGACAGATCAAAGCCGTAAGCATCGCCATCACGGCCGCGAGGCGAGCGTCGTTGACCATTAGGGCTATCCCGACGGGACATAAAGCCCAGCCTGATTAGTACCTTGAAGTGGTCCCGCAATGTCGACTCCGGCGACCCGGTCCTCTCGGAAAGCGATCGATTAGAGCGGAACACAATAAACGGCTCTCCAAACGCCAATTTGTGGGTTCGATGAGAAAATGCCAAAGCCTCAAGGGTATTCAGACAGCCCCGTTTCAAACCGAGCGTCGGTGCAATCTTTTTAAGATGCTTAAAGACGTTCTGCAAATCAACGATCTGAAGCGTCATAACGTGAGCACGGGAGCGGCTGTCGTGCCGCACGTTTACGGCTTTGCCGATTTGGCCATTAGCTACAGTAGCGCGTGAGATGTTCATGGTGGATGCCGGTGACTGGCTTTTCGCCACGTCCCTTGCAAGCTCGCAAGGCGTCTTATCTTCACAGCTCGTGTTTTTTGTCGCGAGACGAAGCGCAAAATCACCGATCGGGGTCGGCAGAGCTGGTAGTCGATTGAAAGAGGTCACTGGCGTGCCTCCTTCAGTTTGCGATCATGCTCGTCGAGTTCGTTCTCCGACCAACGGGCAGTACCCTCGATCTTAAACGACTTGGGAAAACTGGTTGAAGTCCTGGCCCAGCGCCAGATCGTCTGCTTTTCGACCTGATAACGGGCCGCGACATCCTTGTCGGAAAGTAGTCGATCCCGGAACACGGGCGCGTTCGACTTGCGTTGAAGCGGCTCCGACTGAAGGGGCGTTGAGTTGTTCGCGGTCTGACCCTCGATGGAGGAGAGCGACTTTTTATCGTCCTGCGATACTGCGACGGACGATGTTTGAATTTCGGGCATGACGTGACCTTGTTCCTGTTTCAGGGTCAGCACGTCTTGCGCATCGAAGATCAGCTATCATGATGCAGAGCGATTCTGCAATAATCGGGAACTCGATAGGATCCGACATCCACAGTTAGGCACCTTGACATAAGGCGCGCGCGATTTCATCCTCTCCACAAGGCTGATGCTGCCGACCGCTCACACCCCGCAGGGAATGGTAGAAGCATCAAATGACGACGGCGATTTTCCTTGAACGGGTCGATCACGTCAGCAACGTGAGCACTGACGTTGAGATTGACCCATTGAAGGGAAACTCAGTGAAGATCTCACAAAACGCGACTTCGCTCGCAAAGATTCTTGTCTCATCCTTGCGCGAGAAAAATATCGACCTTTCACTCGGCGAAGGGTTGAAAATCATCGCCAAACTCACCGGGCATTCGAACTGGAACACTCTACGGGCTCAGCTGAAACACGGTAATTTCGCCGTAGATGGCTCGAAAAAGCATCAGGATCGACAAGGCAGTAAAGCTGCCACTGATTTCGCAACATTGTTTCCCGAAGCAGAGTTACCGGGCAGCTTTCTTGACCTTGGCATGGAGATGCGGCATCCATATCCAACTGAGCTGCAAAACATTCCAGAACTTGCCCCGTGGCGCGAACGCTGGGAGGCAAGCGCTCTATCGACGTCGCAGAGAGCTTTTTCCCCCCAATGTTGCCAGCAGAAAGTCTGATCTCCCCGCAAGTTACTTTTGAGGCTCGTCGGGATTGGCGCTTAGGCGGACATGGAAAGGCTATACCAACCGACTCTTACCATTTTAGTGACGGCAGCTGCGGAGTTTTGGCTAGAGACGAGCATCGTGACATCGTTGGCGCAACGTTCTGGCGGTGGTGGGGCAATTTTGGTCGGGTGAAAGGCTTACGCTTTGGTCTTTATCTCCTGACAGAAAGTGGCTGGCTCTATGTCGCATTTGATCTTCGCGCGAACTATCCGCTTCCCTCTTCTGGACCCAACATCATCCGCGGTGATTCAAAAGAGCGTCTCCAACAGATAAAGGCAGGTTTGCAGCATTTGGCCACGCTTAAGACCTTCAAATACGTAGACTAAAGAGAAAGTCCTGATGGTTAGCACGATCTCGAAGCTTGCATCTGACGCAGTTCTCTAGCTGGGCCGGACCACGCAGAACGGCCACCACTATCGGAGAAGGCGGATGCGTCCCCGCGCCTTCTCTGTCTCCCAGTTTTTCCGTTACGTCCGCCGCTCTTCTCGCCCGTGCCGTACAGTTAAAAGGACGACGCCCTTCTCATCCACGCGGTAAAGCACAACATAGCCCGCGCTTCCGAAATCAATAGGCCACTCTCGAAACTCGACCGGCATCTCTTCGGCAGGTCGGCCGGCTTCTGGATGCTGCTCCAGAAACTTCACGCCCTGCCTGATTGCCCGAACCGCTTTGGTTGCCGCCTCGTTATTCTTCAATGCCAGAAAGGCATGAAGACGCCGCACATCCTGCAGTGCTCTCGGAGACCAGATCAACCGTGACATTCAGGTGGATCCACATCCTCACCGGCTTCCAGTCGGGCGAGCCACTCGTCGGCTTCCTCGGCGGTCACGTGCAAACCATCGGCCTGATATTGATGCCAGGCCGCGAAAGCATCGTCACGAGCTTTCTGACGTTCTTCCTCTCGCTCGACATATTGCTCAATCGCCTCTTTCATCAGCCAGTGCGCACTGCGCTGCCTGGCGGATGCGAGCCGTTGGACGCGGTCCTTTATTTCGCTATCAAGCTTGAGACTGGTCGTGATCTGCATGGCGTATTCCTAGGTGTTACCTTTCAGCACTCTACCACGAAAGCTAGAACTTGCCAGCCTTTCACGCACGAAGTGCCTCTCCACCGCCATGCGCCCGCAACAGCGCCATCAGGACTGGCCCGAGCGAAAACTCACCCTTCCGGCTGCGTTCAGTCAGATTGCGCAGATATCCGCCGGCCGAATTGATGTGCCCTCCCCTCTCGAGGATGCAGGCGATCGTCGCGGCCGCATTTTCCGGCCCCATCACCTCGCAGGCCTCCTGATAGGCCGACGGGCTGACGCCGAGCGCCGATCGGGCCACCACCGCGGCCCCCATCAGGTCGCGCCAGTTCGCAATTTCACCGCCGGGCCCATAATCTGCGATCTGCGGGCAGGCCCGCATCACCATCCCAAGCGGAAATGCCTTTATCGGCTCGGCAACACGGGGCTTGGTTGGCTCAGGTTTCGCCCCCTGCTCCATTCCAGAGCAAGGTTCAAGTTCATAGCTGGATTCGGGATTTGAATTCTGTATGTGGCGCCCATTCTGGACGTCATTGCTGTCTGTTTTTTCAGATTTAAGCTGGATTTCCAGACGGTTGATGATTTCCTCGCGCAAGAGTCCCATCTCTTCGAGGGTATTTTCGACTTGGACGCGGTTTGGCGTGCGCGGAAGGCCGGCGAGAATGGAGACATACATCGTCTCGATCATCTCCCAGTCGCCGTCAGCACCCTCTTCCATGGCAGCGGAAATCAGCTTGCGAACATCACGACGGCAGATCGTCAGCGCTTCCCTTGCACGACGAAACGCCCTCCCCTCCTCCGCCACCTGCTGGGCAAGGCCGGCAAGTTCGGCAGCGCGAGACACCAGAGGCTCGAGATCGAAACCGAAAGCCTGCTCGATCTGGCCGTCATTGTCGCGATGCGCGTAGCGTTTGCCATTCGGACTGTCTCGGCGATGGATCAGGCCAGCCTCGACGAGGGCTGCCAGATGCCGGCGCAAAGTCGTGCCGGCAATGCCATGCGCGCGGATCGACAGCTGGGCGTTCGAAGGGAACACCACCAGGCTGCCATCGGGTTTCAGCTCATTGCCGGGATAAAAGGTCAGGAGCGCATCGAGCACGGCAACGGCCCGGTCCTGCAGACCAAGCAGCTGACGCGCCTCCGCGACATCACGAAACACTTTCCATTTTTCCACGGCCCGTTCCGGCCGAGGTCCGGCCGCATCCAGCTGCCCTTTTACCAGGGCAAGCGTCATCGGCCGCCGCCCGAAAGGCGTCGTCACATTTCCCGTTTGCATCTCTTCAGCCTTCACCAATTAGGCAAAAGAAATCCGCTCGCCAAAACAGCGCCAAAGACTCTTGACTGGGATTCGGGGAAATGCGATTCTCTAGTTGCTACACAGACGAGAAGGGCTTCCACGACGGCGACGTTTGGGGGCCTTTTTCTTTTGCGGTTTGATCTCCTAGTTGGCGATCAATTGTCAGCTGACAATTGATCTAATGATCTGATCCAGAAGCGTTTTCTCTTTCGAACTGTTCAACCAGATCGTCCATACGGGCGTCCAGAAACTGTGCGAACTCTTCTGATGTTACTGTAATCCTTGCTCCCTTCGAGGTCTTCTCGACCGAAGCAAGAACGATGCCTTTGCGGGTGCGCACTTTGCCACCCGCTTCCTTCTTAGGCGCCTTCGGCCCTTGTCCCTTCGCCCACAAACGCGCAAATCGATCGTTTGTGTCGATCCCCGAGAATTGAGTTTCTGCTACGGCCTGGGCGATTCGGGTAGATGCCGCCTTGTCTTTCAACAGCTCAGCGAATGCCAACCAGCGCGGTCGACCGATTTTCGGAGCAGGGCCGATCGCAAGGATCAAGTCCGTCGGGATGGATTCTGCGACCTGCAACAGGCGAGAGGTTTCAGGCTTATCGACCGAAAGTGCCAAGGCTATACGATCTCGATCGAACCCGTGATCCCCCAGCCGCTTCGCGAACAATGCACGCTCGATGAAGCTGAGATCGACGCGCGGTCCATTTTCCTGCCCCTGCGCAACGATCAATTCCTCATCCGACAGCTGGCGCACGACAGCCTTGATAGGACGATCGAGAATGATGGCAGCGCGCAATCGCCTGTGCCCGTAAGCCGCCTGATAGTGATTATCCTTGGTCGGGTGAGGCCGAACCAGAATTGGAACCTGCTGGCCGCTTTCACGCATGGACGAGATAAGATCGTCGAGGGCAGCGTCATGCTCAGTCGGAATGCGATCCTGGATGAATGAAGCTTCGATCTGCGCAGTGTTCAACTCGACGACCTTGTCGCCGCTCGCCAGCGCGACGCGCAGCTCTTTCGCCGCCGCAGCCTCGTCGCTGAGGCGTCCGAGGGATAGGTTCATTGCCCGTACGGCGCCAGCCGGCTTGTGCGGCGCCTGAGGTTGCGCAGCCGACTTCGACGGCTCTGAACCAGCTGTGCTGACCATATTTCGGAGGATGTCGCGACCCTTCTTCATGCTCTTCCCCATGAGCTCTTCAACAGAGCCTCGACTTCCAGGTTAACTCCGTCCATCGCCTCCACCGCTCGGTCATAAGTTTGCCGGTTCATTGACTCCCGAGCAGCCTCATAAATTGTTTGCTTGGACAGACCTGCGTCTGAAATCGCGGTCGACTTGACCATCATCGAGGTCAGAACACGATCCCCAAAGAGGCTTCGAAGGAAGGCAACGATCTGTGCCTGCGGGCCGTCGTTCGGCTCGTAACGTGTCACTAGGTAGCGCATCCAATCATATTCGAGATTTCCACCTGCATCCTTGACCACAGAGAGAAGATCAGAGGTCATTGCTAGGAACTGGTTCATCGAAGCGACATCGAGCATTTGCGGGTGCACGGTGATCAGCACCGCGGTCGCCGCACACAGCGCCGAAAGCGTTAGAAATCCTAGCGTCGGCGGGCAGTCGATGACGACCACGTCGTATCGATCGGAGAGATCGGCAAGAGCATTGCCGACGCGCATGAAGAACATATCGGTTTCAGAACCAGTACGTTCCGCCAATGCTCTCGGAGTGTCGTGTTCGAACTCATGCAGCTCGAGATTTCCGGGGATTAGATCCAACCCTGGGAAATAGGTCTCGCGGACCACCTCCCCTACCGGACGCCGGATATCATCGTATCGGATAGCACCGAACAACGTCTCGTTTTCTCCGACGTCAAATTCTGGTTGATACCCCAACATCGCAGACATGGATGCCTGCGGATCAAGATCAACCGCTAGAACGCGGTACCCGCGCAGAGCAAGATACTGCGCGAGATGCGTTGATGTTGTCGTCTTGCCAGAGCCGCCTTTGAAATTTGTGACGGCGATAACCTGCAAATGATCGTCTTCCCGGCGCCCAGGAAGGTAGACGGGCTTCGTCTTGCCGAGCAGCTGCCGAATGGTGTTGATCTCTGAGAGAGAGAACGTCCGACGGCCGCCTGATGTTTTCTCCGACGTTACGGAATCTTCCTGTGATGCGAGATGGCGTACATAGCTATCGGTCACCCCGAGCAGCTTGGCCGCCTCCGTGCTGCTGAATCGACGAAGCGCCTTCTGTTCATCCGGCGAGAACAGGCGAGCAGACAACTCCTGGAGATTGCTGCTTAATTTTGCAGAATCATCAGCAATGGTTTTATCAATCGAGACACGCTCGATTTTTTCGACTTTAGCTCGTTTTGCGGTCTTATTCGCCATTCACGGTAAATCCAATAATTCCCTGGAATTTCCGCAAATGATCTCATAGAGCGCCTTTGCGTCAAGCAGTTTTTGGTTAACGCGCGTTAACCAAATCGAAAGATCTAAGAAAAATATGTTTTTCAATAACTTAAACAAATTGTCAGCTGACAATGATTTCTTGTAGATCAGCGAGCAGAGTAGGATTTGCCATAGAGCGAAGAGAATCGGTTATCGTTTGGCCACAGGCTTGATCGGCTTATTCCACGAAACCTCGAACTCGGATGATAGTCCCATTTCAAATGTTCAACGTCACGACTTTCGCAGCAAATCTGTTGTCTGCCCTGCTCCGTACTGAGCCTCGATTATTGACTTTGACGTGGGTACAGCCTATGTTCCGCCTAACAACTAACCCAGCAACCTGAGAGACTTTGGGCTCCGGGAGGTTGGGGGAAAAAGCCGGCGCAAGCCGGTTTTTTTATGTCTTGGGGGCAGAGAGTGCCGGCTTTACGAACACGCGTCTATATCGACGGCTACAATCTCTATTACGGATGCCTGCGCCAAACCGCTTTTAAATGGCTCGATGTCTTGGCTCTGTTTGAGCATCAGATCTTACCCAGCATTCTCTACCGCCCTACCCCCAAGGGCAATTCGGCCACAGTGGTCTTGGACCCCGACTGCGCCGTCAAATACTTCACGGCAAAAATTATCGAAAGTGCCGCCAAAGGCGACGACTCGGTGTCGTCGCAAGCGCACTATCACAATGCGCTAACAACCCATTGCCAGGGTCGTGTCTCCTTCGTCATGGGTTCATACTCGCTCTACAAGGCCAACCAACATGTGGTGCCGGCCGACGATCCAAATCGTTGGCCACGTGACTGTGACAAGGTTCAGGTCTGGAAGCTCGAAGAGAAGCGGTCTGATGTGAGCCTGGCTCTTCAACTCTACGACGATGCGATCCGCGGTGAAGTTGATCAGGTGGTGCTCGTGACCAATGACACCGATCTTACGCCCGCTTTTGAAATGCTGGCGGCCCGCTGCCCACATATCGTCCGAGGGCTCGTTATCCCTACCCGCAAGATCGGCGACGGTGGCGAAGTGGAAAGGGAGGCCAACGTTTCGCTAGCGAACCATGCCCACTGGGTCCGCCGTCATATTTCGGAGGACGAGTTGCGAGCATCAATTGCCTGATGTCGTTCCTGGACGTCGGCGCGCAAGTATCAAGCCTCATTCATGGTACGCTAAACCACACCATCTGACCAAGATGCTGGAGATGTCTAAACCCGTCCTGCGGTCCGACGGCGCAACCATGAAATGGGCGCG
>NZ_JBOZRA010000010.1:0-167529 GCF_050847465.1 Endobacterium panacihumi | reverse complement strand
GCCGACGCCCTCGCCAACATTGCGGACACACCGATCAGCAGGCTGGAGCAATTGCTGCCGTGGAACTGGACACCCAAGACGCTGAGTGCTCAGGCGGCCTGACCTGCGGCCTCCGCCGGATGCTTACGACACGGGCGACCTCCTCCGGCGTGCACATGCGTCCTTGAAGGACATTGATATCCTTCTCCGACGCGTCGATTCCGAGCTTTCGCAACTCGGCCATTTCGAATTCCCCGTGACGCGTTCGCACAAATCCCGGGCAGATGATGTTTGCGCGAATGCCCTTGTCCCGGAATTCGACGGCTACAGCCCGGGTCAATTGTGTTACAATGCTGATCCCTCTCATCCTTGCCGAAGTGAATGGCAAGGCCCTCAATGAGGAGCCTCGTCCGAAGGCCCTGATCGAGACGGGCAGCTGATATGCCGGCGACAGGGCGGCGTTGTCGCCAGCCTGTCGCCGCTTTACGCGAACGCCGCCATCAGCGCTGTCGGCTCAACCTTGTGATTGGCCAGCCGCTATGCTTCCCACAATGTCACCTGGTTTGCGGTCAAGCATGGTTTTCCGAGTTGCTCGGTCATCAAGCGCGACAGTTCGATCCCTGGCAGAGCTGTGTCCGGAACGAGAATCGCATCCACATCCGTCAGGTCCAGGCTTTGCGAAGCGGCAAGCAGACGCTCGGCGCCGAAACGCGCGGCATCGGGACCTGCCGGCGCATCGAGCCAGACGAGACGGGGCGCGTCGATGCCGAATTCCGACAAAAATTTCACGAAGGCTCGCGCGGCCGGTTCGGGATAGCTCGCGACGATCGCAACCCGCTTGGCTCCGATCTCCTGGAGTGCGGCGGCGAACGCCAACGACGTGCTGCTTGCCGGACATCCCGTCACCGCACCTATTGCCTGCGCCTGCGCCTCGGCATGGGCGCGACCATCCACGAAGCTGCCGCTCGTGCAGGCCCAAACGGCTGCGTCGCATGTCAGCGGAACGAGGCCGAGTGCAGCATCCCTTAGATTGTCCAGCGAGCCGGTTCGCTGCAAGTGCTCGATATCGTGATCCTTGCCTTCACCGAAAATTCGCGCACCCACCAGATAGGTCCGTACCTTGCCGTTGCTGCTATCAGCGAATTGATAGTAGTCGTATTCTGCGCCGCCGAGGGGATAAGTAATTCCCAGCCGCAATGGTCTCAAAGTTGGCATATCGATCACCTAGTCTATGAGGAAGACAAACGCTTGTCGCCGGAAGAGCAATTGGTTCTGCTCAAACCATAGTTTGAGAAATCATCAATGATCGTGCCAATCACGGGAGACGCTGCGCGTCGCGCAGACCGATCACATGCTCCGATCGAGATGGCGGAGTGGTTAGCGTCCAACGGCGCTGCCTTACAGGTTGGACAGTCAATTGTTAAGCTCATAGAATGAGGCACCGCGGCCTGGATGCCGGAACCATGATTTTTGATCATGATGATGAATGGCGCCGTCATCATGATGGGGGGAGCATCTTTGACAGGATGCTGCTGGGTCTTGGTGTGATGGAAGGTCTTTGTATGAAGATATCTGGTGTCCGTATCACCCGCCTTGATGCAATCCGAACCAACGACCTGCGTTTCAAATTTGCCGACAGGATAGCCCATCGGCCGAGGCTGGACTTGGATCGGCAGATCTCTGCGACGACATGATGGAGTTGCCTCATAAAAACCGGACAGGATCAGATTACTCGTTGACGGTTTAAGAACTCGCGCGGTGAGCGATTTCCCAAAGCTTTGTGCGGGTGAAGCGTGTTGTATTGCTCGAACCCTAAATGCAGTTGGGCGATGACGGTTTTGGCGTCCGGACTGGAATTGACCGAGAAGTAATCGCGCTTGAACGTCCTTACGAAGGCTTCAGCCATTCCGTTGGACTGTGGGCTGCGGACCGGCGTCGTACGAGGCTCTATCCCGATATCCAGCAGCAGCGATTTCGTGTCTGACGGGCTTTGGTGCGCGGGTTGTTGAAAGCACGGAGTTCGGTCTTTGATAATGCGGCTATGCAGTAGCTTTTCTACACCGGACGAATTTCGGGCGTGCGCAGGCTAGCATTCGATTGAGCACATTGCAGCCGATGGCGACTTCCGTCTGTTGTGCTGCGAATAGGCGTGCCCGCAGCCGGCGGCCGATGATCAATTTGTAACGACCGATCGCGGTCTCCGAGAGTGAGCGTTTGCCGTAGCCGGTCGCGACCTGCCATGTCATCCGGCCATTGGCACTGATCGCCGCGGTATGACGGTCTCGCTGGGCTCGGGGGATGGCTGTCCGGCCGTTCCACGCATTGGACCGCGGCGGGATGACCACCGTAGCATCGGTGCTGTGCCTGATGACGGCGTCATACGTCGGCTCACCGTCATAAGCGCCATCGGCCGTGAACTGGCCGATCGGCGTGTCAATCTGGTCGAGCAGCGGCTCCACCTGCGAGGCGTCGCCAGCATCCTGGTCCGTTATGACGTGAGCGATGATGTCGTCGCTGTCGGCATACAGCGCCAGGTGCAGTTTCCGCCAACCCCTACGGGATTTGACACCACGCTTTTCCTCCAGCCATTGGCCAGCGCCGCAGACTTGCAGCCCTCTGCTGTCGATCACGACGTGGACGGATCCTTTCTCCGGGATGCGATCATCGTGCCGCTTGTTCGGCGCTCTCGGCTTATTGGCCCGACGGCTCAGCCGTCGTATGATCGGGAACGGCGAGATCCAAGCCAATCAGCTTCAGCACCGAAGTCAAGAAACCTTCCGTCTGACGCAGCGGCAGACCGAACACCAGTCCCAGCGCCAGGGCGGTCTCAATCGCCAGATCGAAATAGCGCGGCTGGCCGTCACGCGTAGTTCGCTTCGGCGCCTGCCAGGACGACATCGCCTCCGCCGTCATCCACAGGGTCAGGTTGCCACGCCGACGAAGGCTCCCTCGTATTCCGACCACTTCGTGAACTTAAATTTCATCTTGCCGATACGATGGCGGCGGGACACATTATGCTTGAAAGGCATCGTTGCAAAAGCCAGGTTATTGCGATCGCCGATCACCTACGACAACGCAATTAACGATCCGCGCACCAATGCTGTTACAGTAATCACTTACCTAGTATATGTATAACCTCTCCTCCTCATGCATTGCCGCTGCGCTGCCGCTTGCAATTCGGCATTCGCATCGCGTTCTGAAACCTCGCCGCCAACAATTTGCCTGTCGATATGATGGCATATCGTCTCACCAGCGATCTGATTGCACTGCGTCCGCGGTGGTATCGTATAGATCGGCTTTTGCGTCGTTAGGATATTTGACGGAACACGCTGCGCGGCTTCGATCGCGCAGTCGGTGTGATCAGACTCCGTACGAACCATTGAGGCCCCGCCTTTCATGAAAGGTGCAGGTGCGTTGGTACTTCCGGAAGTACAACCGCCTAGAGCCAAGCCAAAAGGTAAGGCAGCGTAGATTTTCCACAGATTTGTCATTAGGGCTTTCTGGTCTTCTGAATTCAAAATAGCCGAACTGAAATTGGCTTCGGCGGACGAAATCAATGCCTTTGGCGTCTCCCATTACGCCAGCGCTGACTTTGAGCATCGGGGCATCAGCTAAAGGCCTGGCTCGATATATTTGGCTTTGCGCATTTCGCGCTGTGATACTGCTTGAGCAGCGGTCAAGGCCTCATCAACGGACACCGCCCCTTCCAACGCTTTTGCAAACTGTTTCCCAACTTCATCGCCGATGCCCTGAAATTCCTGGATGGCTACAAACTGGACACCGACATACGGGACGGGATCGACCGATGGCTTCAGCGGGTCGGCGGCATTGATGCTCTCGAGGGTCATCTTTGCGAATGGTGCTGCCGCTTGATAGGCGGTATTTTGGTATAGCGATGAGCGAGTACCAGGCGGAACATTTGCCCAACCATCTGTTTTCGCTACAAGTTGTGCGTAGCGCTTGTCAGTCGCCCATTTCAGGAAAGCCTTGGCAGACTCTGATTTGGCAGTACTTGCGGGGATAGCAAGGTTCCACGCCCATAGCCAGTTAGCCCGCCTGCCCAAGCCGTTATCCGGCGCAAGAGCAAAACCTACCTGCGCAGCGACGCTCGAGGCTTTTGGGTCAGACACGAAAGACGCCGCAACGGTAGCATCAATCCACATGCCGCATTTGCCGGCCTGAAACAAACTGAGATTCTCGTTGAAACCGTTTTTCTCCGCGCTTTCGGGCCCGGCCTTTTTTATTAGGTCGACATAGAAATTCAGCGTTTGCTTCCATGTCGGATGATTGAACTGCGGCTGCCACTTCTCGTCGAACCACCGTGCCCCAAAGGAATTGGCGGTAGCGGTCAGAAAGGCCATATTCTCCCCCCAGCCTGGTTTGCCTCGCAAGCATATTCCGTTCACGCCAGCGGCGCGGTCGGTCATCTTGATAGCTGCGTCGGCGATAAAACTCCAGGTCGGCGCTGGCGGCATCAATAGACCGGCTTTAGCCATAAGGTCTTGTCGATACATAACCATCGAGCTCTCACCATAGAATGGGACTGCGAAAAGAGACTGGTTATGGGTGAGACTGTCGCGAATTGCCGGGAGAATATCCGCAGTATCGTACTCCGTTCCCAGATCATCAAGAGGCAATAGCCACCCCTCGTTTGCCCAGATTGGGACCTCATAAGTGCCAATCGTCAGGACGTCGAATTTGCCCCCATTCGTGGCGATGTCAATGGTCACCTGCTGTCTAAGATCAGCCTCATCAAGCGTTACCCAGTTCAGGTTGATGTCGGGATGCTTCCTGCTGAAGTCCGCCGACAGCTTCTGCATGCGGATCATGTCGCCATTATTGACGGTAGCGATAGTGAGCGTCTCAGCGAAGGACGGGCTCGCTAATGCTGCCATCATCAAACTTGCAAAACAGATACGTGCGGTCATTGTTAGCTCTCATCTTCTGGGGTTGAAGGTTTGCGATTAGAACTCACTCCAACCTCCGCCGCCGGCGGATTTACGCGGATGGTCGACAAACGCTTGCTGGAACCCGACATTCTGTCGCTTTACCGGCAACGCGCTCTGAGCCAGATTTCCACGAATAACAATCCCTTCGCCAGTCTTAAACTGTGCGATAAGCTTGAATAGGCTTTCGACTTCAGCCGCCAGAGCGTGAGTCGCGGCAGAAGATTCCTCTACCATCGCTGCATTTTCCTGAGTTCCATGATCAATCGTATTGATCGCGTTACTGATCTCACGGATCCCCAACGACTGCTCGCGCGAAGCTTCAATGATTGCAGTCACGTGATGACTGATACCGACGACCTCACGTGCGATATCCTTCAGAGCCTCCCCTGCATCGCCGACCAGGCTGACACCTGATCGGACATGCTGCTGACTGGACATGATGAGACCCTTGATCTCTTTAGCGGCCTGCGCTGAGCGTTGGGCGAGCTCGCGTACTTCCTGAGCTACAACGGCGAAACCTTTGCCCGCTTCACCAGCACGCGCAGCTTCCACACCCGCATTAAGCGCTAGAAGGTTGGTTTGGAAAGCGATGTCGTCAATTAAGCCGAGGATGTTGCTGATTTCGGCTGACGACTGTTCGATCGAGCCCATCGCTTCTACAGCCATATCCACGATTTTGCTCGATCGCTCAGCACCTTTCTTGGTCGCCTCTACGATAATTCCCGCTTCTTCGGCGCGTTTCGTGGCATCGCGCATGGTGTTGCTGACCTGCTCAAGAGCTGCAGCGGTCTCTTCAACCGACGCGGCCTGCTGTTCGGTCCGCTTTGACAGGTGATCGACAGCGGAGCGGATCTCTTCGGAACCCGAATTGATGACCTGAGCATTTCGGCTCACAACAGCGAGCGCACCGTCGAGCTTGGAAACCGCGGCATTAAAATCGACGCGGATCGTCTCGAACTCGACGTTGAAAGGGCGATCGAGCCGAACAGTTGCGTCACCATCAGCCAGTCTGCCAAGGCCGCGCGCGAGCTCTTCAACGACGATTTTCGTGTCGCCGGCCTGCACTGCCCTGCGGCGCTCATTATCTCGGCGCTCCGTTTCTGTCAGATCTCGATCTGTCGCACTCTGATGTTCAAGCCGCTCACGTTCGATGGCGTTCTCGCGAAAGACCTCCACAGCTCTTGCCATGTCTCCAATCTCATCCCCACGGTCACGGAATGGAACATGATGGTTGCTATTGCCCTCTGCGAGAACCGACATGCTTTCTTGCAAACACGCTATAGGTCGCGCCACCCGCACCACCGCAATAAATGAGGCGGCAAGTGCGATTAAGCAGGAGGCTGCGATCATCGATCCGGTCAAGATCAATGTGTTTTGGTACTTGGCACCGGAAGATAGGAGCGCCGCCTCCGAAGCCTTGCGGTTACGGTCAATCATCGCGTTGAGTGTGGCTTCAGACTGCGCCAAACCGGATTTCATCTGGCCGTTGTAAAGATCAAGCGCGATCGTCTTTGCACCGATGGTTGAGATCGAGATGAACTTTTTCCCGTCGGCGAAAAACGTTGCCATACTCTCATCAAGGCTTGCCAACGCTTTCTGTTCTATTTGTGCTGCAGGCGTTTTACTGAAATCCACTAACAGCGATTGCACGATTGCGGTTCGCCGATCGAGGTCGTTTTCAAGCTTTTTGAGATCATCCAGCGAGACGGAAAGGAGATGCTGAGAATAGAGGCTGTTGATACCGGACAACGTTTCCTTAATGCTCACGAGGACGCTTGTCGCCTTCGCTTGAGTGTCTCCAAGCAGCGAAACCTGCCTGTTGATGCTACTTAGAGAGTTGATTGCAATCGCCCCCAGCGCGACCACCATGAGGAGAAGAGAAATAAAGAGGACCGGCAATAGATTCCGGATTTTCATTGACAGCATCACAACCCCCAGAATGAATGTTAATTCATGCTCACCTAAATCAGTCAATATTTACTTAAATATTTGCCCCGATCTTGAGCGTTTGCTCATTTTTGTGGGTCGATTGACTGAACTCGGGTGGATCGCACATAATTGGTTTGCGTTTACTCGTCGGCATTCGGTGACCAGTTTGCAAAACCCTTTAAGAGAACTGGACCACCAATAATAACCCGCCGCGAACGGCGCAGATTATCCTCCAAGCGAACCGTGCAGTTCCGTGAAGCTAAACTAGGGTACGACAAGGGAAGATGATCAGGCCGGAGGGCTTTGCGAGGCGGACTGGGCCGTCAAGATGCGAGACGCCAAGCTTCTACCGCCAGCCCGGTTGCAGCTATCACCCGACAGATTCGGCCAGTTTGGCTTTCAAGAATTCGCGCATGTTTTGCGGCGCGCGACCCAGTATCCTTGCCAGCGTTGGATCGACGGTCTGGAATTCGCCTGCACGCGCCGCCTGGTAATATCCAAGCATCACATCGATTAATCCTTTCGGCACGCTCGCCAGACGGGCATTGGCCTCCATCTCTTCCTGGCCGACAACGTTGCGCAAGATCGGCTTACCCATTAGCTTTCCTGCCACTTCCGCGAGATCGCTAAGGTCGAGTGCTTCGCCACCCGTCAGTGGCGGTGTCGGGCCGTCGATCACGTGGCTACCGGCCAACAGCACGGCGTCAACCGCGGCAAGGTCGTCGTGAGTTGTCCATGCAACCTTACCGTCTTCAGGTGCGGAAAGCATACCTGCATTGAAACCACGCCTATTCATCATCAGAGCACTCGCGGAATAGAATCCGTGCCGCATGGCTGTCCAGGCCAGCCCGGATCCCGCCAACATCGTTTCGGTCGCTGCGTGATCCCGGCCCGGCGGAAAAAGCGAGATTGAGGCGCTCGAGACCTGACTGGTGTAAAAGATGCGCTCAACGCCGAGGTCCCGCGCCACGGAAATGGCTGTGGCGTGCTGTTTCAAGGGATCGCCGCCCGTTGCAGCGGCATTTGATGACACCAGAAGGATGCGTCGGGCTCCTTCCCAAGCATGTCGTAGGCTTCTGGCGTCGTCATAATCACCCGAACGGACCCGCACGCCCTGCGTCTGAAGGTCGCCCGCCTTCGCCGTATCACGCACGCTGACGCCGATACTAGCGGCCGGCACATGCAGCAGCAGGTTTTCGACGATCCTGCGGCCGAGCTGGCCCGAGGCGCCTGTTACGACAAACATGGTTCGATCTCCCGCTGGCACACCGTTGACGGTGCGGATGGGGACGGTTTAATTGATCTCCGATTTTTGGATAATCCGCGACATTTCGAATAGGCTGTTCTGCATGAAGAACAATATTACGACGAGTGATCTGAAAGTCTTTCTTGCGGTTATCAGGGAGGGCGGCTTCAGGGCGGCGGCGAAGCAGCTGGGCGTCGCGCCATCGAAAGTCAGCACCACAGTTTCACGGATCGAGACTGAACTCGGCGTGCCCCTTCTCCTTCGCACGACAAGAAGTGTTCGTGCCACGGAGCACGGGCGTTTGCTTGCGGAACGCGTCAATCCTCTTCTGGGTGCTATCGACGCGGCTTGTCTGGAGACTGCAAATGCTACGGATCGTGTGCAGGGCAGTTTGAAACTCAACGTCCCCGGATCCGTCATGCCGGACGTCCTGCCGCCTCTTATCATCGCGTTCCAGCGCGCCCATCCTGCCGTCGAAGTCGAAATCGTGGTGGAAAACAGTTTTGTCGATATCATCACCGCCGGATGCGATGCGGGCATCCGCTATGGTTCGTCGATCGAGAAGGATATGATTTCCATTCCGATCGGCCCTCGTGCCCAGCAAATCGCGCTTGGCGCCTCTCCTTCCTATCTGGAGGCGAACGGTTGGCCCCAGCACCCCGCCGATCTGGCCAGTCACAAAGCCATACGCTACCGGCTGCCCGGCGGACCACTTCTGCCCTGGGATCTGCAATGCGCAGGTGAGACCGTGCGCGTCAAACCGGAAAGCCGGCTTATTCTCAGCGTCAACGCCTTGAACACGGGCTTGATTTATGCGCGGACCGGACTCGGCGTCATCGGCGCATTCCGGAACTGGCTCGAAGACGATCTCCGCGCGGGCTCGCTCGTGCCTGTCCTGGCCGACTGGTGGGCTGAACAGGAAGGCCCAAGGCTCTACTATCCAAGCCGCATCGCATCGAGGCCATTGCGGGCATTCATAGATATCTGCCAGAGCGAGACCCGTACGAGATGAACACGTGATCAGGATTGGGACACGTGATCAAGCCGCGTCTGCTGACGGAAGACGAGTTGCTGGAATGCTTTTCGCAGCTGATGCGCGATGTGACGCTTGTCGCCGAGCCGGTGGTAGACATTTGGCCGTATGTTGACAATCTTTCGCCGCCTGACGCGCAGTCACTGAAATACGCGACGTAAACAAGGTCTATCGCAACGGGTGCGGCCTGTTCGACCAGGCGCTGCTGACAACCGACGTCGATGAGTTATTCGTGATGGTCGACGTTGATCTCGCAAACACACCGATCCACGGCCACCAGGTTATGGATCTCCCTGCCTTAAATGGAAAGCAGCGTTGAGGTGACTGGCATGCTGATCCGCTTTCGACCGGGAACGCAGGCAACCGACACCCTAACAGACGACCATTCCAGCGATCGCCGTTTTTTGAAATCGAGGATGCTGTATGGACAAATCTTGATGAGATCGAAACCGCGGACCATGCTGTTTGCATTACGTTGGTCGATGCATTGATATCTTTCATAGCTGACGCAAGCTTGGAGAAGGTGCATGCTTGCGCCGGATCGCCGCTATGGGCTGTCTCTTGAACAACGGAGAGGTTGACGGATGCCAGACAAGGTTTCCCTCTTTGGAGCGAGCCACCGAATAGGGAAGCGAAAGTGACCGCGAAGGGGTGCCTTGACCGACAAGCGCTAAGCTTGTTCACTCGTTTTATGTTCGAAGCGCCGAACGCCGTACAGGTCAAAGTTTCGATCAACAAGATCAAGCCGGACGTCTGGCGACGATTGATCCTGCCGGCCTATTGGAACCTGGAACACTTGCATCTCGGGACCCAGGCTGCGTTCAATTGGTGGAACTATCATCTCTACGAGTTCCGCATCGGTGGTCTCCGCTACGGTAACGCCGAGATCCTCACCGAGGATGCGACTGACGAAGATCCCCGGGTCTTCGATCAGACAGAGGTTCGCCTGCTGGATTTCGAGCAAGGAGCCGTGTTCGCCTACCATTATGATTTCGGAGATGGCTGGCGACACACTATCGCGATTGAGGAATTCTTGACACTCGATACGTCACCGAAACAGGGCAGTTGCGTTGCTGGGGAAAGGGCGCGCCCTCCTGAAGAGGTTGGTGGCATTTCGGGTTACGAGCAGTTTCTTGAGATCATCGCCGAACGGGATGATCCGGAATTCGCAGAGACCATTCGCTGGTGCGGTGGTCACTTCGATCCGGCATGGTTCGATCTTGCGGTAACGGACAGAGATGTCCGAAATGCTCTTCGCTCGAATGCCAAACGACGCCTGTATCAACCAAAGCCGAAAGCCGCCCAAAAGAAATGAGTTGAGATGCTGATCGTATGGACAGGCAACCATAGAGCGCCTGCTTGGCATCCTCGACGTGTCCGTCTATATAAGCGGGCGCGAATGAAACGCTAATCATCCTTGCTGTCAACGCCCCGCTTGCAGCCGCTCGCGCAGCCATGAATTTTCCATGCGGAGTTTGGCGACCAGCATCTTCTTGAGAACCCGGTTCTCTTCCTCTAGCTCGTCAAGTTCATCCCGTTCAACATCGGGCTCAATCGGTGCGTCATTGCCAGCTTTTGGCACGGGCCGGCTTGCGAGCGCTCGCCGCCCTCTGGACGCTTTTCTCGGCTTACGCGCCTGAGGCTCCTGTGCTGCGTTGTCGTAGATTTCTTGCGCATCATTCTCATCCTGCGCTGCGCTGACATCGCCGGTGGCTAGATCCAAGTCGATACCCTTCGAGATCGGAGCATGATGATCGTGGACTTGGGTCGCAGGTGCCGGCTCGTCCGGCAGCCTGGCGGGCTCACTCGCCACAAGGTGAGCATCGCCGGGCAATTGCGGAGGCAAAACGGTCTCGACATCGCGGGCAACAGACTTCAAATCGAGACTGCCCCAAATGGAACTGGGCGCCTTGACGTCGGCTTTGCGCCGGCCGGATTTGTATTCGATTACAAAATTACGCTGAGGCTTTTTCATAGATTTCTGCAGTTAGGGACGTGAACGCTATGTTGGCGTGACGGCAAATATCTACATCAACTTCCTCGATCATCAAAATAATGCCGACACATAGTGCAGCTCACGCGGGAACGCCGATGGTTGGCTTGAGTGCAACACGGTTGAGGACCTGATTATACACTGCCAGCTCGCCAGCCATTTCGGGCGTCACCACGAGAGCGAATTGGACATCGTCCGGCAGACTGTCAGCCTCGCGCTGGATATCGATCTCGAAAAAACCGTCCCCCGCAATTGCAGACGCCTTGGCGCCGTCCCACCGCCGATGCACCACGGTTCCCTTGTGCGCTTGTTTCGGATCGGGCTGAACTCCCGCAGCCTTAATACCAGCCGCACCCAATTTCGAGGGTTCGATGATTTTCATGCGCGCGCCCCTGTATGCCACAGCGCCCGGCTTTCGTGGAGAGAACCATGCAAGGGTTGCGTTCACGCTATGAGGTCTTGCCTGCCCGCTCATGGCGGCGGGCCAGGGGATGCGGAAGCGTTTGCCCTGATCGGCACCCAACTGGCCGACGGCCCAAAGTGTCGCGCGATCCGCGGTACAATCGATGACGCGGTCGGGATCGTAGGCGCCGAAGCCGATGTAGCGGCGGACGTCGTCCTTCTGCCGGTAGTGCTGGCGGTTGTCGGACGGTCCGAGAATTTCGATCAGGAGGTCGCGCGCTTGCGTCCAGCGGGCTCCGTGAACGAGAAGTGCTTTCAAAAGGACCGCGCGCTGCGCGCTTGGAAGCGTGACGAAATCCGGATAGGCGGCTTCGAGCGCTTCATGCGCGCGGGCCGCGACACCCGTTGCCAACGCCGCAGCGATGCTGGTGCCGACAGACCGCGCGACTACATTGGGTCCAAACGATGTTTCGGTCGGGGGCGCTGCTACGCCGATACCGCCGAATGCGCCGGCGTTGACCGTCAAGGGCTGCAGCCGATGATGGGCACCGTGCGGCATCAGGCGAACATGAAGGCGTCCACCAGGTGCCAGGATATCCGGCTTGGTAGCCCCCGCGTATCCCGGGCCAAGTCCGCTCGAAACGGTACAAAGGCCACTTTCGGCCCAAACGTCGAAGGTGGAGGCCGGTAAAGGGTGAGGATGCTGATAGTGATCCGCGTGCAGGGCGCCGACTGTAATGGCATTCATCGCTTCTGCCGGCGCTAGAATGCGACGCAGTGCGATCTGCGAGGCACTGGCCCGAAGAGTGACACGCATCTTCTCGTCGCCCGGCAAGTCCTCGAACTGCATCGCGCTCATGTTTTCAGTTTCATAGACGCCCATGTGATTTCCGGCGCTGATGACGAAAAGAACGCCATATCGGCTTGCAAGATAATCGACGACACGCGACCACCCCGACATCCTGCCTGAAAACGGCTTGTTGGCATCCCCAAGCGATGCATTGACGATCAGCACATGCGGTGCCGCCGGAGACGGCCCATCGCGCATGTGCACCAAAGCCTGCTCGAACAGGTCTGCGGGCAGTCGATCAGGGAAACGCTCGATATTCGTCCCATCCGCCGCATCGTACATCATACCGACAAAATAGACGGGACGCTCACGGGGTCGGACCCACGGGTTGTTGAGATCGCCATGCACCACGGCCGACGCCATCGCGGTTCCGTGCCGGCGTGGTCCGACTGCTAGCGGCTCAAGACCAAACGGATCGTCCAGACTTAGCGTGTTGGCGAGACGGGGATGCTGAGACAGGGGAACCGCGTCGAAGATGCCGGCAATAGGGTCGCCGGATGGAATGTTGGGTGCCTCGCCATCAGCATCACCTGGCGCCTCCTCATAGGGTACGGCATGAAAGACGCTTTGTGGTCTGATCTGGAGGATCGCATCAGATCCGGCAAGGCTTTCTGGATTGCCTGCCAGAGCCTCACGTATGGCCAAGGTCGGGATGTCGGCCAGAATGGCGTGATAGGCGGCACCGGCAATTCTTGCCCGCGAGATGACGACCCCACCGCGGGCTTGAATGTCCTGGTGCGCAGTAGCCTCGGCGGCGGCGCCGTTTTGGCGAAACACCAGCTCGATTTCCACGCGTATCGTGGCATGACCGTGGTCCGCTTCGGTGGTGAGGACGGCAGCGTCCTCGATAGCTATTCGATCCTGCGGTCCCCAGGGGCGGATATCCCGCAATTGCGACAGAAGCGCCTTCCAGCTGCTGAAGCGGTTGGGTACGGAACCGTTCCTGCGCCAGTCCCGCCACAAGGTCACGAGATTGCTGAGCGCGCCCTCCGAGGGCACCATCAGATACAGTACCGGATTTTTGTCATCCTCGTCGGGATCAAGATCCTCGACACCGAGGAATTCCAGTCCGGAAACCAGCCGCACAGCTTCTTCGAACTTGTAGATGCCACCCGTCAGTTCGAAGACGAGCAAGCGCTCGGGCGCCAGCGCATTGGGGTCAGCGCGAAGTTGTAGGGCCGGGGTGCCGGCCGCCAGTTGATCCGACAAGCGCCGCAGCTTGCGACCGGCCTCGGTTCCTGCATGCTCTGTCGGGGTAAACGTACGCGGGATCGGAGGTCGATTGCCCGGTTGCCGTCCTAAGTTTGCGGGATTGTTGAGACGTAGAAGGGGACGTTCCGGAATGTTTGCCATCGCTCTCAGGTCTTATGCGGGTTTTCCAAAGACGAAGTTCTTCAACGAGAACGGACTGGAGCGAGGCGGAACCCTGCGCCAGAATATGCCGGCGGCGGATATTCTGGCAAAACTCCCTGACAGACGCGCCAGACGGGCATTCGTCTCCCCGAGATAGGCGCCAACCAGGGCATCGTAGCGCACCGTCAGCAGAGGAACCGCAACGCTCTCGGCGATTGCCTCGGCAAGGGATGTCTTGCCGTTGCCCGGAGGGCCGGACAGGAGGACGCGATGGCGAGGCTGCATGCCTTGGGCGCGCAGGAGGTCGGCCCGGCGCTGCTCTTCGGTGAGCTGGCGGGTCAATTGTTCCGCCGGAAGCGTCAGCAAGAGGCTTTCGAGTGTCGTCCTCGGCTCGCTTTCGATGATGAAGTCACGACCGCCGCCGTTTGGCCGGCGCAGTTCGCTTGCCGGCGTGACGGGCACGGACTGGAGCGCCCGGTGCAGCTTGTCGGCCAGGACATGATGGCTTTTCGACCGCTCTTCGGCAACGATCGCCTCGACGGTTGCCGTCAATGTCGAGTGATCACCGGAAGCGCCAGCCTTGACCACGGATACAAGGAGATCACTTCTCGCCATTTGTTCAGGTCGTTTCCTCTGTTTGACCAACTCTAGCATGCATGCATGTCCCTGCCTGGGAATCCTGTCGATCATCGAGATTGTGGATGCTGCATACACGGGAAGTGCCCCCTGCCGCCCAGAAACCTCATTCGGCATCGGAAAATCCGTGACCGCGCGGCAAGGCATGTTTCGCAACGACGATCCATCGACCGTCTGCGGTGAAACTATGGAACGACCCATCAATTTTACGGGTTGCACGGCAATCGCTAATCGATTCCAATGGCATGCGGATCCTGTCGGCTCCGCCACCTTTCCGGGCCGGCCATGATTTCTTTACCAGAAACAAACCCTTCAGAAAAAACCGATATCCAGCCGGAATTTCCACCAGCCTCGCAACGCCCAGCGGAACCAATCCCAGCAATGATGAAATCCTCCCTCGATCATATCCCACCGCAGAAACAGCGCGAGCTGTCGCGCGCGCTGGCTATCCTGCACGAGGAGTTTGAGGATGCGTTGAAAGAAGGTGCGGCGGATTTCAAGAAGCGCGGGCGCATTCTGAAAATAATCCTGTTCGGATCCTACGCCAAAGGTGGCTGGGTGGATGAGCCTTTCACGATGAAGGGTTACCGGTCGGATTTTGATCTGCTGGTGATCGTAAACAACCGCAAGCTCTGCGACTTTGCCGAATACTGGTACAAGGCCGCCGACCGACTGATCCGTGATCCTGCGATCGAAACGCCGGTGAGTTTCATCGTGCATTCGCGCCGTGAGGTGAACACCTACCTGAAGGAAGGCCAATATTTTTTCTCCGACATCCGCAAGGAAGGCATCGTTCTTTACGAACTCGACGACGAAGAACTGCCCGAACCGAAGCCGTTGACGCGGCAGGAAGCATTCCGTTTGGCATCCGTCCACTACGAAGAACGATACTCTAATGCCGTGCGAGCATTTGGCACGGCACGCTTCCAACTGAACAATTCACAAAGTGATGAGAAGTGGCGAAGGGATGCTTCTTTCAGCCTCCACCAAGCGCTAGAGCAGGCCTATTCCTGTGTGCTTCTTACGCTCACCAATTACGGCCCGCCATCGCACAACATCAAGTTTCTCCGCTCGCTCGCAGAAGAACAAGACCGGCGGCTGGCGGAAGCATTTCCCCGTGACCAGCACAGGGAGCGCGCCTGGTTCAACACTCTCAACGAAGCTTACGTTAAGGCGCGCTATTCCAAGCATTACGATATCACGGAGGAAGCGCTCCTTTGGGTCCAGGAGAGGACCAGGATTCTGCTCGAACTGGTGAAGGCGACATGCGCAGAGCATCTTTCGGGTCTGGAAAACGAAATGTCGTGACGCGCGCGCCAAGCCTGAACAGCGTAAGCCAAGGGACATCCAGTACGCGCCGCACTGGAAAGAAATCATCAGTACCGTCGTCTCTCAGCCTAGAGGCGTAGGAGGCCACTACGAACTGCCCCCATCAGCGCCTTACGGTGTCTGTCTCATGCCCTTGAGGAGATCTAACCTGCGGCCCGTTGTTCGAGATCAAATCTCAATGAAAATTTCGCGCCTTCACCTTCAGCGTATCGATATGCAAATCTTTGACAAACATATCCCGAGGGGTGAGCACTGGCTTTGGCGGATTCGGCTCCGCCGTGGGCAAACTCGTCACCCCTGCCGGCCGGCATTTTGAACTCCGCATCCCGGTCCATCAGACCTGACAGATCAGCGGTCAAATCGAACAGTTGCTGGGCGACCAGATGCACGACCTCGCCTTCGCGTTGGATGCGTCCATTGATTGCCATCATGCTGGAGCCGAGCACGATGCGACGGCGTTTCTCGAACAGCGAAGGCCAGACGACGATATTGGCAGGGCCGGTCTCGTCCTCAATGGTGATGAACATCACCCCTTTGGCAGATCCCGGTTTTTGGCGCACCAGGACGAGGCCGGCGGTGTAGACGGAGCGGCCATCGCGAGAATTCATCGCCTGGGCGCAGGTGATGATATTGCGGGAAGCGAGATCCTTGCGGAGAAACGCGATCGGATGCTGTCGCAATGTCAGACCTGTATGGCCATAGTCCTCGATAACATTGTGGCCCTCGGTCATCTGCCGAAGGGCGACCTCGGGCTCATTTTGTTCGGCGATCGTCGCCATCTCGCGCTCAGCCGCCGCGGCAAACAGCGGTAGCGGCTCATCACGCAGCGCTTTGATGGCCCAGAGTGCGTCACGACGCTCGAGCTTCATGGATGGTCGGTACCGCTTTACCCCGACCTCCTGACAGTTACATCATCGAAATCGGCACCATGCGAAAAAGGGCAGCGGATGCTCCCTTTCACATTCACCCCGCCATACCTGGAGCGCATGACTTTGGGCTCAGACGAAGCTCACCGCTCTAACTGAGGCGGTGCGCAATACGGCCGAGCTCACCGAGCCCGGCTGTATCGACAGATCAGGACGTGCCTTCGCTGGTTTTGCCCCATACGTCGTCCGGTAGATCGCCGGGATCGCCGTAAGCCACGCCATCAATGTCGTATTTGCCGAGATACTGGTCGAGCAGGCTGGCAAAATCATCCTGTCTGGCCTGCATCTTGCCTTCTTCGATAAGGCCTGGAAGGAACATGGCAATTACCCCGACACCGGCGGCGAGAAGTCCGAGACCTCCGGAGACGGCGGCCATGACAGCCCTGGCCGCCGTCTGACCGGCAAGTGCCGCAGCACCTTCGCCAGCCGCGGCAAGCCCGGCAGCAATCCCGAGCGATCCTGCGGTGATATTGAGACCTCCGGTCACCGTGTCGCCTCTGTCCAGAGCGTTCTTCCCATCAAAGATGCTGTACGCACCGGCGACGATACCAGCCAGTCCGCCTGTTATCTTGGCTGCGTTTTCAAGCTTGCCTTGCGGTTTAAAGGCATCGTCGAAGAATGTTTTTTGTGTCGACTTCAAGTCGTTCTTTAGCTTCTTGCCAAGTTCACTCGCCGGGTCATCAAGCTTGGCATCTTCCAGAAACTGCTCTCTTCTCACCTTAAGCTGTTTGCCTAGTTCTGTCTTCGGATCGTCGGACTTGGCATCCGCTATGGTCGCCTGCCTGTCCGCCTTCAGCTTTTTGCCTTCTTCAGTCTGCGGGTTCTCCAGCTTTGCATCTGCGATCGTCTCTCCGCTGTTTTGTTTCGCGTCGTATTGCAGCAGTTCATCCAGATGTTTTTCCCGCACGGCATCGAGCTTGCTCTTGAGGTTACGTCCGGCCTCGGTCGCAGGATTTTCCAGCTTGGAATCACTGACGACACTATTCGTGACATGATCCTTGTAGCCCTTGATGCCGCCCTCCGTCAGAACCGTCACGGTCTGAACGGATCCGGTGACGATATCGACGATGTGTTTGTCGCTTAGCTGGCCGCTGTTCTGTACCCCCCTAGCGATGGTGACACCTGCCAGGAAGATACCGCTGACACCGTGCATGACGCCTTTATCTGAAAGAACCTTCAGATCGGGGTTGATCAGTCCCTTCTTGGTCGCCGCGTTCATCCATTCTTCGGGCATATCCGCCAACGCCTTGGTACCCTGGCGCATGACGTCCCAGCTGCCGCGGATCCCGGTCAGGATTGCATCAATGGCCTGCTTTTTTTCTTGTCCATTGACCACCAATTCAGGATTCTGGTTGACGAAGTCGGTGACGATTTTTTCCAGCTTCTCGTTGTCCAGCTTGTCGGATCCGTTTAGGCCGAAAACCTTTTTCAGATCGTCGAAGCTACCATCCTTGAACGTATTTTCATTCGCGACTCGATTGAAATTGCTTTCGATATCCTTGTCGAAAGTCTTGGTGAATTCCGAGTCGAGCGCAGCACCGTAGACAGCGACTTCCGAGCTAAACGTGCTGAGCGCTTCCTCGAAAGGTTTGTCCTTCATCAACTCTTCCAGCCGCTTACCCGAGGCAAGAGAATCCTTGTAATAGTCCTTGAACGCCTGGGCATGATCGGACTTGCCGATTGTCTCGCGGATTTCAGCGGCGCCATCCTTGATACCGAGGACATCCTGATAGATGCTCGCCGAGGAGTAGAAATCGGCGAGCGCCGTGAACTGGTCGGTCTTTCCGTCCTTGGTATTCGTCTTCCACAAATCGTCCAGAAGCTTGCCCGATTTTATTTCATCGTCGTAGCTTTTCTGGACGGCATCCTTCAGTCCCTTATTGTTGTCGAACAACTCCGCCGTTTTGTTAGCAGTATTCGTCTTCGTATATTCGACAACGGCGGGATCACTTTCCAGAATGCTGATCTTTTCATTGATATCTTTGAGGACTTCCTTGGGATCAGGGTTTGTTCCGATGGCAACCTTGCCATAGTCACTGCCCCACATACCGGCGCCGGCCCCGGCGCTGACTAACTGCTGAGCTTGAAACAATTCCTGCAGCGCAGCCGCCTTTTCCTGTGTGGAGCTCTTGCTGTCCGCCTTGAAGACTTCCTTATCCAGCTTGCTGGTATCGACATCTCCGACGGCATTGCCGCTGATGACGCCCGACAGGAAGGAGACGAACGACCCGGCATCCTTTGGCGCCTGCTTGTCCATCCAGTTGCTCAGGTCGTCCTTGCTGACCTTGCCATCCGGCTTGTATTTGAGTTCATTCTTCGCCGTATCGACCGAGAGTATGGCACCGGGCTGCGACCAGAAGCTCAGCGCTTCCTTTGTCTCGTCGCTCAGCCCCTTTGTCGTATCCATGTATCGTTTGGTTGCGCCGGCATCGAGATTATCCCCGCCACCTGCCTTTTCGCGGATCGTGTCGTAGTTCTCCTCGAGTATTGCCCCGTATTTGGCGATCTGCTTGGAGGCTTCGTCGGCATCGGGATTGGCTTTGATGTAATCCTTGTAGCTCTGGGTATCCTCTGCCTTGCCCTTGATGGGAGCAATATCTCCGAGATTGCCCTTGAGGGATGAAAAGCCATCCTTGGCAAAATCCTGAAGGCGACCGGCTTCCGTGCCGTTATATGCCTCGCGATCCTTGCTAAAGCCGTTGATCTCGCCATTGCCGGCATCGCCGCCGGAAAGTTCCTTGCCGTTGCTGTCGAACAGTTCCACATGCCGAAGAACCTGTTCGGCGCGGTACGCGGCATCGGCATCCTTGTCGAAATCGCCGACCCGCTCCTTCATCAGATCGCGGATACCACTGTGATCGCCAAGCTGCTTGAAGAGCGGATCACCTTCGATGATGTCCCTGGCGGAACGCTTGTCATTTTCGGGACGCTCCCATTCGATGCCAAGGTCTTTTTCGGCTCCTTCACGCTCATTCTTGTCATTGCCGGCATTCTTGTAGTCGTCGAGCTTGCCTTCGAGGCTGTCGAAACCGTATTTACCGAAGTCTTGGAGACGTCCGCCCTCCTTGTCGTGATAGGCCTCACCGCTGTTGCTGAAGCCATTGATCTTGCCATCGCCGACATCACCGTCGACCAGACGTTTGCCTTCCCGGTCGAATTTCTCGATATGATCGAGAACCTGTGAGGCGCGGTAAGCTGCATCGGCGTCATTCTCGAAATCGCCAACCTGTTCCTTGAGCAGGTCCTTGACACCACTCTGGCTGCCTAGATTCTTCAGCAGGCGATCGCCCTCGATGATATCCTTGGCGGAACGGTCATCGCCCTCCGGCCGCTCCCATTCGATACCGTCCTCTTCAGCTTTCTTGCGTGCCTCGGGATCCTCCACCTTGGAGGTCACGTCATTCAACTGGCCTTTAAGGTGGCTGAAGCCGTATTTGCCGAAATCCTGCAGCCGACCAGCCTCGGTGCCGTTTTTCGCGTCGTCGTTGCTCGTAAAGCCATCGATCTTGTCGTTATCGACGCTGTTGCCAACAATGCGCTTGCCGTCTCCATCGAACCTTTCAATATGCTCGAGCACCTGCGCTGCGCGATAGGCCGCATCCTCGTCCTTCTCGTAATCACCGACGCGTTCCTTGAGCACCTCTTCCACGGTTTTTTTGCCACCATCGGCGGTCTGAATTTTCGTGCCGCTCACGTCGTCGATCGGCGTGTCTTTCATGATCTCTTCGGCGGATCGCTTGTCGTCGGCCGGCTTTTCCCATCGGATCCCGACATCCTTGGCATTTTTCTCGGCCTGCTCCCAGACCTTTACGGATTCAGTATCACCGGAACCTGGGTTGGCACTGGTTGCTGAACTGACTTTTGCCATTGGATACGCCTCTCCTGTATCGTTAACGTTTGCGCCGTTTCGGCTAAGGATTACGGTAAGGTTAACCGTCACTGTGTGTACTGCATGTGACACGTAGTCATTCGCTTGACGTCGACACATGATTTAAACCGTTGAATGTTCAACGATACATTAGGCCGTGTTGAAGGAGACTGGTGCCTGAAGGAGATTGCATTTGCGATCTCAAACTCGATAAGTCGCCCCAGGGATATCTGCGCTCGGTATGGAGGCGAAGAGTTCGCAGTAATTCTCCCAAACACCTGTGAAGAAGATGCGCGAGCGCGAGCAGAGATGGCTCTGACGCACATTTGCTGACGTGCCGCTCTTACGACGCACCGATCAAGCGCGCTTGCAGCAGATCGAGCTTTGCTCTTCCTTACATCTTGTGTCTAATGAGCTTCAAGCGTGTGATCTGTCCTTCCGTTTGTCCATTCGACCACGGTGAGATGATCGCGTTTCTCACAGTGTCGAGGTCCTTTTCCACACCGCCGACGAACGATCCGACAAGACTGTTTCTGGCCGCTTCCAGCCACTCATGAAGCTTTCGGGCAGTCTTTGAGCGGATCATGGACTGGAAGTCACCGATGGCCGTACAGGCAATCACAAGGTCCGGGACGTTTACTTCGATCGCCGCCACGAGGATCGCTTCGGACTTGGCAAGGTCATCGCGCGCGGCGGTCAGGAGCCGAGCGATGACACGTGCCGATGGCGTTCTGGCGAGCCCGCTCTGATTGGCCTTTTCCGCAAGAAGACGGCGTTGAGCCCATTGCGATACGACGCCACTCTGTCCCGCAAAGCCCTTCGTCTTCATCTCACGCCAGAGTGCCGAAGCGTTCCGTGCCCCTTCTTCCCAACGGCTGTTGAGCCAAGGCAGCCAGCTATCCAGAGTGCTGGGCCGCGTTCGGAACACGTCGAGACGTTGTCCCCTCAAAACGTCGCGAACGAGCTTCCGGCTATGGCCGGTTTGCCGCACAATCTGCCGAATTGATGTTCCTTTCTTCGACAGCTCCCGAACTGCCTCGTTCGTTTCCTGGCGGCGCAGATACCCCTCATACTGCAGCTTCTCAGCATAGGTCAGAAGCTTTGGATCAACCACATTGCTGCCGACCGCCTGCCTGATCTGTCGCATCGACTTGCCAACTGCATCGAGAAAGGCTCGGCTGGAATTCTCTATTAGGTGCCAGCGATCAGCAACCTGCTCAGCATTAGGCAGCGCCTTCGCTATCGCCTCACCATAACCGCCGCCCCGATCGCGAGCGACGGTGGAGATCGACTGATGCCCAGCAAGCCAGGCTCGAGACGTGTCCAACGCTCGATCTGGTAGGAGGGTAACGGGCTTCCGCCGCTCCAGATCGCAGACGATCGTCCCATAGGTTTGGCCTCGCCGGAAAGCAAAATCATCAATGCCGATGACGGTGAGTTCATTGTCTCGATCGGCAATACGGCGGCGAACCACCCGCAGCAGCGTGTCATTGCTTACTGGTACCATCAGACGATTGGCAAAGGCCGCCGCCGGTCTGCCTCCAAGCGCCAAACCAAGATGGTGAACTATGGTCTCCAGCCGCTGGGTGCGCCGACCGTAACGTGCCAGCACGCCACTATCGAACTGTTCGCAGAAGATTCGCCGACCGCACAGAACGGCATCGCACCAGAACCGACGCGCCACGATCGCCAGCTCAACTCGCCGACCGCTAAAGGGCAGGTCAGCGGGCCGGCGTAGATATCGGCTTTGAACTCGCCGGCTTTGCCGACCACATGAGGGGCAAGTTCCTGAGGCAGCGCGTGATCGCAACCGAACTTGAACGCACTCTGCGACAACCGTTACTTCATCGACTGCAAAGCCGGACGGCGCGAGGCGCGCTTGTTGAAATCGTCGTTGCATATTTGATCCTCCGGTGAACCAGCGGAAGCATCGTCTTCAACAGCAGCAAATGTGAGTCAGAGCCTATTTTCGGGCTCTGGAGTTCTTTGGCGCTGAAGATGCGGAAAAACAATCGCTGCCCCAGCTTCCAGCGCCGTTTGGGCTGCAGCGATATCCTACCCTCCTCCAGCGCAGCTAGTCGCTGCCATAATTCTCTTTTCGTAACAATTCCGCTTGATGACGTTGCCGGCAGCTGGAGGCTCGGCCCGAGCGAATATTTTGAAATCGACTGCCGTTATAGATTGACCATCAGCCCATAACTTTTGCGCGTTTGAGTGCCAAAGGAGGCGCTGCTGCGGCTTCCCGCTGCCCATGGGCAACTGGAGCCAGGTTGTATCCAGATTAGGCCCGTGGTGAAGGCCGAGTTTCGATGACGGGTGGCCGACTGCCAGTCCTAGCAGCATTACCAGGAGTAGGCATCTGACGAAGCATCCGTATCCGACAGGAGATCACGTGCATTATCCGCCATCATTGTCAGGAAATACCGCCGATCGGATTTCATTTATAGCCAACGAGCTCTCTTGAACCTGAGGTAGAGTACGGAACACAATGCTACGATCACACCGATGACAACGTAATAGCCATACCGCGTCGTCAGTTCGGGCATGTTCTCGAAATTCATGCCGTATATGCCCGCTATAGCGGTCGGCACTGCAAGAATCGCCGCCCAGGCTGCCAGTTGCCTGGTAATGACGCCCTGCCGTTGCTGTTCGAGAAGATTGGAGGCTTCGAAAACCGAGGTTATGATTTCCCGAAGCCCGGCGACCATGTTTTCGACCCGCCGGACATGGTCATAGACATCCTTGAAAAACGGCTTGGCATTCTGATCGACGCAGGGCAGTTCGAGATTGGTCAGCTTGCCAACGACTTCAGCCATGGGGCCGAGAGCGCGCTGAAATTTGATGACCTGCCGGCGCATTCGGAAAATTCGCCTGATCTGTTCCGGCCCGAGAAAGGAGACAAGGACATGTTTCTCCATCTCCAGAACCCGATCTTCGATCGTTTCGACCATTGGCAGATAACCATCCACCACGAAATCGATGATGCCGTGGAGCACATAGTCCGGCCCCCGTGCGAGAAGTTGCGGAGATTGCTCCAACTGTTCACGCAATCCGGTATGGGCAATTGCCGATCCGTGTCTGACCGTGACGATATGGTTGCGGCCGACGAAGACACAGGTTTCGCCATAGGCGATCTTGTCCGATTCAAGGTGTGCTGTTTTCACCACGACGAAAAGCTGGTCACCGTAGATGTCGACCTTCGGGACCTGTTTGCCATTCATGGCGTCCTCGACCGCCAGCGGATGGAGATCGAACATGGCCTGGAGATCAGACATTTCGTCTGCCGTCGGCCCGGTCAACCCGATCCAGATGAAATCCTGGTCCCTAGCTTCAAAGCGCTGGGCCGAGAGTGGCACATTCTCGGCACGCTTGCCGTTGATCTGAACCCTGCAAACTGGACCATTTTTGGCTAGAGTTTTCCGGTGCATTTTTCCTGGCTGGGAAAGGAACGGAAGACGATGAAAGCATCGCAGTTTTCGGACGCACAGAAGGCGTTCATTTTGAAGCAGGGTGATGAAGGCGTGACGGTTGCAGAGATCTGCCGGAAGGCGGGAATCAGCCAGGCGACCTATTTCAACTGGAAGAAAAAATACGCCGGCATGCTGCCGCCGGAGATGAAGAGGCTGAAGCAGCTCGAGGACGAGAATGCACGGCTGAAGAAGATCGTCGCAGATCTAACACTGGATCGGGAGATGCTGCAGGACGTCATTCGCCGAAAGCTCTAAGGCCTGCTCGCAAGCGGGAGATGGTGAAGAGCATGTGCCGGGATTGGGTGGTCTCGATCCGGCGTGCCTGTGGCGCACTGAACTTCGATCTGTCGACCCACCACTATATCTCCCGCCGTCCCGATCAGGCCGGTCTTGAGCGTCGTATCCGTGAGATCTGCGAGACCCGCGTCCGGTACGGTTATCGTCGTGTGCATGTGCTTCTGGAGCGCGAGGGTTGGGGTACCAACATCAAGCGAACCTACCGTATTTACAGGGACTTGGGCCTGCAATTGAGGAACAAGACGCCCAAACGCCGGGTGAAAGCCAAGCTGAGGGAGGATCGACAAATGGCAGTCGGACCGAATGATGTCTGGGCGATGGACTTCGTTCACGACCAGCTCGCCACCGGCAAGAAGCTGCGTGTTCTTACAGTGGTTGATACCTTCTCACGGTATGTGCCAGTGCTTGATCCTCGGCACAGCTATCGCGGTGAAGACGTTGTGCAAACGCTCGAACGAGTATGCCGCCAGGTTGGTTATCCCAAGACGATCCGTGTCGATCAAGGGACGGAGTTCGTGTCGCGCGATCTGGATCTTTGGGCCTATGCGAAGGGCGTGACGCTGGACTTCTCACGTCCTGGCAAACCGACCGACAACGCCTTCATCGAAGCGTTCAACGTCCGCTTCCGGGCGGAATGTCTGAACCAGCACTGGTTCCTGACCCTTGCGGATGCCCGCGAAAAGATGGAGGATTGGCGTAGAGACTACAACGAGGTTCGGCCACATGGTGCAATCGGCAACAAAGTCCCGATAGCGCTAATGAATCCGGGAAGCGTAACCAGCCCGCCTCCCTGACTGACGCCGGCAAACTCTAGCCTCCGCTGGTCCAGAAACCTGGGGCGGTTCATTGATACGACGGACTCTACCAAAATCTGGAGGAAGTTCAGGGGCTCAGGTCAGTCTTCACGCACGATCTGGTTTTCGTCAACGATTTGAATGATAGCGCCCAACGACAGGGAATTTCCACAAAACTTGCTAACCTATCGCGCGGACCGGATGGGACCGGGATCGTCGGCGATGGTCTGCCCTGGGATCACTCTGGCGTTAAAGCCAGAGTGGATCGCCTCGAGAAGGAGCAGCGGGCCGCCAAGCTATTGTTTGATACCCACGATGATGAAGCATACCGCAGCGCGTCCGTGAGGCTGTATGGATTCCTGCGCGCTACCTGGGAGCGCGCTCTAGAAGAAATCGTGTTCGCAGGCGTTCTTATTCGCCACAGGGACTACATCGATACAAAAAACCTCAAGAAGGTTTCCGCCCTGTTAGAAGCGGATGCAGAATCGTTTAGAGCCGCATTCAAGAAGTGCAGCGATATCATTGAGGCACATGACCCGTCGCGTGTCCGCAATGAGGAACCGCCGGGTCCAGCAGAAATACTGCAGGACATCAACGAACTTGCTGCCTGGACGGAGGCGCTGCGCGCTCGTCAGAAAGCGATCCCGTGAGTAACTGGAGCAAATCCGGTGACAGAAGGGATTCCTGTTTTTTGTAAATCATGATTCACTGCCTTTATGACGAAGCGCCGCCTTCCTATGGTTGAGCATGCCGATACGTTGTCGCTGAAGGCGCTGCGCGAGCTGGTGACCGGCCTGATGGAGCGGTCTGATCGAACAGACATCCGGATCGAGAATCTGGAGTCGGAAAACCACAGGCTCCAGGGCGAAAACGACCAGCTAAGGATCGATAACACCCGGCTGAAGGTCGACAACCAGCTTCTGCGCGACGAGATTGCGCGGCTGAAAAGTCTGCCGCCGCGCCCGCCGTTCAGACCCTCGGGCATGGAGACTGCAACCAGCGACAAGACGGTTGGCAGCAAGGGGAAGCCCATACGGCGCCGCGGTCCCAAAGGCGACACGGGCAAAATCACCCGTGTAGAGGTTCTGCCTGCCAATGCTCCGCCGGGGTCGCGCTTCAAGGGCTACAAGGATTGCGTCGTGCGGGATCTGATCGTGCGGGCCGAGGTGGTGCGCTATCGCCGCGAATGCTGGGTGACGCCGGATGGCCGCACGATTACCGCTCCGATGCCGACAGGAATCCGGGGTGGCTACGGCGTTAACCTGCAACGCTTCTGCCTGATGCTTCACAGCCATGGGCAGGTCACGACGCAACGACTGACGACGCTGCTCAACGATGTTGGCGTCGAGATTTCCAAGCGCCAGGTGGTCCGGTTTCTGACACAAGGGCTGGATGGCTTTCATGCGGAGGATGCCGCCGTGTTGCATGCCGGCCTGGCCTCGGCGGCCTTCGTCACGGTCGACGACACAGGTGCTCGCCATGCCAACCGCGATTTTTATACGACGCATATCGGGGGCGAACATTTCACCGCCTTTCGCACGGCAAGCTCGAAGTCGCGGCTGAACTTTCTGGCCCTGCTGCGGGGCAACTATCAGGACTATGTCCTCAACGATGCCGCCTTCGCCTTTCTGGAGGATCGTCAGGTGGATCCCGCGCTTCTGGCGCAACTGAACACGCGCGAACCGCAGCGATTTGCCAATCAGGTTCCATTCCTCGAATATCTGGTTGAACATGGCATCGATATCTTCGACAGAGACATGCTCCGCCCATTTGCCGAAGCCGGCGTCTGGGGTGCGATCCGCCATCATGGTCTTGTCGGCAATGCGGTGATCGTCTCCGACGATGCCGGACAGTTTCGGGTCGGCACTCATGCGCTCTGCTGGGTCCACGCAGAACGGCTGCTGCACAAGCTGATGCCGGCGACGCCGCGCCAGGTAAGACATGTCGAGACCCTGCGCGAGCTGATCTGGCTCTTTTACAAGCAGCTGAAAAACTACCAGCGAAGTCCAGGCCGACGGGAAGCGCATGGCCTGCGTGTCCGGTTCGATCGGATATTCTCGATCAAGACCGGCTATGGCGAGCTCGATAAACTGTTGTCGCGGCTGAAGCGCCGCAAGGCCGAGCTGCTGCGCGTCCTGGATAGGCCGGAAACGCCGCTGCATACGAACGCGTCGGAACGAGATCTGCGCGGTTTTGTGATCAAGCGCAAGATTTCCGGCGGTACGGTTAGTCGAGACGGCAGGCTGGCCCGTGACAGCATGCTTGGCCTGATAAAGACCTGCCAGAAGCTTGGCCTGTCGTTCTGGCATTACCTTGGTGATCGACTGGGCATTGGCGACGGCCATCATCCTGTTCCGCCCCTCCCCTATCTGGTTGCGGCACGCGCTTAAAAGCGTTCGGCGCCGCCTTACTCAGCCAGCCGGCGGCGACCGGGACTGCAAAATCTGTTGGCATCGCCACCAAATCCGCCCCGCTTACGGCGCATCAGGGCTGATATGCCGATTTTCGCTAGATCGTAAGCCATTGATTTTATGGTAAACGATCTTTTAAAAGAACGCTATATGAATATTTAAATTCGCCACATGGTATGATTGGCGGTTGAGGTTCTAACCATCGATAAGTACCCCTTATCGATGGTAGATCGACAACTGCCGCAAATCACTCTGTCGGCCGCCCAGGATGAGCGGAAACGCAAGTTTTTCCGGTCTTTCAGGTAGATGATTTCGGCGAGGGTTGGTGGAAGGCGGATTACAGTGTCGGCATCAGTCTAACACGTCGGGGGGGAGCTGGCTCCAGCCAAACGCTGCTGTAGGATGACCGCCATCGGGAGCATTCCGGCCAATGTGGAAGATTTCAGCGATCCTCGCAGGCAATAAGCGGAACCATTCCAAGGAGATTGGTTCCGCTTAATCAAGCTGATCGACATGATCCGAACTTGTTGGTGACAAACGAACCCTGAAAAAGCACCTATATGCGTGGTCAGGCCGTAATCAATTCTCAGCAGTCGCACCTTCGAAGGTGCGGGGCAACGCGTCGTATCCTGTGCCGAGCAAAGTCTTGACGTCGTCGGTTTGCGTTCTTCGAATGAACTCTATCAGGCTTGTCCCGGCATAACGGATCGAGAGGCAGGCACGATCAATCACGTAGAATTTGAATAGGCCGTCCTTATCGCGCCGCCAGCACAAATATTCGCCATTAATGCTGTTGCCGTAGAAACGCAGATCGTCGAAAAAGCTCGCGATGTCACGGCTTTCTTCGTCGTAGGGCTCGAGGCAGTCAATGTCTCCGACCTCAAATCCATCCTCTCGTTGTTGATCCACAAGCCAGTGAACCTGCTCGTGGAGGTCGGCTCCGCGAATGAGTAGACCGTCATTGCCGAACATGCTGAAGGGCATCTCGATGACGAAAAGGCCGTTTGCTGTGCCGTATCCAAATGTTTCGGCGAAAGTTTTGTATGATGGCGGCAATGCGCCGATTGCAGTTTCGACGGCGGAAATTTCTTCAGCTACTGCCGTACGAGTGACATTTGTACGGTCGAAAAGCTGGGTGACGTCGTCGCTCATCTAGGATCCTCCTACTTTCTATTTTGCCGAAGACCATTCGGTACTATCGTCGACGCCAACATTTCACCCGCAGACGTTCTGGCAGTGATAGCGATCCCGGTCGGCGTTAAGTTGCTACCGTTATATATCGGTATTGCGACGTAGGTGACGCTACAATTTGGATTATCCCGCAGGAACTTGCGAACCCTGCCTTCAATCCGGCTCATGCCCGGATGATTCGAGCCGTCCGTCAGGGTCACGAGGTTGCGGGCGTCGCTGCCGGAACCACCCAGGGTGTCGGCGAGAAGGTGGCTTCGCTGTTGGAAATGCGGCGCGTTGCCCGATTTAAAGCCGGGCGGATTGAACGTCGGTGGCGACGAGCCGGTAGGTCTGAGATCCTTGCTGGTGAGCGTCGCCCACACCCCGGTCGGTCGGCCATGGCCGTCAAGCGGGCCGTAGATAGGCGAAAGACCCGCCGGGTCGACCTCGTTTAGCGGATTGTCGACGTAGCCATGCGGTCGCGGCCCGCCGCGGATTCCCAAGGGATCCGGCGTGACATAGCAGACAGCGAGGTTGTCGTAGTACCTGTAACGGTTGTAAGTTAAACCTGACTCGTCGTCTTCCCATTGGCCCTGGAACCGGATCGGACAAAACTGCGTGGCATCCAGCGTTTCCGGATCCTCGGCTTTCAGCGCGAGGTTGCCTTGCGTGAACCAGCGTCCGGGCGCGGAGCCCGGCCCCGCATCCCCAGCCAATCCCTCACGGTGGGATGCCATCCACACAGATGCGTCGCCACCGCGTGGCGCGTTGTCATTGGCGATTTGCCCTGACCATAATCTGCGTATGCTACCCCAGGTCGTGTATTCTACTGCCCAAAGAGGTACTCCGGTCTCGCTGAAAAGCTCACGCGGCGAGCCGATGTGGTCCGTCACTACATAGGAGAGAAGATCCTTCCGAATTGCGCTGGTGGGTTCAACGAATGAAAGACCCTCACCCCGCCCGGCTTCTCCTTCTCGGCTCAGTTCCTGCCGGGCCAAAGGCCGGTAGCCACCCGGCTCGTAGTGCCAGTGGATCGCGCCAAGCGCCGTGCCATCCACGCCAAGAGGAATTTCCTCTGCAATAGTGTCACCGTCCCACAAATAGAGCGTCCCGCCAGAGCGGGCTTGGCGCCTCCACATAAGCTCGCTTTCGGAAGCTGGCATTGTGCCCTGATCCTTGAAGATACGCTTCCACAGCCGCCGTCCGAAAGGGTCGTAGCCATAGCGCCATCGCTGTCCTTCCGGCGTGTCGCACTCGACGAGCCTGTCCGCCGCGTCCCACCGATAGCGCCAGAGACGTGGCCTGAAGCCTTTGCGTTCGACACGGCGTTCGATGACCCGACCGCGGACGTCCCATTGCAGGGATACCCGCTCCCCATTCGACCCGCGTGCCTCTTGCGGTCGTCCGCCCTTTGCTGTCAGCCATTGCAAGAACCCGACGGAAGCCTGGTCCTGTCCAGCGATCCCGCCAGATGCGACGATGTTCTGTGCCTTGTCATAAGTGAAGTCCTCTGCGGCGCCATCGCCGAAGCGGGATTCAATGACCTGGCCATTGCCGTCGTAATCGTATCGGGTTTCGCCCCATATCGCGTCCAAGATGGCAACTGGCTCGTAACCTTGGCTCCACTGATAGGCCCTTGCGACTGCCGGAGTGAAGCCGAGCACTGCTGCATGCGGGGTCGGTGGCGACGACGCTTGGTTGAGTGACGAGCCGGCGACTTGTCGCGTGACTTGCCCCATCCTGTCCCAAGTTTGATTGAGTACGAAGCCGGCCGCGCTCCGTCGTTCCATCTCCTGGCCGATGCGATCCCGGCGAAAATCCAGGGGCATGTGGTGGTCTATTGCAATCTGCGAAAGCGCTCCCATCGGGTCGTAGGCATAGGTGACCAGACGCTCGTCAATCCGCCGTTCGATCCTGTTGCCGCAACAATCATAGGAGTTATCGATGCGTCGACCGTTGACCGTCTCAGCTGTAATGCGGCCGAGCCGGTCTCGTTCAAGATCTACAGTAGCCTGATGGTTCTGCGCTCCGGCGATCAGGCCGCGCGAGTCGTAGCGGTAGGTTGTAATTTCCGGCGTTGACCCGTCCGGATCAAAAACGGCCTCCTCGGTGCGCAGACCGGTTTCGTCGAGTTTGTAGGTCGCGCGAGCGCCATCGGCGAATTTCGCCTGCACCACCCGGTCAGCAGCGTCATGCGCATAGTCGATAACGAGACCATTGAAATCGGTTTCACGGATAACGCGCCCGACGCCGTCACGCTCAAACGTCCATCTGGAACCGTTCTGATTCTCGATCGCGATCAGTTGCTCCAGGCCATCATATGAAAAGCGAAGCTTGCCGCCCTGGGGATCTTCCATCTCCGTCAGGAGATTGCTGGGGCCGTAGCCATAGCGGTAGACCACAGTTCGACCGGCGCTGTCAGTGATGCGCGTTACTGCTTTTTCGCGGTCGATCTGCAGCGTATGGGCGGCCCCGTCTGGACGTACAATGCGTCCCGGTCTCCAGAAATCATGGCCCGGCAGATCGGGATATTCGAGCGTCGTTGCCTCGCCGAGAGCATTTGTGACCGCGGTAACGCGATTGAACCCATCATAGACGAACTTGGTCTTGGCGCCGCGAAAGTCCGTTTGGGCGACGATATTGCCCCTGTCGTCATACTCACGCGTTTCACGCAAGCCGTCATGCCGCATAATGCCAACTGGCTGGCCGCAATCATTGTTTTTGAAATCGGTGCGTTGCGTCAACGCATCAACGATGCTGACGAGATTGCCTTTCTCGTCGTACTCGTAGTCCCAGCTGCTGCCATCGTCGTCGATAGTGACCTCAAGATTACCGTCTTCGTCCCAGTACAGAAAGGTCTCGCGGCCGGCGGCATCGGTGATGGTCTTAACGTGTCCGTTGGTATCGTAGCGATAAGCGGTGCGGTGGCCTTCGGGGTCGATTTCGGCGGTGACATATCCAATATCGTTATATTCGGTGCGCCTGATGTGGCCTAGCGCATTGATCTCGGCGGAAACTGTGCCTTCATTGTCAATGTAAAATTTTTCAAGCTTGCCGGCGTCGCCTCCGGGCAAATAGGTCGTGATACGCAACGCGTCGTCATAGGTGAAGCGATCGCCGTTGAACGGGCCATTGGTTTCGACGGCGACAACCCGATCGAGGTCGTCGTAACTGTGCCGTGCGATATAGCCATGGCTGTACTCTTGGCGGATTTTCCGTCCGCGCCCGTCATAAGTATAGACGACGGAGGTGCCGAAGATCGCGTCGGCTAGGATCATATTACCTGCGGTGTCGTAATCCCAGCGGACAACCGTCCGTGTCTCGCCGCTCACGCCCTCTAGGCTGGCCGCGATCCTCAGGTCGGCGGCATTGTAGTGAAAAGAAACACGCAGGCCTTCCGAGGTAGCGACCGCTTCCAGCCTGCCCTTGCCGTTGCGCGTAAATTCGACTCTGCTGCCGCCGCGGTTTTCGATACTCGCGACCCGCCATCTGCCGTCTTCGTACTTGTCGAAGTGGGTGAAGAGCCGGTCTTCTTTAAGCACGAGCTTGCGGTTTTCGCTGGCCGAGAGCTTGAGGGGACGCACCGTATCCCCCTCTTCCCAATGACCAGGTTTAGCAATAGGACGATCGAAATGGACGGGGAAGGCTTCTTCGTCGCGATAGCACAGCCGCCCGTCGGCAAGTTGCACGATGGTTGCGTCTAGATTGCTGGCGCGCATGCGGCCGAAAGGGCCATCTTCTTCGACCTCGAGCGAATAGACGCTTCCGATGACGAGCGGAATGACGCCAGGCAGGATGAAGGACGGATCCACATGAGCGGGAAAGCCGGTTGAGACCGAAACAGGATTGCCGCGCTTGGCGCAGCGACCGTTGCGGCGACGTTTGCGCTGTTCTCGCCGCTTGATTCTTTCCTCTTTTTTTGCCTGTCTTAGTCTCTTCAAACGCTCTCGCAGCTTGCGAAGACGTTTTAGTCTTTTTATGTACTTGGGAATCCTGCCGATCGGTACGACCTCGATGATTGAACCGGGAGCCAGGAATTCTCCTAGGTCCACGACACCGTCGTTGATAGTGTTGAAGAATCCTCGGCCGCGTCCTGCTTCGAGGTCAGCTAAGCGAGACTTTAAATTAGCAATATATTCAGGGCGAAGCGTATGATTACGCGCGAGTTGGACGGGATCGTAACTCTCCTCCTGTAGAATTGCTTCTTCGCTACGGATTTCGTCCCGAAGGAGCTCTTTCTGTGACACGAGTTCGTCGTATTCTGCTACCGTTCCATTATGGTTCGCTAACCCGTCCATGTCAGCTTGGATATCAGAGAGGTCGCTGTTCACGTCTTTCAGATCATTGGCGAGTTGATTGCGTGCGGCCGGATCAGTCTCCTCGGCGAGCGCCCGTTCAAGCTCAAGCTTTTCAAGTTCGAGCTCTTGTTTTTCTTGCTTTGCCTCTCGCAGCAGTTGATCAATATCGACACGGACTCTCGCAGCAGCGTTAGCCTCTTCCTCCCCGGTCGAGCTACCGTCGCGCGTGTTCACATAGACCTGTCTGCCCATTCTCCAGGCAATTTGAGTTTCACCACTGTCAGGCATCACCGGCTCCGGGAACGAAAGATCGATTGTTCAGTAATATTCTTCGCCGTGGGTCTCATGTGACCGAGGCGTCTCGACTCGACCAGGCCCGTGGCGATTGATTTTTGCGGGGTCGCCGTGTCGTACGACGGCCCATCCCTCTGAAAATACTGTCGGAGCGCCACGCTTAACGACGGCGTGGCTCCTGTACCCTTTGACGATCACGCCCTTTCCGGTGCCGGGCTCATGACCCAAGACCATGCTTGTTCGTGTGTTGACTTGGAAATCTTTCAGATCGTTGTTGCGAACCGTGCGCGACGTCCGAACTGCCGTGTCAAGAAAAGAAATCGTGTTGTAGCCGACAGGAACCATCGCGGATCCCATCGGGGTGAGGCATACATCCGGCGCGATGGAATGGATGAAGTAAGTGCCTTCTTTCCGAGCTGAAATTGGGACGCTCATGCTTCCTCCTCCAGTTCCGGACAATAAACACCACAGGCTTCGGGGTGTGGCGCCTTTTTCGCTGTTTTTGCCAACATTGCCATTTCCGCGAGGTCCAGCTTGTTGGCGACAGTAAGCAGAATTGCTTCCGTAGATTCTTGATTGAACGGCATGCGCCAAGTCAGTTGCACCCGGCAATCGAAGAGACGCTCCTCGGCAATGGAGACGTAAATTGTATCGAGATTTGGACGGATCATCTCAATCTCGCCCGTGCCGTTATCGACCAGCATCATGATTAATGGATCGGGCACTGTGAGAATGAACTGCTCTCTATCCGGGCGGAGATTCTCCAGAATGATGGCAAGATCTCCAGTCGGAAAACCCTTGCCTACAAGTCCATCAGCGGCTGAGTTATTGTAAGCGAAATTATAATCTGCGGGCCATTTCGGAGCGACGGCATCCAGCCACTGTTGGTCAAATGTGCCTCCCAGCTTTCGGCGCGGTAGCCAAGCTGGAGGAATCGGGCCAAAGCCTTCAGGCTTGTAGTGGTGGTAGGCCTCGCAGATTGGATCATCCAAAGCCTCAATTTGAGGCGCCGGGTAACTGGTAGTCAAATCGCTAATTTCAGGATCAAGCCATCCTACTCCAAGTGGGTTCTGCTCAAAAGCCTCGCTTACGGAGGCGCCATTTTCATCAACCCCGCGGTCAAGCAAACCGCCGTAAGCTAGCTCATAGCGAATAGGCACTGATAGGGTTTCTTCGGGCTCTGTGAGATGCCAGCCCTTAAAGAGCTTTCGATGAGCTTGCCAGTTGCTCCTCTGCTCTTCAGATAGCCATTTTGGCCACTCAGGCATCCAGCGACGCGGACCAGTAACGCGCAGTCGCTTTGAAACCACTGAGCGGCTTTCCGCAATCACTTCCACACCTGCAGTCCAGGATTTGCAGGGGCTTGCGCCTGGGGGGTACGCGGTTGCGTCTACAACGACATCAACGTCGGGCTTGTAAGACACCAGATCGGAGGGTTGCTTCAAAGAGGTTATGTTTACCTCACCATGGCAGCGATCAGTAAAACAGAACGGTTCCTGATCCTCTGAAATACGGCAGGTCCCATCGTTCGCAATGTCGAAGGCTACCTTCACCATCAACACACCGAATTCCCGGCCCTGATTGTCCGAGTTAGAAAAGGCCAGATGCGGAAATGTGGTTGTATTGTAAATCTCCGTCATGGCTCGCTCAGTTCAAATCTATAACTTTGCCGATTTGCTGGAATGGGCCTTCGGCCTCAAAGTGGAACTTCACTCCCTTTATGATGACAGTTCCGTCCTTCTTCATGATCATGGTGGATTTTCCCACTTCGATCACATATTCCTCGCCCACAACGAGTTTCTTCACCTTGCCGACGTTTTCTATCGTCGTGTGCCCAACATTGGAGACCTTTGTCGTTCCGATCTGCTCGACCTTAGCGACACCTACCGTCGTTGACTGAAACGATCCGATGATGGTGTTCATGATGCCCGGAAGTGGGAAAAGGCTGGATGCTGCATCTCCGACGCCTGTTCCAGCGCCGGCAAGCGCTGTCCCTGCATCCGCACGAGGACTGGGGCCAGACACCACTCCTTGGCGACTATAGAGCCCCCCTGCCCCAAGGAAGCCAAGCGCGGAAGAGGCGAGCGTGCCGGCAAACGCAGCCACCGCAGGGGTGCTACCGCCAGCAATTTGGCTTGCCTGCGTCAAGAGCCCGGAAGTTTGTCCCGCCAGCCCCTGCACGGCTCCCATCAGCGCCATCGCCATCGGCCCGGTGCCGCCGACAACGGTGTTCATGGAACCACCAACTTCATGCTTCTGGTTGCCACCGACCTCCACGGTGCGGTTCGAGCCAATTGCCGATACTTCGTGCCGATCGATGCGTTTTGTACGATCATTGAGAACACGCGTAGTCTGGTCCTTCTGGGCATGGAAGAACATGTTCTCTTGGCCGTTCTCGTCTTCAAAGGACATCTCGTTGAAGCCTTGGCCCTTATGGGTATTCGAGCGCATGACCATGCGCGTCTTGTTGGCCGGCAGGTCGTAAGGAACGGAATTGCTCGGGTTCGGCACGACCCCCGTCACCAGCGGCCGATCTGGATCACCATCGACATAAGCGATCATCACCTCCATCCCGATGCGCGGAATGACCTGCGCACCCCAAGTGCCGCCGCCCCAACTTTGGGCAACACGTACCCAGCAGGTGTCTGATCCATCCTTCTTGGCCTTGCGGTCCCAGGGGAACCACACCTTGATGCGGCCATACTGGTCCGGGTGGATCTCTTCGCCTTCCGGTCCCGCGACGATTGCCACCTGCGTACCCTCGATACGCGGACGTTTGGTTTCCCGGTGCGGCGTCATCGGCACGCGCGAGGGAACGGCTTCGAACTCGTTGCGATATTCCGGTTCGTTGCTGTTGGTCTCGTAAGATCGATCAACAACCGTCTGAACCGACTTGATGACGACGTGCTCGTCATAGGCATGATCGGGGTGCGCAACTTCATACGGTGTGAAACGGCGGCCGGTTTCGATGATGCGGCTCGTCGAAGCGCCATAAACACGGTCATGGTCGGCTTCGGAAGCCTGCGACCGCAGTTTTTGCGCACGCTCTGCTTCAGCCACCGACGAAATACGGGCCGGATATTCGTACAGCTCGCGCTTGGTCGCATCCGGCATCTGCACCAGAGACGGCGTCATCGTGCCCGGCACCATGCGGGGTGTCTCGAAATTCCAGTCGGCGCCGGCACGCTGGCCCGGAACGTAAGAAAACTGTCGTGCCCATTCGTTAATATGGTTGCGATCGGACGAGCCTTGCGCGAGACGCACCCTGCCCTCGCCTTGCGCGGACGGTGATGGTCCAAGCCAGCCATTGGCGGTATCGGCGACATGCAGCTTGTGCTTGCCATCCTCATGGCTGAACCAGTAGAATAGGCCGTCTTCCTCGAAACGCCTTGATAAATAAGCGAAATCCGTCTCGTTCCATTGAACGGAGTAATGCTGTTTGGCTGGCGACGTAATCACGCCCGATGTGTCTGGTGCCGGAATGCCGTGTTCGGAAAACAGGATTTCGGCGATTTCCACCGCCGTCTTGTCCATCCAGATGCGGCAATCGGAGCGACGCGTCAGCAGCCACATCTGCGGGCGCAGCACCATGGCATAGGAGCGCAGGCCGCGGGTGATCGGAGGGCCTTCGTTGAGTTGGGTGACTAGACCGTTGAACGGACGACGAATGGCCGAGCCTTCTTCGCCATCGCCCTGCTGCACTTCTACGGAAACATCTAGGAGCCGGCCGATCAGTTCTTCCGGCTTGATCTGGGCCTTCTTGGTGCGTGCCACCAAGCGGATCTCGAACAGTGAAGAAATGCCTTCCTCGATGGTCACGCGCTCGGGCAGAAGCTGATCTTCTCCCAGCGGCGAATTGATCTTCAGGATACGGCTCGCCTGGATGAAATCGGCGGCTGAAGATGCATTGTCCATAAGTGGCTCCGGCAATCTGAAAACCAAGAAAAGCACCACGGGAACCAGGAAACGGAAACCGGTGATGCCAAAAAATGCACGTCTTAATCGCGGCGAAAACTAGAGCCGCGTTCCGTCAGGTCAACCCTGAATGGGCAAGGTTTTGCAGATAGGGGGAATTTACGGGACCCAGCAGTTGCAAAAGTGGGCGCGGGAAGCGGGCATTGTCTGTTGCAAAAATCAACGAGAGCGGCATTTTTGGTGCCGTGCTTCGATCGATCGGGCTACGGTTGGGGGGCAGGGTGAGGCAAGGCAGACAGGCGGGCGAACAGTTGGCCAGGAAAAAAGACGACAGACAAACGATCGCGCCACCTGCAGATGATTCCGATACCTATGCGCTGAACCGTGAGGAGCCAAACGAACGGCGCGGTGGCGGCTGGACGGTGGCGCTGCGACGGCGGGGCAAAAAGATCGTGCGGCTGTTCAAGGACAGCATTTACGGATCGTCCGATGCCGCCTATGCCCAGGCACGTGCCTATCGCGACGCCATTATCACGGCCCTGCCACCGCCGACCAATCTCGAACAGGCGGTCAAGATACGCAAGAACAACAAGAGCGGCATATCAGGTGTTCGCCGGGTCGAGACCGAAGAAGGTGAGGTCTGGCAGGCGACACTGATGACAAATGAGGGCCAGAAGCGTGAGAGTTTTGCCATTGGCCGGCTGGGCGAAGAAGCAGCCAAGTCGATGGCGATTGCGCAGCGCATGCGCTGGCTGAAGGCGTTGCCGGTCAAACATCTCGCCTATGCCCATCATGCCGAAGAGATCACACGCCAGAACTTTGACCACCAACTCGATGTCGTTGCCGATGTGGCGCCGCAGGTGCAGATCAGCGAGGAAGAGGTTGTTGCTCGCATCGCTGCGGTCAATGTTCGCTTTGATGCCTACCGCCCTCCCCGGCTGAAGGTGCGCGTCAAAAGCTACGGACCTGCACGGCTGGCGGTCGCTGTCTCCGATGGCGGTTCTCCGGCCAAGCGCAAGCTGGCGCATGTCAACACTGCGAAGATGATGCATGGCGGAGCGGTGGCCGCTGCCGGCAGGGTTCGCGAGGTCGTCGAAGAGATCTACAATGCAGACGTTGCTCGCTGGTTTGCCACAGAGCACGGCAATACGTTGTTGGCACCGGAGAGCTTTGATCCCGAGGTCGGGTTCAATGTCACCGTCTGGGTGCCGGTGGAGCTAATCCGCTGATGTCGCAAAAGCGCAAACCGGCAGCCTCACTCTCCTCCGTCGATCGCCGCGCGGCCGAGCTCGATACGATTGCGGCAGTCCTGCCGATCGATCGCCGTGATGAACTCGCCGAGCTGCTGACGGATCAGGATGTCGAAACACTCCGACATCTGGTCAATGAAGGCATGGGTGACAATACGCTCCGTGCCCTCACCTCCGATCTTGCCTATCTGCAGGCATGGTCACTGGCAGCAACAGGCGCATCCCTGCCCTGGCCGGCGCCAGAGGCGATGCTGCTGAAATTTGTCGCCCATCACCTGTGGGATCCAAACAAACGCAACACCGATCCCGATCACGGCATGCCGGTTTCCGTCGAGCAAAACCTCCGTGCCCAACGCTTCCTGAAATCCACCGGTCCTCACGCACCCGACACCGTAGCCCGACGGCTTGCCTCGTGGTCGACGCTGACCAGATGGCGCGGTCTTACCGGTGCCTTCGCCTCCCCTGCCCTCAAGTCGGCAATCCGCCTTGCTGTGCGTGCCACGCCGCGACCACGTAAACGCAAGAGTGCCAAGGCTGTCACAGGTGATATTCTGGCCAGGCTGCTTGCAACCTGTGGCACCGATAGTTTGAGGGACATCCGCGACCGGGCGATCCTGATGGTGGCCTTTGCCTCCGGTGGCCGCCGCCGCAGCGAGATTGCCGGACTGCGAAAAGAACAGCTCACCAATGAGCCACCGATCACCACTGAGGACGGCACCACCCTGCCCTCGCTTGCCATTCATCTTGGACGCACCAAGACATCCGGTGCCGATCACGACGAGGTTGTCTATCTTACCGGCCGGCCCGTCGAGGCACTCAATGCCTGGCTCGAAGCAGCCCGGATCGACACGGGCAGCATATTCCGCGCTATCGACCGCTGGGGCAATGTGTCCAGACGCACGATCGATCCGCAATCCGTCAATGACATCGTCAAGCAGCGGGCAAAGCTGGCCGGGCTCGAACCTGGAGAGTTTTCGGCACACGGACTACGGTCAGGTTATCTGACTGAGGCTGCCAATCGCGGCATACCGCTGCCGGAAGCGATGGAGCAGTCGAGGCATAGGTCTGTGCAGCAGGCATCGAGCTATTATAACAGTGCGACACGGCGCAGTGGGAAGGCGGCGCGGCTGCTGAGCTGATCGCGGGCGCCACGGTCAAATCGATGGTGGCCCTTCCGGCGCGGGATACGTGTTCAGCCTTTCGCGAATGTATCCCTCGATATAGGCGAAGACCGCTGCCGCTCCCTCGTCTGTTTCAACAAGGTCGATCGGACGATGGCCGCCGAGGTAGCTGTTTTCCTGTCGCGCCCATTTCATGGTTGCGCCGTCGGACCGCAGGACGGGTTTAGACATCTCCAGCATCTTGGTCAGATGGTGTGGTTTAGCGTACCATGAATGAGGCTTGATACTTGCGCGCCGACGTCCAGGAAGGGGTCGGTTCCGGCTGGGGGCGAGATGACACTCTAAGCAATCGTCTTTACGCATAACGTGCTTTCTCGATATGTGGAGACAGTTGCTTCTGCATGATGGAAAACGTTTTATCGTCCCTCTCGAACGTCTCTACGGTCGCCCATCCAGCCTTTGAATATAAACCCACTGCTTCAGCACTGTAGAGAGACAAGCGCTCAATTCCGGCGTTTCGAGCCAAAGCTTCAAGCTGGTGAATCAAGGTTAAGCTATGCCCGCGACCTCGGTACTTAGGATCCATATAAAGACCCGCCAGCCAAGGATTCAACTCCGGCCTGCCTTCTAAATCGTCTAAACACAGCGCCACCATTCCAACTGGTGCCTGTTCTTCGAGCATTACCAGAACTGTAGGCATGACATCCTGGCTGCTGGCGCATTGCGCATCAAGTTCAAGCACTTCTGCCAAGCTAGTTTCGCCATCGCTGAAAAAAGCTTCCCAGCGCCAAGTTCCTGTGGTGTGTGCTAGGTCTGGTCGGTCGGCGGTGGTGACGATGGTTATAGTCATGATGGTCCTAAATTCGATGATCGATCAGAAAATCAAGCGCCTTGCCAAGGTAGAATGCATGGCCCCTTAATCTTCGCATCCACGTCCTCGACGAGCAATATCACCAACCGTGTTTTTGCTGATGCCAAGATCGCGTGCGATCCAGCGATAGCTGCGACCTTCGGAAATCAGGGCCATAACCTTAGGTGCGAGGCGGTCTGACTTGGGACGCTCTCCGGTTCGGCGCCCGAGCATTTTGCGCCGCGCCTTCGCAGCGGCTAGACCGGATTTTACACGTTCGCTTATCAGGTCTCGCTCAAATTCGGCAATGCCGGAGAGAAATGTCGCCAGCATGCGGCCATGGGGTGACTATAAATCGAATGCCATCCCGTTCATGGCGATGACCGACACTTTCCAACCCTCCAATTCGCGAAGGGTGTGGAGCAGGTCAACAGTGGAGCGGCCCCAGCGAGAAAGTTCGGTGACCAGCACCGCGTCAATCCTACGAGCCTGGGCCAGTGCCATAACTTTGCGTCGTTCAGCACGGTCGAGCTTCGTTCCCGAGCCTGACATATCCGACGCCGGGAACGCTCATGAAACGGGTGGTTATGGCGTCTTGATTGGCGGCCTTTCGGACACATCGATCCAGCTCGAGGAATGCCCCCAAAAGCATTTGTCTGGCCTCCAGCATAGGCAAAAACGCATGATTGAGCGCTGGATCATTTGATAGTTCTTCGGCGATCCGCACCGGCACGTCCCGAACAGAGCATCTGCCTGACGCCTGCGAATTGTCACCGCCACGACCAGAAAATCTTCACTTTGGTGTCACCTTGGTGTCGAGGTTCAAAGGTTTACTGAGGCGTCCATTACCATCACGACCAGATCTAGGTGGCACACTGCCAGTTACCAACTTTCGCAGGCTCATCGCTTTCTGCATCCGCCACGACGCACGTCTCATCCAACTCTCACCTCGCCAGTGCCGGTCGCCCTAAGCATCGCCATCAGCATAGGCCGGAGCGAAAATTTCCCGCGCCGGCTGCGTTTCGTCAGATTGCGCAGATAACCGCCGGCGGAATTGACATGCCCATCACCTCGCGGGCCTGCTGATCGGTTGATGGGCTGACGCCAAGCGCCGGTAGGTCTACCACAACCGCGCCCATCAGGGCGCGCCAACTGGCAATTTCACCGCCAGCCCCGTAATCAGCGATTGGTGGACAGGTTTCGTGCCGGATCAACCGTCCCTCTGAAACGTCACGGCCATCTTTCCACATAGCGACATAGCAAACTCGACTTGTCAGCCGTTTAATTCTCAAATTTTATTATATATTTCAACGCCTTAATTAGTTTGAACGGCGATATTACGTTCATCTTTACCACGGTGGTCAGGGACTGCATCGCATAGTAGAGTTGGTTCAATCGCGGCTGTCTCCCACAAGAGTTCGGCCGAGCGTCTGGTATGGTCATCCAACCTTCATCACCTCCATTCCGTGCGACCTCAAAAGCGACATCAGCATCGAACCTAGTGAGAACTCGCCTCGCTCCGAGCGTTTCGTAAGGTCTCGGAGATAACCACCAGGGGAATTGATAAAGTTGGACCGCTCGAGAATGTATGCCACCGCAACAGCCGCGTTTTCCGGCCCCATCGTGGCACATGCGTCTTCGTAGGCGGATGGACTTATCGCAAGTGCCGAGCGTGCAACGACTGCGGCCGCCATCATATCACGCCAGCTGCAAATACCGCCGGCTGAGCCGTAATCCGAGATTTGAGGGCAGGCGCGGAGGACCATACCCAGAGGAAAGGCCTTGATACGCTCATTCAATTTTCCAGCCCTGGGCTGCGTCTGATCTGGCGTCTGCGGAAGTGACGCTGATTTCACACCCTGCTCTTTTCCAGAGCTAGGTTCAGATTCATTTATAGATTCGGGTTTTGAATTCTGTATGTGATAGCCATTCTGACTAGCATTGCCATCCGTTTCGTCGGTTTTTAATTGATTTTCCAGAATGTTGACGACTTCGTCACGCAGCATCTCCATTTCCTCGAGCACTGCTTCTACCTCAACGCGGCTCGTTTTGCGCTTCAGGCGAGCGATAATGGTCACATAGGTCTCTTCAACCACCATCCAATTTCCGGCCGCGCCCTCATCCATTGCAGCGGAAATCAGTTTGCGAACATCCCTTCGGCAAATGGTTAGGGCTTCCTTTGCCCGTCGAAAACGCATTTTTTCCGCCGCAACGTCCTGAGCCATGGCAGCAAGCTCGCATGCTCGAGCGAGGAGAGGGGAGAGGTCAAAACCAAACGCCTTTTCAATGTCCCCATCGCGGTTGCGATGTGCGTAGCGCTTGCCATTTGGGCTATCACGTCGTTGCAGGAGCCCTGCTTCAACCAGGGCCGTAAGTTGCCGACGAAGCGTTGTCCCTGCAATGCCGTGCGCGCGTAGCGTGATCTGATCATTGGACGGGAAGACGACAAGACCCTGCTGCTGATCGAGTACATTGTCGGGATAAAACGTCAAAAGCGCATTGAGGACGGCAATCGCTCTGTCCTGTAGTCCAAGAAGTTCGCGTGCTTCGCAGACGTCGCGAAACACTTTCCACTTTTCAACAACGGTTGTTGATTGCGTTTGCGCAGCCGACAACTGGCCCTTGACCAAGGCAAGTGTCATCGGCCGCCGCCCAAATGGCGTCGTCACATGTCCCGTTCGCATAATTCTCTCACCTTTCTTGAGGCAAAAGAAATCCGCTCACCAAATCGGTGCCAAGACTCTTGACTGTGATTCCGGGAAATGCGATTCTCGATCCTGCTAGAGATGACGAGAGAGGCTTCCACGGTTTACCGCTTGGGGGCCTTTTTCTTTTGCTGTTCAATCTCCGTTCATTGCATGCCCGGACTTCTTGTACTCATCGTACAAAGCGTCCATTCGGTTCGAGAGCCATTCGCTGAATGGTTTTGCTTCAGAACTCGAAAGTTCGATAGCGACCTTCTTGGCTTTGGCATTCATCGAGAAATTCAGAGCACTGTCACGCGATTTCCATTCACTGCTTTGTGTAGCCGGCTTGGGTCGCTTGGCTTCAGATTTGGTTTTGTATCGCTTGAGGTAATCGTGAAGGCGGTCAAATCGCTCTCCCTCAGGGATTGCGGTGAACTCAGGAGCCGTGGCGTGTTCGCCGGCAACCTTCAAAAGCGCGGGTACCAATAACAGTTGACGCAAGCTCAGCCATTTGTCGCGGCCGATCTTCTTCGATGCTCCCAGCACTTTGATGACGGGGGAGGGGACTATCTCGACCACGCCGAGCATCTTCGACAACATCGCTTCATCGATCGCCAGGGACGAGCGAACAACGTCTTTTGTCATGCCGGTGGACAGCAAATTCTGGGCAAAATAAGCGCGTTCGATAAACGACAAATTTGATCGTGCCGAGTTTTCCTGACCCTGCGCGACTGCAGAGGCAACGTCATCCATCTTCTTGACGACCGCCTTTACAGGAATGCCCAGTTCCTGAGCCACCTTAAGACGGCGGTGCCCGAAGACGACCATGTAACGTTGCCCGTCTTGTGAGCTCGGGCGAACAAGTATCGGAACTGACTGACCGGATTCCTCAATTGCCCGCTTCAGGTCAAGGTACTCTTCGTCCCTTTCGGAAAGTCGATCCGAAACGAACGAGACATCGACCATTTTCGGGTTGAGATCGACGATCACCTCGCCTTCCATCAGCCTCTTGGAATTTTCAGCGAGATCTTCAATCGATCGAACGACCGTTTTTGCTGCGCCCGTCATTGCATAACCAGGCTTGGTCGGCGCCTTCGCCGTAGTGATGGAAGCAATATCAAGGTTTGCGAATGGATTTTTACGCGACATGAGATGCCTCCAATACAACGGTCAACGTCGTCAAGTCGCTGAAACCAACCGCGAAACGATGTGAAAAAACGGCTGACAACGTCGTCATTTGCGACCCCATGCGTTGTGAATGAGTTCCATGATTTCGCCGTTGGCGGAATTAAGGCTTTCGATTGCCCGGTCGTAAGTCGATCGCACAAAGTCGCCGCGCTCGACTTCATAAAGGGTCTGCTTTTTGATCGAGGCGTCAGAAATGGCGGTTGATTTCAACACATGATTCTTCAGCATCTGCTGGGCAAACATCGACTGCATGAAGCCCACCATTTGCGCCTGCGGAATATCCGTCGGCTCAAAGCGCGTTACGAGATAGCGGAACCATTCAACCCTAATCTCTGCACCGGCTTCCGCGACCGGCGTCATAATGCCCCCAAGCATCATCAAGAACTGGCTCATCGACATGATGTCCAGCATTTGCGGATGAATGGTGATCAGAATCCCCGTCGAAGCCATCAACGCGGTGATGGTAAGATACCCCAATTGCGGGGGGCAATCGATCACGACAACATCGTATCGATCGTCAACGTCTTTTAGAGCGTTGACGATCCGCATGTGAAACAGACGACCTTCGTCCCCTTTTCTCGAAGAAATGGAGAGGGGTACGTCATACTCATATTCCTGCAACACGAGATTGGCCGGTACGACGTCGAGACCGGGAATGTTCGTTTGCTGAATGACTTCCGCAATCGGCTTCCGCTCGTCGTCGAAACGAAGAGCCTCGTAAAGGGACCCAGTTTCATCAAGCTCCGGCTGGATACCGAAGAGCGACGTCAGTGACGCCTGCGGGTCGAGATCGATCGCCAAGACGCGATGGCCTGTCAAAGCAAGATACTGCGCGAGATGTGCAGCCGTTGTCGTTTTGCCGCTTCCGCCCTTGAAGTTCACTACCGACACGACCTGCATCGGCTCACCTTCACGCCTTTTGGGCAAGTAGTATCGCTTATCGGATTTCTTGTTCGATTCCAAATATTCCCGAAGTTCCAGCATCTGATCAGCCGTATAGTAACGGCGGCCACTCACGCTCTCAACTTCTGGACCTTTTCCTTCGGAATGGAGCTGCCTCAGATGACTTTGGGTGACCCCCATAAAGTCGGCGACTTCTCCAAGCTGGAACTTTCGCAACCCCTTGCGGGCGTCTGGTGGATACTGTTGGCTACGCAGCATGTGCAACGCGCTGGAGATCTTCGATCCCTGTTCGGCAATCTCTAGATCAAAACGATTGGGTTGCATCTGGCTCATTTGGCAAACTATTTCCTGAGTGGCTTCATTTTCGAAAAAATGGCCACATAGCCATCATTTGCGCAACTATCCTCCGATTCCATGCGCGCGACAAGGAATTTAAAGTTAACAAGATTTTAACGCAACGCATCCCAAAGAGTTGGACGGCAGCATTACCTATATGATTCAGCAACTTAGAGTTTCTCGAAAAGCTGACTGAGGTGAATCTTTCCTGTGACTCAATAGCGAGAACGCGACCAAACTGGTTGCGGCGCTGCACTTGACTGTCCCGAGCCTGACGGAATCACCCGCATATCACGAGGTGCAATTTTGCATCTCGACGCCCTTCCTACCTCCGAGCCAGTCTTCTCGCACGCCATAACGAGGGGACCGCTTCCAATGCTTCAGTCGCATTCTCGGCTCATCCGCAAGCTCCACGATGCTTTGGGTGAACGCCTTTGCCACGCGCTTGATGATCCGTCGGTCGTCGAAATCATGCTCAATCCCGACGGCAAGCTTTTCATCGAAAGCCTCGAGCATGGGGTGGCGCCAGCAGGCGAGATGCCGGCGTCATCGGCCGAACTGGTCATAGGCTCCGTCGCCCATGCATTACAGTCAGAGGCAGACAGAGACCGACCAATCGTCTCCGGCGAATTGCCGATCGGAGGTCACCGGTTCGAGGGGCTCCTTCCACCGATCGTCAACGCTCCCTCGTTCACGATCCGGCGGCGAGCGTCACGTATCGTGCCGCTGAGCGATTACGTCGCCACCCAGGCGATGACCGCAGCGCAGGCATCCATCATTCGCGGCGCCATCGACAGCCGGTTCAACATCGTCATCTCCGGCGGCACGGGCTCAGGAAAAACCACGCTCGCGAACGCAGTTATTGCCGAGATCGTGTCGTCTTCGCCTGATGACCGCATGGTGGTCCTCGAAGACACCTCCGAGCTCCAATGTGCCGCGCAAAATGCCGTCAGTCTTCACACGAGCGACAGCATCGATATGGCCCGGCTTCTCAAAAGCACGATGCGACTACGTCCGGACCGTATCATCGTCGGCGAAGTTCGTGACGGCGCGGCACTGACGCTTCTCAAGGCCTGGAATACTGGTCATCCGGGCGGCGTGACGACGATTCATTCCAATACAGCGATATCGGCTCTCAGGCGATTGGAGCAACTCACCGCAGAGGCAAGCCAGCAATCCATGCAGGCCGTAATCGGGGACGCTGTCGACCTGGTCATTGCTATCGAACGCGCCGGGAAAGGCCGGCGAGTACGGGAAGTCCTGCATATCGAGGGGTTCGACGGGTCGCGATACCAGACGAAACACTATCCGCAGATCGAGGAAGACAGCCATGCTGCATAATCATTCGCGCCAACTCGGAATATGGATCGCAGCGATAGCATCGTCTATCGCAGCGCCTGCCTTTGCCGGCTCAGGCGGCAGCCTGCCTTGGGAAGGCCCTCTCGAGCAGATCCAGGAATCAATTACCGGGCCAGTGGCCGGCTATATCGCTCTTGCCGCAGTCGCCATCGCCGGCGGCATGTTGATATTTGGCGGCGAGCTCAATGATTTTGCGAGAAGGCTCGTTTATGTCGTGCTCGTCGCAGGAATCCTGCTGGGGGCAACCACGATCGTCGGTCTGTTTGGTTCGACAGGTGCCTCGATCGGCATTGAGACGCCAGCCGACCACGCGACAATCTCCAGGACATCGATAATCTCGATAGGGGAGGGTATCGATGTCTGACGTCGGCAGCGCCCTTCATCGCAACCGGATTCACCGTGCTCTTTCGCGCCCGAACCTCTTGATGGGTGCCGATCGCGAACTTGTGCTGCTGACCGGCCTTGCGGCGGTCATCCTGATTTTCGTTGTGCTCACGATCTATTCCGCGATCATCGGTGCCGCGATCTGGATCGTACTCCTCGGCGCTCTAAGGATGATGGCGAAATCCGATCCGATGATGCGACAAATCTACATGCGCCACCTGCGCTATCGATCCCACTACCGTCCGACATCGTCGCCGTGGCGACGGTCCTGAGGAGGTGAGGATGGTTGCGCTGCGCTCATTGCGTTCGACTGGCCCATCCTTTGCCGACTTGGTCCCTTATGCCGGACTTGTCGACAACGGCATCATTCTGCTCAAGGACGGGAGCCTGATGGCCGGCTGGTATTTTGCAGGTCCTGACCTGGAGAGTGCCACCGATCTTGAGCGCAATGAGCTTTCGCGCCAGATCAACGCGATCATGTCGCGTCTCGGCTCGGGCTGGATGATCCAGGTCGAAACCTTGCGTTTTCCGACGGTTGATTATCCGTCCGCCGATCAGAGCCATTTCCCCGATCCTGTCACGCGAATGATCGATGACGAGCGCCGTCGGCACTTTGAACGCGAAAGCGGCCATTTCGAAAGCCGGCATGCGCTGATCCTGACGCACCGTCCAGTAGAGCGACGGCGCTCCGGCCTGGCCCGCTACATCTATTCCGACGCGGAAAGCCGATCGGTGAGCTATGCTGATGGTGCATTGGAGACGTTTCGCCGCTCGATCCGCGAGATCGAGCAATATCTGGGAAATACGATCTCGATCCAGCGCATGCTCACCCGCGAGGTATCGGAGCGCGGCGGCTTCAGGACTGCACGATACGACGAGCTTTTCCAGTTCATCCGCTTCGCGATCACCGGCGAAAGCCATCCTGTGCGACTTCCCGATATTCCGTTTTACCTGGACTGGCTGGCCACGGCGGATCTCGAACACGGACTGACACCGCGCGTCGAAAACCGATACCTCGCCATTGTCGCCATCGACGGATTACCTGCAGAAAGCTGGCCGGGTATCCTCAACAGCCTCGACCTCATGCCTTTGACCTACCGATGGTCGTCCCGCTTCATCTTTCTCGATGCGGAAGAGGCCAAACAACGGCTGGAACGCACGCGCAGGAAATGGCAGCAGAAGGTGCGGCCATTCTTCGATCAACTGTTCCAGACACAGTCCCGGTCCGTCGACCAGGACGCCATGTCCATGGTGGCCGAAACCGAGGATGCCATAGCGCATGCATCGTCACAGCTCGTGGCCTACGGCTATTACACCCCGGTTATCGTCCTGTTCGATGAGAATCGCGAAGGCCTGCAGGACAAGGCAGAAGCCGTTCGCCGCCTTGTGCAGTCGGAAGGGTTTGGCGCGCGGATCGAGACACTGAATGCGACCGACGCCTTCCTCGGCAGCCTGCCGGGAAACTGGTATAGCAATATCAGGGAACCGTTGATCAACACGCGCAATCTCGCAGACCTCATACCTCTCAATTCGGTCTGGTCGGGAAATCCCTTGGCTCCTTGCCCTTTTTATCCAGCCGAGGCACCGCCTCTCATGCAGGTGGCGTCCGGCTCGACGCCTTTCCGCTTCAACCTGCATGTCGAAGACGTCGGTCACACGCTGATATTCGGGCCGTCCGGGTCCGGAAAATCCACCTTGCTCGGGCTGATCGCTGCCCAGTTTTGCCGCTACGAGAATGCCCAAGCCTTCGTTTTCGACAAAGGCAATTCCATGCTCCCCCTGACACTGGCAGTGGGAGGCGATCATTATGAAATCGGTGGTGGGGAAGGGCAGAGGGCCGATCTCGCCTTTTGCCCGCTTCAGGACCTGTCGACAGACGTAGACAAGGCATGGGCCTGTGAATGGATCGAAACACTTGTGGCCGCGCAGGGTGTCACGATCACACCCGACCATCGCAATGCCATCTCGCGACAGATTGCTCTCATGGCATCGGCCAGCGGTCGTTCCGTTTCGGATTTCGTCAGCGGCGTTCAGATGCGCGAGCTCAAGGACGCACTGCATCACTATACCGTCGACGGGCCTATGGGCCTGCTGCTCGACGCCGAGGAAGATGGTCTGACGCTTGGCCGCTTCCAATGTTTCGAGGTTGAGCAGTTGATGAATATGGGCGAACGCAATCTCGTGCCCGTGCTGACCTATCTTTTCCATCGGATCAAGAAGCGCCTCGATGGCCGGCCGAGCCTCATCATCCTTGACGAGGCGTGGCTGATGCTCGGTCACCCCGTGTTTCGCGCCAAGATCAGGGAATGGCTGAAGGTGCTGCGCAAGGCCAATTGCGCGGTTGTGCTGGCGACGCAATCGATTTCGGATGCCGAACGCTCCGGCATCATCGACGTGCTGAAGGAATCCTGCCCGACGAAAATCTGCCTGCCGAATGGCGCCGCCCGCGAACCTGGCACCCGTGAATTCTATGAGCGGATCGGTTTCAACGAACGGCAGATCGAGATTGTCGCGAATGCCATTCCGAAGCGCGAATATTACGTCACATCGCCTGACGGGCGACGGCTGTTCGACATGTCACTCGGCCCCGTCACGCTTTCCTTCGTCGGCGCGACCGGCAAGGCGGACCTTGCCCGTATCCGGGCGCTGCATGCCGATCATGGACAGGCCTGGCCGCAACAATGGCTTCTGGAAAGAGGGATCAACAACCATGCATGACCAAATTCGAGGCCGATCGGCAGGACGTTCGCTTTTCGCTGTCTCCATCTCGCTGATGCTCGCAAGCTCTCCTACCGCTTCATTCGCGGGTGCCGCGGCCGGCGGCGCCACGGAATGGACGCAGCTTCTCAACAATGGCGAGCTGATCTCGCTGGTCGGTCAATCCGGCGAGCAGATCACCAACCAGATTACCCAGATCACCCAGCTTGCCGAGCAAATCCAGAACCAGCTCAACATCTACAAGAACATGCTGCAGAACACGGCGCAGCTTCCCAACCACATATGGGGGCAGATCGAAAGCGATCTCGGCCAGTTGCGCGACATCGTCGCCGAGGGGCAGGGCATCGCATTTTCGATGGGCAACGCCGACGATCTCCTGAAGCAGCGCTTCAAGAGCTTTGCCGATCTCAAGACTGATCTGCCGAATGCCGAAAGCTTCTCGACGACCTATCAGACATGGTCGGACACCAATCGCGACACCATCGCCGGCACGCTCAAGGCGGCAAGCCTGACCGCCGATCAGTTCGACAGCGAAGAAGAGACGATGAGCGAGCTGCGATCGATGTCGCAGACGGCAGACGGCCAGATGAAGGCATTGCAGGTGGGGCACCAGATCGCCTCGCAACAGGTCGGCCAGATGCAGAAACTGCGCGGACTGGTCTCACAGCAAATGACCCTGATGGGCACGTGGCTACAGAGCGAGCAGACCGACAAGGATCTGGCTCAGGCCCGCCGTGAAAAATTCTTCAATGCCGAAGTCCGCGACATTCCGGAAGGCCAGAAGATGGAGCCACGCTGGTGAACAAGACGCTTTTGCTCTCGATCCTGGCCTGCGCCATCTCTGTCGCGGCATTGTCAGTCAGCCTGACGGCGCGGCGTGACGCGCCGGATCCCCGGAAAATGAGCGAGGAGCAACGGAAGGCAAGGGAGAAATTCTTCGGCACGGGGAAGACTTTACCGCCGATCCCGAAGGGCCAGGAGATGCGGCCGAGATGGCAATGATCAAGTTTTGGAAAATCGCTCAGTTTGCCGGGCCGTTGCTGCTCCTGCTGGCCGCCCCGGCCTTGGCCCAGCAGGGTGATGTCCTGACGGAGCTGCAGAACCAGGTTTCGGCCGCCGCCCAGGGCTGGGAGACCACGATCATGGATGCGGCACGGTCGCTATTCTGGATCCTTGCCGGTATCGAGGTCGGCATTGCCGCCGTCTGGCTTGCGACCCAGGCCGCTTCCCTCGACAGCTGGTTTGCCGAACTTGTTCGCCGCATCATGTTCATCGGCTTTTTTGCCTTCGTTTTGACGCAAGGGCCGAGTTTTGCGCGTGCGGTCGTCGACAGTCTTTTCCAGATCGGGTCAGGCGGCGGGTCGGCCTCGCCGGCGGAAGTGTTCGACGCCGGCATCCGTGTCGCATCGCAGATGTCGGAGCAGGCGAAGTTCGGCGTCTTCGAGGACAATGCTCTTGGGATAGCAGCCGTTCTTGCCATGGGAATTGTGGTCGTCTGCTTTTCGCTCGTCGCAGCCATCTTCGTGTCCGTGATGGTCGAAATGTATGTCGGCCTGCTGGCCGGCATGATCATGCTCGGACTGGGCGGATCGTCGTTCACCAAGGACTTTGCGATCCGCTATCTCGTTTATGCCTTTGGTGTCGGCATGAAGCTGATGGCGCTGGTGATGATTGCCAGGATCGGATCCGAAGTGCTCTTGGGCATGGCCCGGGCACCGACCGCGGAAAGCGACCAGTTCATTACCACCCTTGCCATCGCCGGCGTGTCGGTCGTCGTTTTCATTATCTCGATGTATGTGCCGACCATACTGCAGGGCGTGGTTCAGGGCGCATCCGTTACGGGCGGAATGGAAACCATCCGCCATGGTGGACAGGCAGCGTCATTTGCTGCGGGTGGTGCGTTTTTGGCCGCCGGCGCGGCCGGTGCCGGGTTTGCCGCTGCACAGTCGGCAAGAGCCGGTGGATCATCTGTTGCCGGTGCCGCACTGCGTGGCATGGGCGCGAGCTTTACGTCAGGGGCCGCGGCAACGGGCGCGGCGGCCAAGGAAAAGGCGATCGGCGCGCCGGGTGCGTATGCCGGATCGCTGCTCGGGCTTGCAAACGCCAAGCTTGACCAGACGCGGGGAAAGCCCTCGTCAAAACCAGTCTCACCCGAACGATCGGATAAACCATAACCCGCAGACAGGATGGGCAGAATGGCAGCGCCACGCACACCCGACAATCCCTATATCGCCGCAAGGCAGGAATGGTCGGAACGATACGGTTCCTATGTCAAGGCCGCCGCCGCCTGGCGAACCGTCGGCATATTGAGCCTGACAATGGCAGTAATCGGCTTTGGTTATGCGCTTTATCTCAGCACGCAAGTGAAGCTCGTTCCCTACATTGTCGAGGTGGACAAGCTTGGAACCACGGTCTCGGCCGGCTTCCCGCAGCAGATCGAGTATGCAGACGCACGTGTCGTGCGGGCGACCCTTGGTGCTTTTGTTACAAGCTTCCGGTCAGTCACCCCGGATGCGGTCGTGCAGAAACAATATGTCGACCGTGCCTATGCACTGTTGCGGACGGGCGATCCGTCGACCCAGAAGGTCAATGCCTGGTTTCGGGGTAACTCGCCGTTCGAGAAAGCCGTGAATGCGACGGTGGCCATCGAAGTCAACAATATCGTCGCGCTTTCTAACCAGACCTACCAGATCGACTGGACGGAATACGAGCGCGATCGACGGGGAAGGGACCTGGCCACCAGACGCTTCCGCGGCATCGCCACCGTCTCGATCAACTCACCCCAGGATGAAACGACGATCCGGCTCAATCCGATCGGCCTCTACGTCATCGATTTCGACTGGACCGCGCAACTCTAATGGCAGGGATACCGCAATGCGGATGATAAACAGACATGCAGCCTTTGGCTGCCTGATGGCGCTTGCTGCCTCGTTGAGTGCGGCAAGTCCGGCAGTATCACAAAGCCTCAACAGAAACGAGGCAAAGGCAACCGGTCTCTCCGGGAAGTGGCGAGCGCAGTCCGGACTGGTGACACGTGGACCGGATGGAAAGGTCGTCTTCCTGTTCGGCGAAACACAGCCCTCCGTCGTCTGCTCGCCTCTGCAGGTGTGCGATATCGAACTGCAGGGAGGGGAGATTGTGCGAGACGTCCTGGTTGGCGACACGGTTCGCTGGAAGGTGGAACCGGCGACATCCGGGGAAGCGAGCGGGCAAGCGATCCATTTGATCGTCAAGCCATCGGAGGCAGGTCTTGTCACCTCCATGGTGGTCACAACATCACGCCGCACCTACCATTTCCAGCTGAAATCCCACCCTACCCAATATATGGCCCGGATCGGCTTCGAATATCCGGAGGATGCGTCGTCCAAACTGTCGGACATCAATGCCAGACTTCAGGTGACGAGCGGGCCGAACGGCGGTGTCGCACCCGAACAGCTTGGCTTTTCCTACTCCCTCAGCGGCCGTGCCCCCTGGCGTCCCAAGCGGGTCTATTCGGATGGCCAAAAGACCTACATCCAGTTTCCGCGCACGATATCCGGCCAGGACGCACCGGTCCTGTTCGTCGTGTCCGGAGGGCAAAACCGCGTCGTCAATTATCGCATGAAAAACGACATCATGATCGTCGACTACAATATCGACAAGGCCATCCTGATGTCTGGGGTCGGGTGGAGAAAACAGAAAATCACCATCCGGCGGGGTGGTTGAACCATGCGCAGCTTCCCGACAGCCTTTATCTTCATAGTCCTCTCGCTTTCGGCCTGCCATACCTCCACGGAGGGGCTGCCCGAGAGCATTGCGCCTTCAAAGATTACCGGACCGGCCGCCAGCACAATCGCCGGCGACATGGCTGCACGATATGCGGAGCAGGCCGGCTCGACCGGTGCGACCATCAGATTGCGCAGCGAGGCATCCGACTTCGCGGTTGCGCTCGAGGCCGCCCTGAAAGGCTGGGGTTATGTGGTCGTCACTGACGACACGCAAACCAATGGGCAGAAAAACACCGAGCGGGTCGAGCTCGCCTACTCGCTTGTCTCGACGGATGGGCAGGTCCTCGCCCGCCTGTCGACCGATACGCTCGAAATCGGTCGTGCCTATAGCGTCTCAAACGATGTGGCCACGCCGGCAAGCCCTCTTTCGCTGATGAAGCGCAACTGACAGGCGGATACGACCATGGTCCAATCTCTACAGCTCGGAACCGCCTTGCAGCCTGACAGTAAAAAAGGGATGAAGCGCCTGAACCGTTTGCCCGTGTTCTTCGGGATCGGTCTGGTCGTCCTGTTCCTCGCTGTCCTCGTTTACGGACTGTCATCGCGCGGTATAAAGTTCGGGCAGCCAAATCCGGCGGGGGAGGGCGAGGGGTCGCCGGCCTCCAGTTTCGCGGAGCGGATGAAGCGCGGCGTGAGAGATGGGATCATTGGCGATCCGGACGAGCCGCAGCCCGTTTTCCAGCCCAGCCCGGTCCCTTCCGCCCCGTCTGCGAAGACACCGACGGACATCGCACCAGTCGAACCGCGTGAGAACCGAAAGTCGCGGATGGAATCGGAGGACGACTGGAATGCCAGGATCCTGCGCGAGCAGAGAGAGCAGATCCTGCGTGAACAGCAACGTCAGCGTATGGCCAGCCTGCAGGCCAAGAGTGCTGCGCTCGATTCTCCACTCAAGGTCGATACCGCAGAGCTGGGTGCAAACGGACAAGACGCCGGCAACGCACCCAACCACACGAATGGCGCCAGATCATCAGGCGGCACATCGGACCTTTATGCTGCAGCCTTGAAAGCGGGCACTGCCGGTCAGATGGGCGATCAGAACGGCCAGGCATCGAAGGCGGATTTTTTCAACGCCGATATCAAAGAACTCGGCTATCTGCCCAATCAGATTGTTGCACCATTGTCCCGGTTCGAGCTCAAGCGGGGATCGGTCATACCTTCAACCCTCATCACCGGCCTCAATTCGGATCTTCCGGGACGGATAACCGCGCAGGTCAGCCAAAATGTCTATGACAGCGCGACCGGTCACTATCTGTTGGTGCCCCAGGGCACGAAACTGTTCGGCCGGTATGACAGCAAGGTGTCGTTCGGCCAGAACGGCGCGCTGGTCGTCTGGACCGATATCATATTTCCCAATGGATCGACACTGCAGATCGGTGGCATGGCCGGCACGGATGCGCAAGGTTATGGAGGGTTTCGCGACAAGGTCGACAATCACTATCTGCGTACCTTCGGATCCGCCGCTCTCGTCGCGCTCATCGGGACCGGCATCGACATGGCCATGCCTGAAAGCTCGACGCTTGCGACACAGGATACGGCATCCGACGCAGCACGACGAAACTTCGCCGAAACCTTTGGCCGTGTGGCCGAGCAGACGATCTCGAAAAACCTCAATGTCCAGCCGACGATCAGGATCCGGCCCGGCTATATCTTCAACGTCCTTGTCGATCAGGACATCGTCTTCCCGGGTATGTATGCCAATTGAGAGAACGGTTCTGGCAAACGGTGGAATGACCCTCCAACGGCGCAGTCCGGGTTCGGCCCTGAGCGGACGTTGCCACGCGTATCCCTGTTTGGTGATGAATGCGTATAGCGTTTCAAGTTGACATTTGTTAGGCGCCATACTATATGCCGCCGCATGACATTACTTGAACAAAAACACCTTGCCATTCTTCACGAGGTAGCACGCCGTGGACAGCAGGATATCGACAGCATTCGGCTCTGTTTCGAAGCGCTGGCTCTGGCGTCGTCTATCGACCGTGCCTGTGCAGCGCGGCTCGCGCCCTATCAGTTATCGGAGGGCAAGTTCACCTTGCTGTTTCTTCTCAACGACCTGCCAGATGGACTTGCCCCGCATGAATTGGCAGAACGGGCCGGGGTTACGCGCGCAACCATCACCGGGCTTCTGGATGGTCTTGATCGAGATGGCTTTCTTGCCCGCCATAATGACAGCAAGGATCGACGCAAAGTGTCGGTGCGATTGACGCTTAAGGGACAGGCCATAGCCCAGGAGCTTTTCCAGGAACATAGCCAGTGGATCGGCTCTCTGTTTGCCGAACTCACTCAATCGGAACGTGCCACACTCAGCGACCTCTTGGCGCGCGTTGGACAAGGCCTGGCATCATCCGCGAACAGCGAGGCTTCGTGATGATTGAAGTCAGATCAACGGGCCGCCGTGTGGCGGATATCGATCCATCGCGACTTGCCCTTCTTGACGCGGGTGCCGCTGAAGCAACCACCCTGACGGAGTGCTTGGCCGTGGATTTCGCGGTTCTGATGCAATCGGCCTTTCCGGATATCGGGCAGAACGCCATTGAGACGATGCATCAGGCGAAGGCGGACGGAATTTCCCGACGCATGTCATTGGCAGGACACCTCATTCTCGAACGGTATGGCATGACGGCCCTCTATGACCTCCAGCAACATAGGTCCGATACCATTCGAGGATGGGCCTGCTTCATGATCGGCGCGATTGGGGAGAAATGCTTACGTGAGCGTCTTATCTTGATCCGGCCGCTTGCCGATGACCACCATTTCGGAGTCAGGGAATGGTCTTGGATGGCGGTTCGGCCTCATATCGCAAGCGATCTCGATAACGCTATTGCGCAGCTTGCCGAATGGACATCTGAACCGTCGGAGCGATTGCGGCGTTTCGCCAGCGAGGCGACCCGCCCTCGCGGCGTCTGGTGTTCTCATATCGGTGCTTTGCGGCGCATGCCTCAAAAGGCGCTGGCAATTCTTGCCCCCCTGCACGACGATGCTGCCACTTACGTTCAAGATTCCGTCGGGAACTGGTTGAACGATGCCAGCAAGGATCAACCCAAATGGGTTCGTTCGATTTGCTCTAGCTGGAGCGCGGGTGAACCGACAACCGCAACCTCGCGCATCTGCAAACGCGCGTTGCGCTCGATCGAACGTAAGATTTGAAAGACAGGAAAGAACACCTCATGACGTACTACCTAGCCGAACTCTATTCTCCCAAAAGCGCATGGCTCGATCTTGACGTCACGCAACGTCACAGGTTTTTCGAAGCCATCGCCTCTGGAATGGAAGCTCTGGCTGCACTTGGGATAGAGGCGGTCACACTCGGCAAAACCGACGCAAGTATCCTTTATGCCCCCAAGCATCAGTTCTTTGCGATATGGCGCGCTCCGGATTCAACGTCCATGAACGCGCTTATATCAGGTATCGCTGCCACTGGCTGGCACGACTACTTCGAAACGATCAATGCAGCAGGCGAAGGTGGTGATTTCGGTGGCCATCTGGCTCAGCTTGTGGCGATTTGAAACGTGGTCTCCGGCATGGAACGATGTCTCCTATTGGCGCGAAGCGGAAGTCTGACGGCCCTAACCGGCCATCGAGAGAAGGGCTTCGACATGACCGTTCACTTCTGAACGGCTCTTCAGAAGAGCCTAGTTTCCTCCGTACGCATCAAACAATTTCTTATGCGGTGTGTAAGCTTGCCGAAGAACTCTCGCGCTCACGGTAGTCGCGCACCCAGCCTATCCTGGTGGCACGGCAAGCATCTTGATCGTGGCAACGGGTAGGAACATGCGCATGGGCGAAGACGGAAAAGGCTGGAAGCCATAGCCCGCGTATAGTTCTTGGCGTCGCTTCGTTCGCTCAGCATCGCCACAATCAAGCACATCGAGAACGACCATTGCCGTACCGATCTGCTCAGCGACAGTCGCGATCCGTGTCAGACAATCTGCAAGAAGCACACCGCCGTAGCCGTTTCCGTGGTGTCGTCGGTCGCGCCCGATCATCGAAATATATGCTGCCGGTATCGAACCATGGCCTGGGCGATTGCGTGCGTATTTCTCCGGCAGATCCCTGAAATCGATCGAATGCGCGTTGATCGCGTAAAATCCGATGATTGATTTCCCATCCTCGGTCATGACCCAGACCCGAAGATTGTCCGCCTTTGACAGCTTGTTGGCTGTCTTCTTCAGAAAATTGTCGACCGGGCCGATACCACACGAAAAAGCCGCCCGATCGTGCTTTTCAGGATCAAGCGGCTCGATGACGAGCGTCGCCGCTGCATTATCTGACATTACTTCGCGATCACCGATTTGCGGTGACGCTCAAAGGCATTTTTCAGATTTGCGGTCGGTGCGGCGGGATTGTCGAGCGCATCAAAAAATGCCGCGTGATCGACCGACTTGAGCCTGGTCGTTTCGTGGGCAGCGATCGTTTCCAGTGCGGACCTGTAAGCGGCATTGATGGTGAAAGCGGAATCGTCCATGCCGGAAAGCGCTGCCGCTCGCTGGATTGCATCCTTTATCCGTGGTTTCGTCCGAAAGTTCATTCGGGCGTCATTGGGTTCATCGATTTCGCTGGTTGCGTCCTTGAAAGCAAACATCGTCGCCTCCTGTTTTTGATCTCTGGCCAATACGTACGTCAAAATGACGTACGCGTCAAGTAATCCCCTGAGGAGGACACAAGCCTTTCGAGGGGAGCGGACGCGGATGTGTCTCATGATCCAATGACCAACACTGCAAATCTGCGCGTGGAAACCCCGTCACAAGCGCGCTACAACATGGAAAAGCAGAGAGACGGCATGTGCGCATCGCGCCGCGTTGAAGAAAGTATCGCCATGATCCGCGACGAAAACGCTGAACGGCCAGAATTCGATCTTAGACCATTGTTCGGTCTGCTGTCAGGAGTATCTGACCCCGTTCTCGAGCATTTGACTGTCCAGGCGATCAAGAAGCACCGGCACCTCGTCACAAAGGCAGAAGAATTGTTCCAAGGCCTCCCCGAGGCCATCAGAACAGGCCGGGAAACTGTCGGCAAAGACCACGTCGCCTATCTCGATGCGACGATCGAGATGCATGCACAGATGTCGGCGCTGACGACGCTTCTGAAAATCCTCGGGCGCACGCCGGCGGTTCAGTAGAAAAACGTCAGATCAGCCCGCGGCGAATTGCGAGCGCCACCAATTGGGTGTTGTTGCAAAGATCGTAGCGTCGTCTTGCCTCAACCAACGCGATGCGAACGGTGTTGTATTTGACCTCTTCCAGATCGGCGACGTCCTCCACCGTCTTGCCGAGCTCAAGCCAACGCACGAAGGTCGCTTCCTTTGGGCCGAGGTAAATATGCTCTTCAATGGATGGCTTGGTTCTGAGGTGCCCGATCAGCATATGCAATTGCGCAACTGCCGAAGCTGCGGCAACTGCATCGATTTTCCATTCCCTGGTCGGTACGGGCTCTGCCGACGCAAAATTAAGCATGGCAATCGCGCCATTCGAGACCTGCACCGGCATGACAAGACCGGATCGAATACCGAACTCGGCCGCCAGGGTATAAAATTCTCTGTCCTCCTTTGACCATTTGCCAGTCGGCCCATCCGTAGACCAGACGAAAGCCCTTTTCTCCTGCTGTGCGCGCCTGACCCGCGGATCCAGCAACCTCAACGTGTCTTTAAAATATCGCTCTTGCCATGCGTCGCTCAGATTGGAGACGGCATGAAGATCGCCGGGCCGCAGGTTGAGATAGCCGTAGCCACTGAAACCGAACGTCTCGGCAAGAGCCGCAAGCGCTGCCTTCAATGTCGTCTGGTTTCGGGCGACTGCGTTGATATCCAGGAGCTTTCCAATCAATTTGTCCACTGAATGCCTCTGTATCATGTGGCACCAAGGTGGGTCAGAAGGCGGTATCCTTCTCGCCAAGCTTGTGCCGGCCTCTGTTATCAATTTTCAGGCAGCCGGACGTACCCGCAACAGCCGGCAGCGAATGATTGGCTCGGCGGTCAGGATCGGCCGTTGTGTCGGTTCAGCCATCCCGCCAGATCGGAATAGGGTTTCGGCTCGTAGACATATTCGACCGGTATCGCAGGCTGCAGCATCGACGTCAGGTAGCGGCCAAGATTGTCAGCGTCGTTGCTCGCCGCGAGACCATAGAAATTGCCGCTGTTCCAGGTCACGATGCAGTGGGAAAAATGCGCGTAGATAGCATCCGCCATGTCAGGCAAAGTGGCTTCGCTTTCGTGCATGGTGTTCAGCACAAGCGCGGTCTTTCGGGCGATCTCGTCTGCGCCGAAGTAATGCGCCTTGAACCCGAGATTCTTCTGCTCCTCGCGCGCCTGATAATCGAGTGCATCGAAGGCGCGAAACTTTTCCAGGAAAAGCAGGATGCCGCCAGGCTTGAGATGCTGCGCGATAAACTCCACTTGCGCGGCGCGATTGGGCGAATACATCTGGAATGTGGTGTCTTCCAGGATGACATCGAAGCCATCCGAGAAGCGTGCGAGGTTCGCCGTCGAGGCCAGGTGCTCCTTGGTCAGCCGATGGAACGGCCCGAGGAAAAAGCTAGCGCCGAGCGGGTCCCCATATGCCATGAAGCATTTATAATTCTCTTCACTGGGGCTGCAGGCCAGGGATTGGATCTTGCCGCCGCTCATCTCGGAGATCACTCTCGCCATCGTGCCCTCGGCGGTCCCAAGGGTATAGACCAGAAGATCGCTCGGACGTGTCTGGCCATACCGCAGCAAGGCATGCGCCATTCGGCACTCCTCCTCGAGGCGATAAGGAATGCTGGCGTGATAGTGCTGATCGAAAAATCCTTGCCGACGGGAATGTATCTCCACCAGTTGAAGGAGGAGTGCGTCGTTGGAGAGGAGTCGCATATCGACCGCAGGTCGACGCAGCGGCATGCCGCTCCTGCCGGCTGCCGTTTCGCTGAAAAAGCCCGGCAGCTGATTGAGACGCGGACCCTGATCGCATTCATCAAAGAATTCGTTGAAATCTTGCATCGCAACACACCCCTTCAAATGACATCACGGTGCAGCGCCGTTCATCCCATGTGAGCTCTGGACAACCAGCGTGCTCGAAGAAGCTAAGTCCACGCAAACGATCACGCTTTCGGAGACCTGCCACATTGTCACAAAAGTGCCATCTTCGCCCCACCTGCGGTTAATATCGCATTGCACAATAACTTCCGGTGGGCTTTTATATCGTTGCAGTGCCAACTATCTTGCGGGGCAGCTCACAGTTTGCCAGAGACACGCGATTTCAAACCAGACGAAGTGCGACGTGCGGATCGTCGTAGCTTGATTCATAGGTATATGGACTGGGGATCGGTGCGAGCCGACCTTGTCAAAAGAACCGGTCTGGCACGTCAGGAGACGCTGCTCGCGCCCAGGCATCATGCTGTCATGATCAACTTGAAGGGAGAGGCGAGAACCGGCGAGGATTTCGTCGATGGGCAAAGGGTATCATTCACGCCGCGCCGCCCGGGCTCCATCGTTTTTGTGCCGGCCCTTAGCGAGTGGCGTGGCTGGGACGAAGGAGACAGGACCGGCTCCTATCTCCTGGTCACCATCCATCGCACCTTCATCGCAAAGTCTTTCGGGATCGACTACTTGCCCGACCTGAAACCGGTCATCGGGCTGAGAGACCCGATGATCGAGGCGTCGCTGAAGCTGGTCGCGAACGAACTTGCGAATCCTGACCCCATCAGCACGATGATGGTCGAAAGCCAGGCTATACAGATGATCATTCATCTGGTTCGATTGCAGTTGCTCGGTTTCGACACGACCAAAGGCGGACTGTCCGGGTTCGATCTCCGTCGGGTGGTTGCGACGATAGATGGGAGGCTTGCAGACCCACCGAGCCTCAGCGAACTGGCCGGGGAGGTCGGTTTGAGCCGGCGTCAATTTTTTAGGGCCTTTAAACAATCCACCGGCAAGACGCCACATGCCTATTTGCTGGATCAGCGTTTGGACCGTGCAGCGGATCTCCTGCGCACAAGCACCTTGTCGGCGACGGACATCGCATTCGAAAGCGGCTTTGGAAGTTCCAGCCATTTCACGGCTACCTTCAAAAAAGCTTTCGGGTCCAGCCCACTCGAGTTCCGACGCACCTGGCGACGTTGATGCGGGCATGTTTGCTGGCACAGTTTCGCTATCATGGCGCGAATTCGAAAGCCCTGAAGGAGCTGTGCTGATAGTCCAAGGCACCCGCTTCGCCTCAAGGGCCGCACATGGCTCCAATCCGAATACTGCGCTCTGCTATCGTCCCTATCCTGCGTTACCCGTCATTCCGCTGGTTCCTAAGTTGCACTTTGGCGTCCGCTTTGGGTCGAAATGGATACGCCGTTGCCTGCACCTGGATCCTCGTGGCGTCGAACGGCGGAAGTGCCGCGGTTGCCACTTTTGTTGCGGTCGTCAGCCTGACGGAGCTGCTGGTCAGTCCGATTGCCGGATGGATATCCGATCGCTTCAAACGACGTCCCGTATTCATTGCAGCTGACGTCATTCGAATGCTGGCATCACTAGCGCTTATGTCGACGGACCTGCCCTGGGTAATATGTTCGGCAGCTGTTCTGTTCGCCGCTTGCGATCGCATCGCGCTCACCGCATCGCAGGCGATGATCCCATCCGTTGGCGCGCACCTGAAGCCCGACACGTCCAACTCGATCAGCTTCTTCTGCATGCAGGTCGGCGGCCTGATCGCCGCAGGAGTGGTCGGCGTGTTGATCCATATCTTCTCGGCTCCCGCGGCGTTTGCGACGATAGCGGCTGCCTTCTTCATCTCTGCCGTCAGTATGGGATTTGTGTCTGACACGCATTCAAGTCCTCGGGCCACCGACACTAATGACCCTCGGCGACTGAAAATTGATGCGTGTTTCGTTTACCTCGCCTGCGTCTATGCCTTTCTTTATGGAGGGGGCACACTTGTCAGCATCCTGGGGGCGGGCCTCATCTTCGACGAGTTCGGCGGCAACGCACTCGATTTCGGAAAGCTCGAAAGCGCCTGGTCAGCAGGATCAATCGTCGGCGCCGTTCTCCTCATTCTGCTGGCGCGCTATGCAAAACACTCCGCTCTGTTGATCGGCGCCTTGATGCTGATCGCGCTCTCGTTCGCGAGCTTAAAACTTTCGCCGCTGCTATGGACCCTTGTGACATTCGCAGCAGTGGGCACTTTCTATAATCTTGGCCGAGTAGCGGTCGAGGTTATGCTGCAGGCTACGGTTTCGAATTCTGCCTTGGGCAGAGCAAAGGGAATCTTTCACTGCTCTGGAGTCGCCATGGGGCTGATATTGTTCAGCGCTGTTTCACTCGGAGCACACCGCCTCGAACCGTCGACGATGTTTCTGCTCTATGGCCTCGTTATACTGATCGCCACTGGCATCCTGATCTTGCTGCGACCGAAGCATGCAGCGGGTGCGCGACGGTCTCCGAGCCCGGATGCAACCTGATCATCATCGGGTGATGCCAGGCATCTCGTCCAAAAGCGGCTTCTAAATCACGACAGCAGCTTGCAATTTCGTCACAAAAGACTGGCGACCTCTGTCCGCATCGACTATTCTTTTCGGCAAGGCAGTACGTGCTGCCCCGGGGTGTCGAAACCCCTCCGTGCGACTGGTGCTGGTCGTTTCAGCGCCGAACTCTCTGATCCTTTCGGGTCGGGGAGCCTGTGGCGTATGTCCAGGTTCCCCGGAACTAAAGGCCGCAGGACTGTCACGGACGGTTTCGAACTCCCCGATCATTCGGAGGTTAAGTGAGTCTATCGCGGGGGCGTACCGCGACTAACTCACTCGACGGGGAGTGCATGATGCGGGACCGCAAGGAACAGCAGACACAGCAGCAGCCTCATTCGCAGCAATCTCAAACACCACCGCGCGGCGCGGCCCACGCGGCTGATCGCCATGTCGGCCGTCAGGTGGCCCTTCTTCGGCTGCAATCGCGCATGACGCAGACTGAACTCGCCAGAAGCGTGGGGATCAGCGTCCAGCAGCTCCAGAAATATGAAAGCGCCCGCAATCGTATCAGCGCCTCGATGCTGTTCGAGATTGCCAAAGCTTTCGGTGCCCCTGTCAGCCGCCTGTTCGACGGATTGCCGGGGAACGGAACCTCCGCCCCAGAGGCCCATCCGCCGATACATGAACACATCGCATTTGCCGCAAGCATGGAGGGGCAGCGCCTCAATGACGGATTGCTGGCGCTACCTCCTCGAATTCGACATCGGATCTCGTCGTTTGTGGCGGCCCTTGGTGAGGAGCTCTCGGATGCCGTCGCTGCAGAATGTGATCCGGCGATGCATCGGCAGCAGTGCGAAGAGGAGTGCAATCATTGAACGCGCTCCCAGATATACAGCCACCCCGCTTCAAACAGGCCGCGTGCCAGGTGGTTTCGCATCGATCACGATCATGGCGCTTGTCTCGAGCAGACTTGGTCGAACGCGCGGGGTTGGGAAAAGAGGAAACCACCGCCGTCTCAAGTCGGCATCTTCTCCTACTGAACCTGAAAGGCGCATCAGAGAGAGGTCAGTATTTTCTTGATGGCAGGAAAGCAGAGTTCGTGCGTCGTAAACCGGGCGCCATCCTGTTCATTCCAGCAGGATGTGAGTGGCACGGCTGGGAAGAGGGCGCCCCCAACGCCGCATATCTGTCGATTTCCGTCGAGCCCGCGCTGGTGAAAAAACTTTGCACCGAGCTTTCCGGCGGACAGCCACCGGCACTGTCGCCCGACCTTGGCTTTGAGGATCCTGTCATCATGAATGCTGCACGCGGCATCGCCTCGGAAATCGACGATCGCAATCCGGTAAGCACCATGCTGACCGAAAGCTTCATCGCAACCATCTTCGCTCAATTGTTGCGCAAGCAGAGATTCGTCACGCCGGCACGCAAAGGCGGCCTTACCAACCGCCATCTCACCCGTGTGGTTGAGCTCATTGACGAGGATCTGACAGCAGAACTGTCACTCGTCCAGCTCGCCGAACACATCGGCTTCAGCGTCCCGCATTTCTGCCGCGCATTCCGCCAGACGGTTGGCTGTCCACCGCATACCTTCATCGTTCAACGCAGGTTGGAACAGGCACAGCACCAGCTTCGTGCAACAAATCTGTCGGTCACTGACATTGCCTTGTCGTGTGGCTTTTCCAGTTCCAGCCACTTCTCCAATGCATTCAAGCGCGTTGTCGGGACAACACCACTCAACTACCGGCATAGCTGGTCGCTAGGCTAGCGCGCTTTGAGCGAATGCTGCCGTGGCCGGAGAAATAGTCTAAGTGTCTGTCCAAGAATGGCTCTGATGGCACGGGTCGAGTGAAGGGCGGCAATAAGATTCTTTGTATTTTGCGACAAATACGGAGAGATCAAATGGCCTGGACACCCTTCACTCGGCGTCACCATGACAGAAGCCGGATGTGCTACGCAAGTGACATGACGGATCGGGAATGGAGCATGGTCGAGCCTTCATGCCATCTCAGCCACTGCGGGGCCGCCGACGCAAGACGTCGCTTCGAGCTGTGATGGACGCCATCTTCTACCTACTGCAATCGGGTTGCCAATGGGCGCTGCTACCGCACGACTTTCCACCGAAGAGCACGGTCCATCACTATTTCAAGCGGTTCTGCCGGGACGGGACGTGGCGACGGATTCATGACGCACTCTATTGCCGAACGCGGCGATTGGAGGGGCGCGACGAGCAGCCATCGTTTGCCATCATCGATAGCCAATCGGTAAGGACTGGCCCGGATGCCCGCCGCGATATCGGTTACGATGCGGGTAAGAAGACAAAGGGCCGAAAGCGGCATATTCTGGTCGATACACTGGGTATGCTTCTCAAAGCCGAGGTTCATTCGGCGGGCATTCAGGATCGCGACGGAGCAGCGCTGGTTTTCGACAAGCTCGCCAGCCGCTTTCCCTTTGTCGAGAAAATCTGCGGCGATGGCGGCTATCAAGGTCCAAAGGTCGAGCAGGCAAGCCCGAGACCGATGGAGATCGTAAAGCGTGATCAGGTTGGGTTCCAGGTGTTGCCAAAGCGCTGGATAGTTGAGCGTACGCTTGCATGGATTGGCATCAACAGGCGTCTGGCAAAGGACTTCGAGCGGTTTTCAAAAACAAGCCTCGCCTTCATCCACACCGCAATGATCAAGCTTATGACACGGCGGCTGGCTCGATACCTGCTTTCTTGAACAGACTCTAAGGCTTTTAGTGATCCCGTCATTATAGGGAGCAGCGTAAACTATCTCTCGACCTTTGTTCTACAGATGTAATCCTTGCCTCGACAAAGCCCGTTTGCCTCGTGCATTTTCAAGAGATATATGGGTTTCAGCCGCCTTGAGTCCGTCGCGACTTATGGCGGTGACAGACCTTGACTACGAACTGAATCGAGAGCATATTCGGCGCAACACACCCGCCACGCCTCTCGACGAAGCGCAACAGGCGGGTTTTTTATTGGCCAAAATTCCTTTCAACAAACCGGCCTTGAGCGTTCCGGACCAACTTGCCTTGCTCCAACAGCGCGGGATGTTGATTTCCGATCCGGGAAAAGCGGCGCAATTTCTGACTTACGTCGGCTACTATCGCCTGTCCGGTTACTGGTTTCCTTTCCAGTTTCGCGACGGCACAGCGAACCACAGCAATTTCAGACCAAACACTGATCTGGATACGGTTTTGGATCGATACATATTCGATCGGCGGCTCCGTGGTATTGCCATGGATGCAATCGAGAGGATTGAGGTAGCGGCTCGATCCGCGCTTTCGGACGTCATGTCACAGCGGCACGGTCCGCACTGGTATATGGATAGTGTCCATTTCGTACCCGCCTACCATGCCGGGTTCATGACACTGGTTCGTCGGGAAACTGGCCTAGCGCCTTTCGATCAGCACAAGCAAACCGAGTTCATCGCCCACTATTTCAGAACATACGATCCCCCTTTGTTGCCACCCAGTTGGATGGTAATGGAAATTCTATCGTTTGGTGCCATCTCGAAGGTCTACAAAAATCTCGTGGACGGTGAGAAGAAAAGCGTGGCTGCCGCGTTCGGCATACCGCGCAACCGTCTCGGATCGTGGCTCCATGCTGCGTCGCACTTGAGAAATCTTTGCGCACATCACAGCCGGGTTTGGAACAGGGAGTTTGGCGTCGTCCCTTCAATTACAAAAGCGGATGCAAGTCATGTCCATCACCCAAAGAAGTTCTATAATCACGCGGTCGCGATACAATCTTTGCTGAAGATCATTTCCTCTGAAACGCATTGGGTCGACCGCTTCCGTGAGCTGATTGCCGATCATCCGAATATTCCAATCGATCAGATGGGCTTCCCAGCCAATTGGCAATCGAATGCTGTATGGGCCTGAAATGAGATCCCGAGGCGCTCGCTGGCCATAGGCCACATTCTTTTTGAAGCCTCGACAACTGAGGATATGAAATGAGTGCGCGTTTGACGACCGCCATCAAGATTGGAAGGGCAGCGCGGGCCATCCTCAACAAATCCCGAGCTTTTCCAGAAGCCCAGTTTGGTAAGTTTGGCGATGTGGACGACACCGAACACGTAGGTGTCGAACCCATGCTTCTGGCGCTTGGAATGGAATTGGCTCTAAAAGCATGGTTCGTATTTGACTACGATGATGCCAATTTCATGAGATCCCACGACCTCGTCAAGCTGTTTGGGCGCCTAAAACCCGACAGTCAGAAAAAGCTCGACGCAGAGTTCAAGGCGTCAGTTGCACCGTATCATCCAAGCGGACTGCATTTAGGCTACAGCATTCATCACATTCTCGCTCAGCACCGGAACGCCTTCATTGATTGGCGCTACCTACACGAGGCGAAAGAGTCGATGTTGTTCGATCAGGAAGCCTTCGCGGCGACGCTCGAGATGGCCCTGCGAGAATTCGAGAAGAGATATCGTATTGAGCAAGTAAAGCCCTTCGCGCAGAACTGATCTCATTTACAAAAGACCCGTTTCGCGATCCATTTCGCTGGCAGGGTCGACGCATTCGGCGATCAAAAACCGCATCTGCATCAAATGCGTGCAAGCACTGCAATCGCACTTCATGCACCCTCCTGGAAAAAGAGGGGCACATGACGATTGACTCACGTGGCAGGGTACAGAGCACTCAAGACTTTCGGACGACTGCCTTGCGTGTCGTCAACTTGAAGAAGCAGTATGGACCGGTCGAGGTCCTCACGGGCTTGTCATTAACGGCAGAACGCGGCGAAGTCATCTCGATCCTCGGCAGCAGCGGTTCGGGGAAAAGCACATTCCTGCGCTGCCTGAACTTCCTTGAGGAACCGACAAGCGGTGAAATCTGGGTCGGCGGCCGCCACGTCTCGATGGGTCGGGGGAACGCCAAACAGCGGCAGATCAACGCGCTTCGCACCTCGCTCGGCATGGTATTTCAGAATTTCAATTTGTGGCCGGCCAAGACCGTGCTCGAGAACATCGTCGAAGCACCCATCCACGTCCTCGGCCTCTCAAGGCGAGCGGCGAATGAGCGGGCACTGAGCCTGCTCGAAAAAGTCGGCCTGGCCAGTCATCGGTCGGCCTACCCCGCCCATCTCTCCGGTGGGCAACAGCAGCGCATCGCTATAGCACGGACACTGGCCATGGAGCCGGAGATCCTGCTGTTCGATGAACCGACATCCGCGCTCGATCCGGAACTCGTCGGCGAGGTTCTGAAAGTGATACGGGCTCTCGCCGAGGAGGGCCGTACAATGCTGATCGTGACCCACGAACTCGGCTTTGCCCGGCAGGTTTCTCACCGCGTTGTTTTTCTTCATGCGGGCCAGATCGAGGAGGAGGGGAGACCAGAACAATTCTTCCGGCAGCCTTCTTCCCCGAGACTGGCGCGGTTCCTCTCCAGCCATATGCAGGAGCCTGGCCGATGATCGAATTGCAAGGTTTTGCAGGCCAGCTCGTCGCCGGAGCATCCACCACCTTGGGGCTCGCCACAACGAGTCTTGTTTTCGGCATCGCCGTCGGGCTTTGCGGGGCAATTGCCAAGCAGAGCGATGTCGCGATGATAAGGGCGGCAGCCATTCTCTACACCACGGTCATACGCGGCATTCCGGAACTGCTCATCATTCTCATCCTCTATTTCGGAGGGACAGTCGCGCTGACCGCATTGGCCGGTCGTTATGCCGAGATCAATGCATTCAGCAGCGGTGTATTCGCCCTGTCTCTGGTGTTTGGTGCCTATGCAACCGAAGTGTTCAGGGCGGCGATCCGGGCAGTCCCGCATGGTCAGATCGAAGCAGCACGCGCACTCGGACTTCCAAGTGTCCTGATCTGGCGTTTCGTCATCCTGCCGCAGATGTGGAGGCACGCCCTGCCGGGCCTTGGAAACCTCTGGCTCACTCTGCTCAAGGACACGGCGCTCGTTTCCGTGGTCGGACTGGAAGACCTGATGCGCAAGACCGGCATCGCCGCCGGCGCAACGCATGACCCTTTGACATTCTATTGCGCGGCGGCGGCAATCTATCTGGCCTTCACGTCCGCCTCAATCATCGGCTTGGCGCAACTCGAGCACCGCGCCAGCCGCGGCGCGCGGTTTGCGATGTGAGGATGCAACCATGAATCTCTCCTTGATTATCGATGTGATCCCGCGGTTGATGGATGGTCTGGTCCTCACAATAGGCCTGACGCTGGCCGCTGTTGTCATTGGCGGCACCTTGGCCATTCCCATGGCGCTGATGCGGACATCATCGTCCGCTATCGTGTATTTGCCTGCTCAGATCTACACATTTGTGTTTCGCGGAACGCCTTTGCTCGTTCAGCTGTTTCTCATCTATTACGGCGCCAGTCAGATCGGCTGGGTCCGGTTCGGATTCTTATGGCCAATCCTCAGAGACCCGCTCTGGTGCGCCGTCATTGCGTTCTCTTTGAACCATGCCGCCTATACCGCCGAAATATTGCGTGGCGGCATCCGCGCCATACCTGCAGGTGAGATCGAAGCCGGCAAGGCCCTGGGCATGTCTTATACGCTTCGATTGAGGCGTCTGGTCTTGCCAACCGGTATCCGGCTTGCACTCCCTGCCTATGCCAACGAGGTTATCATGATGCTGAAAGCCAGCTCGCTGGCCAGCACCATCACCATCATGGAGGTGACCGGAAACGCGCGTAAAATCGTCGCGCAGACCTTCTCGCCGTACGAGGTCTTCATTTCGGCAGCTCTGATCTATCTCGCGATCACGCTTCTGACCACGCAGTTCTTCCGGTTGGTTGAGGGACGGATATCAAGAAGCGACAGGCGGCCGAGGTCTGGGCCGCGCATTACATTTGCTCGCGGGCGGACCGGAATGAAGCTTGCCGTGCAGGAAGGTGGCAAATGAACCTTCTTGAACATCAAAACCGCTATACCGATCAAGCCGACGCCGTAGCAGACATTCGGATCCGCGGATGTTGGGTCGAGATCGATATCAACGCCATACGTCACAACTATCGTCAGCTTCGTCGGAATTTGCCGCAACACGTCAAGATCTACGGATGCCTGAAGCGCAACGCCTATGGCTGCGGGGCCGGGGTCGTCGCCGCGGCACTGGCACAGGAGAGTATCGACGGTTTTGCCGTTGCATCCATCGCCGATGCGATCGCCATTCGCCAGCGTGGCGTCTCAAGTCCCATTCTCTTGTATCCCGGTCCGGGTCTCGAGGACGCAAGATTGATTGAGGCAAACAGTCTTACGATCAGCGTTTCGAGCATCGAGGAATTGATGCAGTGGCGACGAGTGCTGACGACGACCAGGCTATTCATGAAGCTCGATCTAGGGTTCTTTCGAGCCGGTACCACGCCGGCTCAGCTGCCTGAGCTTCTAAGGATCGCAGCCGAGTATCCCGATGTTCAAGTTGAGGGGCTTTACGCGCATATGAGCGAGCTGCCCGGTTCGCAGAACGACAAGGCCGAGGCACAACTCGCAAGAATGCATGACACTCTACGCACGATCGACACCTCCGGTCATCGGCCGGCGCTCGTGATGATGTCGAGCACGGAAGGTGTCCTTGAGCATCCGGATATGGATTTCGATGCCGTCGATCCCGGCGCGCTCCTTTTCGGTATTTCCGAAATCAGTGAGCCAGCGCGTCCAATTGCCTTGCGCCCGGCGCTGAAGGCAATCGCAACGAGGCTCGTTTCGGTCAAGCGCGTCGATGCGTCACTTGGTCCCGTGCCCGATGGTCCCGGCTTTCGCTCGGGGATGATACTCGGTGTCATGGCAATGGGTTGGGGTGACGGTTTGCCAAGATATCTGCCCAACGGGATGGTCGGTCTCGTGCGGGGGCGGCGCGCAAACTTGATCGGTCCATCACATCTCGAGCATGTCCGGATCGATCTCACCGACATTCCGGAAGCGCGCTTCGGCGACGAAGTGGTTCTGCTTGGGCGTCAGGGGGAAGCGATGATCACACGGGACGAAGTTGCAGCGCGATGGGGGACCGACCTCATTGGGCTGTATGCGGGATTGCGGGATCACGTTCCGAAACTCTATGTCTGAATGAAAAACAAAAAGGGGAATTCCATGAAAACCACCATCGCTGCAATCGCCATGCTGGCCTCGCTGACTGTTATCGTGCAGGCGCGAGCACAGGATCAGAAATCGCTGACATTTGCCACGGAAGGGGCCTTCCCGCCGTGGAATGCGGTCGACGCTTCTGGTCAGGCGGTCGGCTTTGATATCGATGTCGGCAAGGCGCTCTGCAAGCGTGCGAAGTTCGATTGCACCTTCGTCACGCAGGCATGGGACGGCATCATACCCGCGCTGACGGTCGGCAAATTCGACGCGATCATGGCCGGCATGTCGATCACCGACAAGCGCAAGCAGGTTATTGCCTTTTCTGAACCCTATGCGCTGACATCCAACTATTTCGTGGCCTCGAAGGCCAGCAGGCTGCCTGAACTTCCCGAAAACACACGGATCGATCTCTCATCTGCGTCCGACAGCGACAAGGCATTTTTGCAGACGCTAAAAAACAACCTGCAAGGCAAGGTCATCGGTGTCCAGGGGTCAACGAATGCTGAAGCCTTCGTTCGGGAATATCTCGGCGATGCCGTCGAGGTCCGGACATATGACACCCAGGATAATCTCAACATCGATCTTTCGGTGGGCCGCATCGATGCAGGCTTGGCGGATTATTCGGTCTGGAAAGCGTTCCTCGATACGGATGACCACGCGACAGTCGCGATCTATGGACCACGCATTTCCGGCGGGCTCTTTGGTCCTGGAGTTGGAATTGGTGTTCGCAAAGACAGTGCGCATCTCGCGGAAGAGTTGAACACGGCTTTACGATCCATCAAGGCGGACGGTACCCTTGAAGAAATCAGCTACCGATGGTTTGGTGCGGACCTCGTCTCGGACTGATTGCCTCCACCTGTATTGCCGCAACACCTCTATTGCCGATCTCCCTGTATCCGGGACAGGTCGACACGCATGCCGACGTCCGGGACGGCATCGTCAGACAGCGGTTGCCTTGCGGGAACGCTTGCATTGAAGAGAGGAGACCGGGGAGGAACCGCCTCCCCGGTGAAAAACGTCGGGCCGCCAGGATCATCGGCCTTGAAGATGTTTTCTCCCTCGAAACTGCCGTTTCGCCAGGCAACCACTGCGTCATCAAACAGTTGCGGCAAGAGTTCCGGATTGGTCGGTTGCCCGTACCATTGGGTCACGATGCGCGCGACTTTCGCGAACAAGGCGGTGCCCGTGCGTAGGTTTTCGCACGGTTCGAATAAACTTGCCTGCATATGGGAAACATCACGGATGCCTAAGCCGGCGGGAAATTGGGTCAGCCCGACCCTGACCATCGCGTGCCCCGCATACTCCTTGACCACTGCCAATGCGCCTTCGGTCGATTGAGGTTTCGGGATCAGCACCAGCCGGCCATCTGCCTTGATCGTTATGGCTAGAGGGTCGTCTGACCCGGCCGCCGCAACAAACTGCTCGACGATAGCCGGCGTTAATGCCGGATCGCGGCATTTTTCTATCAGCTCCGCATCCATTTGATCTCTCCCGCTTGAGTGTCGGCATCAGGTATTGAAGGACATAACGAAAGGTCGGTCGAAGAGGCGGGCCCAGGCCTCGACGCTCATGCGCTGGATTTCGACAACGGAAGTGCCTTGCGTCCACCAGCCGTTACCAATGGCGACGATCATGTCTGGGTCATGCAGCATGGATTGCAGGATCGGCCAGACGAGGAGCTGCTCGTAGCAGATCAGCGGCGCGGACTTTCTCCCGGCAATGTAGACCACAGGATTAGCGAAAAAGTGCGCGCGGGCTCCTCCGCTTTGCCCGACCAGTCGGCGCCACGGCTGCCACATCGAACCTGGCACCGGGATCCGCTCGCGGTAAACGATATCGCTGCGCTGTCCGGTAATCTGGACAAGAACATTGTCGTAACCGGTTTCGTCGACGACAACAGCACCTGCGACAACGGTCATTGTGCTGCTTTTCGCATATGTCTGCCAAAGGGCTGCGGCAGATGGCGTCCAAAAGCCGAGAGTGCTTTCCGGAAGGACGACGATCCGGTCGCGAACCTTGCTTCGGCCGATCGATGCACGGAGCTGACGATGATAGGCAAGGCCCGCGTCTCGACCCAATCTTTTCCCGAGTTGGAGGTCGACACCTTGCCAATCGCGCCCTATCTGCGGCTGCATCCAGAAAGCGGCGGACCAGAGCCAGCAACCTGCGAAGGTGATGGCAGCAGCCGGCCAGTATCGCGTCGTCATGATCGATAGGCCGGCTGCCATTGCCAATAGACCGAGCCAGTCCCATCCAGCAAGGATGACACCTGCCGCCGTAATTGGGTGGGCCCAGCCAAGAATGCCGAATGGCGGAAGAGCCATGAGGACCATGGCGATGAGGTAGGCCAATACGCTTCGAACACCCCGTCGCCCCGTCCAGAGAACGGAATGGACGAAAACGAAGCCGCTCGACGCCAAAAGCCACAAGATCAGTCCGGGCCAAATGTCCGATTGATAGAAGGCCGCAACGCCTTGCGGCAATCCCCGCGACGCCGCCAGGAAATATCCCGTAGACACAAGCGCCGCAGAAGTCCGATCCGGCGCCCGTGACCACAGATAGGGGAAGGCGATAGAGACCGGCAGGAGCAACATATAACCGCTCCATCCGATCCAGCCGCATGCGATCGCGCCGGCAACCATGAGCGCTGCTCTTTGCCGGTCATGGCGCATAGGTCAGGACCTCGCGCGCCAGTCCGAGGATCCCGGAAACCGGAACCGGGCCAAAATATCGACTGTCCCAAGACCCCGGGAACGGAGAGTGGATAAACACCTGCCCAAGCGGCACGGTCCCACCGGAATGAGGCCGCAGCGGCCGGCCACGACCGTCACGCTCGACGAGCCGAGAATTGCCGAGAACCGCTCCATCGATCGATACGCTGCTGGCAATTTCGACCTCCTGCCCGGCGACAGCAACAACGTGCTTGATGAGCGGCCCTGTTCCACCGGAGCAGAGCCCACGCCGCAGATAGCCCCGCGATTTTCCCTCTACGCGCTCGGCGGTATCGGGCATGCAGACGAAGACGAGATCACCGATCTCGACGGGACGATTGACCGGGACGATTCGCCAGAGCCCGAGCGGCTCGCTTGGCGTGGTGTTGACCCTGATTCCAGCACCAAAGCCCATCACCAGGAACGCTGCAAGGCCGATAACGGCGCCAAGCAGGATGACCGCCATACGACGACCAGCGCGTCTCGAACGACGCATGTTCAATGGTTCGGCACTCATTTCAGGGAGAGCCCGGTGGTCTTGGTCTGGCGTATGGTCTCGGCCTGTTTGAGGGCCGTCACCGTCCGCTCATGGGCGGATAATTGCTGCACCGTCCGCATCGTATTCCAGGCCGATTGCAGCTCGGCCTTTTGAGCCGGCGCCATGCCGGCGGAAAGATTCTCGAACACCTTGCCGTCCGCCTCTTTCGCCGCGAGCGGCAGGAAGGATCTTTCCCCGAAACGTTCGGAGACGGCTCTCGCAAATCCTTCCAGTTCGGCCTTCACTTGTCTGTCGGCGAGGGCGTATTCCAAGCCGGAGGGGAGATCATTTCGGTCGATGGCATCGCGCACCCGCTCAAGGGTCTGTTTGGCCGCGCCGGAGAGCGCGGGGATATCGATCGAGACCTTCAAGCGAACAGCACGCTCCTCCGCCTCATAGCGACGTTCGGCTTCAGCCCGTTTGCACAGGTACCCGTCCAGATCACGCGCCAGTGCCGGGACGTTTACGAGCGCGGTCTCTCGCGCTTGGACTTCTGCCTTGCCGGCGAAAAGGCCGGTCTTGCCCTTCAACGAACCAAAACTTTCCGGCTGCTTAAAAATCGTCGCGATCGTTGTTTTCGCGATCTCGGGGCTTCCGACCATGGCATCGACATTCACAGCATTGAACGCCGCCTGCGGATCGGCATAGATGAGGTGGAAGCGGGCCGAGACCTCCTGCCATTGGCTCTTCAAGGCGGGATCGGCCGAGACCTTGTCCTCGACAGATTTTTCGATCGATTTCGTAAATGTGGTGATACCGGCAACCATGGGCGTCCCGTCCTTCTGGATGACAGAGTTGGTCTGATTTCGGGTTTCGGAGGCGCTACGAGCGCGGGGTTCCTCGGCGACGCCACGACCCAATCCGAGCCGCGTTCCGATGGCGGTTAGCCGCGAGACGAGATCTGTCAGCTTTCCCTTCTGGCGGATGGTCCACTGCAGGCGATCGCGCAGCAGGGTGCGACCGACATTCATCAGATGCAGGCCGCGCGCGTCCGCGAACTGAAGTGCCGCGCGATAGGAGGGAGCATCCTCGTAATCGAGCGTGGTCTCCTTCGATCCGTCGCGTGACAGGCGTTCATGCATTCTCGCCATCGCCAGCTCCTCGACGGAGACGACCTTCCACGAATTGCGATCAGCCTCGGTACCGTCAGGCAGCGTGACGCGCTGCGATCCGAGATGCTTGAGACCGATGCGATCTCCGATCTCGACTTTCGATTCATCGATCGCGCGGGCAAGATCGACACCCCAAACCGTCCGCTCCTGTCCATCGGCAAAGCCGAGCGTGACATAGTAGCTGGCCCGGTTTTCCGGCTTGTGCTCGTAGGGGGCTTCCCCGTGCGCGAGAAGCACCCCACCGCGCCGCCGGGCAAACTCTTCCAGGCCGACATAGAGCTCGGCCGTTTCGCGGTGGCGGGTCATGGAGACATAGGAAAGGTGCCTGTCCAACGTGCTCGATGCCAAGACCTTGACGCGATCGACAGTGGCGCCCTGGCTCTTGTGAACCGTGGTGGCATAGCCATGATCGACATTGGCATAGAAGCGCTGTTCGACCACGACCTCACGACGATCATCGCCACCACCGATCTCGGCAACAATACGCCCGGGCTGCGCTTCGACCACGCGGGCCAACATGCCGTTCTTGACGCCGAGCGATCCCTCGTTCTTCAGGAAGACGATCTGGTCGCCAGCTGCGAATTGTCGGTGACCATCTTCCGTCTCGAAGGTGTGTCCGGCATCGATGAGGCCGCGCTCGACTAGCTTGCCGCGGGCCATCTCGTTCAACATTCGCACGTCGAGGCGGCGGTGCGAGAGGATCAACGAGGAACTGGCCGGATCGTATTCGCGGTCCCAGTCGGCAATCAAAGTGGTGATCGCCTCGTCCCTGGTCCAGCCCGTTCGAACCATGCCCTGGCCCGCGTAAGCGGCGAGCGCAGACGACACGTTACCGCGAGCGAGCTCCAGCGACGCATCACGCATCCACTGCTCGCTCTGCCGATAGATGGTTTCCAGTTCGGCATAGCCGACCCGCTCGGAAATGGCGCGGAAGGCCGCACCCGCCTCGATCGGTTGGAGCTGATCGGGATCGCCGACGAGAACGAGTTTCGCGCCTGATATCGTGGCGGCCTCGACGAGGCGTGCCATCTGCCGCGACGACACCATGCCAGCTTCGTCGAGTACCATAACGGTCTTGTCGTCGAGATGGTCGCGGTCGTGATCCCAACGCAGTTCCCAGGCAGACAGAGTGCGGGACGCAATGCCGGCTTCCTTCTCCAGTCCCTCGGCGGCCTTGCCGGCAAGGGCTGCGCCGACAACTCGATATCCGGCCGCCTCCCAGGCTTCGCGTGCCGCCTTCATCATTGTTGTCTTGCCGGCACCGGCGCGCCCGACAACGGCGGCAATCCGCTCTGAGCCAGCGATATGCTCTATCGCCGATTTCTGCTCCTCCGAAAGCCGGCCATGCCGTTCGAAAGCCTGGGTCAGGACCTGGGCTGCATCATGATGAGAGCGCTGCCGCGCGAGCCACAAAGCCCTGTTCACCATCTCCGCTTCGATGCGGATAAGATCATGCGTCGTGTATTTCGCCGGCGACCGGGCACCCGTCGAAAACGAGATCCGCTCTCTATCCAGCCGCAGCGCATCCGGATGCTGCAAAACCCGCGCCATCAAATCCTGGAACTGGGCTGGATCATCGAGGTAGCGGTGCAAAACCTTGGCGACGTCTCGCTCGTCGAAGACGCTTTTTTCGCGGGTGATGAGATCGAGGACGAGACCGGGATCGCTATGGATCCTCCGCGCATTTTCCTCGCGGCGCTCTTCCTGAAGCTCGATCCGTTCCAGCTTTACCGAAGCGGGCGGCGCGGTCTCACCCGCGCCAGCCGCCTTCCGCTCGATCGCCGTCGCACCGACCCCGACGTGAATGGTTGGCTCCAGCGAGATGCCTTGCTTTTCGAAGGAACGGCCATCGACCCTGATGTCGAGGCCGGCAAGGGCAAGATGCCGGTTCTGGCACGCAAACCATCCGTCGCGAAAGGCGTTAAATCCATCGGCACCGCCGGCCCAAAGCTCATAGACGATCTTCCCGGCACCGTTGCGCTGCGGCTTTCCATCGGAGCCGGGGACTGCGACCTTCTTCGCCCCGAACCCGTCGTCGATCAGCGGCCGCAGCGTCGTCATCAGATGGATATGCGGATTGCCGGGCGCATCGTGATAGACCCAGTCGGCGACCATGCCGCTGGCCTTGATATGCCGCTCGACGAAATCCTTGGCCAGCGCGATATTCTGTTTGGCTGACAGCTCGATCGGCAGGGCCATGGTGACGTCCTTCGCCAGTTGAGCATCGGACCGCTTCTCGAAAGCCTCGACCCTGTTCCAGAAAGCCTCGGACGCACTTGAGATAGATCGATCGGCCACCATCGCCCGCACCCAGGCTGGCGCGTCATCGGGAACGACGAACTCCTCATGCAGGAGCCCCTGCTTGGCGCGATAGTCGATCGTCCTTGCTTCCCGCTCGAAATCCATTTTCGCGCAGTGCCGGTAGGCCGCGGACAGCACGGCGCTGCGGCCGGAACCACGGGCGACGATGCTGACTGAGAAATGTGGGACGGCCACGAGCTAATCTTCTCTATTTAACGAACGTTTCCAATCTGTTCGAAGATAGAGGCGGCCCCGCAAATCCGCTCTTTCGAGCACGTCGCGTCAGCGACGTATAATTGCGCCCTTGGATCCGCTTCTTCGAAACGGCGGGATCATTCGCCAAAAGCTGGCGCTTTGGCGAGGTGCAAATCTGCACCTTTCCAGCGGTAGAAAATGCGGGGCACGGTTCGTCTCCATCGAACCATCAGCAACGAGGAAGCCAAGCCCATGAAGAAGCCAACTGCCAAAATCCGGGAAGAAATTGCTCGCCTGCAGGAGAAGCTGAAGGAGGCGGAAACACGTGACGCCGAGCGCATCGGTCGGATCGCGATACGGGCAGGCCTCGGGGAGATCGAGATCGAAGAGGCCGACCTTTTGTCCGCGTTCGAGGAGGTCGCCGGCCGCTTTCGCGAAGGAACGAAACCCGCCCAAGGACGCAAGCCTGCGACCACGTCGCCGAACGGCGCTGGCGAGGCTGCGGTCCAATCTCCTGAGGCTTGAGCGCATGCAGAAGATGACTGCGACCGAAGCCCGCAAGAAAGACGCGCGGGAGAAAATCGAACTCGGCGGCCTGATCGTCAAGGCTGGCCTCCGCTACGAGAAGCGTGCGCTGCTGCTCGGGCTCCTGATCGATGCCGGCGCGCGGATCAAATCGGACGAGGCGGAGCGAAGCCGCCTGAGTGAACTCGGTGCGAAGGCATTCGCCGATGACGCCTAGGAAGATGCTTGTCGCAAGCGTTCCGGCCATTGCCATGACTGCCATTTGCTTGGGCATGCCCGGCATCGAACGGTGGCTCTCAGCGTTCGGTACGACCGATCAGGCGAAGCTGATGCTCGGGCGGATCGGGCTGGCATTGCCCTATGTGCTCGCCGGCGCCTGCGGTCTCCTGTTTCTCTTCGGAACCAGGGGCTTAATCAACGTTAAGGCGGCCGGGTGGAGCGTCGCCGCGGGCGGCTCCGGCGTGGTCATCGTCGCAGCAATCAGAGAGGGCTCACGCCTGTTTGCGTTTGCCGAGCAAGTCCCCACGGAAAGGACGCTGCTCTCCTATGCCGATCCTTCGACCATCACAGGAGCGGGCGCAGCGCTGCTCACCACATTCTTCGCGCTGCGCGTCGCCAGGATGGGCAATGCGGCCTTTTTGCGAAGCGAGCCGCGTCGCATCCGTGGCAAGCGCGCCCTGCACGGGGAGGCGGACTGGATGCGGATGCAGGAGGCGGAGAAGCTCTTTGCGGAAACGGGCGGTATCGTCATCGGCGAGCGTTATCGTGTCGACCGGGACGATCCGGCGGCGACGGCGTTTCGACCGGGTGAGCCGACAACCTGGGGCAAGGGTGGCTCCGCGCCGCTGTTGTGTTTCGACGGCTCGTTCGGCTCGTCGCACGGGATCGTCTTCGCCGGTTCGGGTGGTTTCAAGACGACGTCTGTGACCGTTCCCACCGCTCTCAAGTGGGGCGGCTCGCTCATCGTGCTCGATCCGTCCAACGAGGTCGCGCCGATGGTGACGGAGCACCGACGCAAGGCGGGGCGGCGCGTCATTGTCCTCGACCCGAAGAATGCTGGTTCTGGCTTCAATGCACTCGACTGGATCGGTCGCCATGGCGGCACAAAGGAAGAGGATATCGCCGCCGTCGCGTCATGGATCATGAGCGACAGTGGTCGCGCCACCGGCGTCCGCGATGACTTCTTCCGTGCATCTGGTTTGCAGCTTCTGACGGCGATGATCGCCGACGTCTGCCTTTCCGGACATACGGACGCGAAGCACCAGACTTTGCGCCAGGTCCGCGCCAATCTGTCGGAGCCTGAGCCGAAGCTTCGCGCACGCCTGCAAGAGATCTACGATAGTTCCGCGTCCGACTTCGTGAAGGAGAATGTCGCCGCCTTCGTCAACATGACACCGGAAACGTTCAGCGGGGTCTACGCTAATGCGATCAAGGAGACGCACTGGCTGAGCTACACGAACTACGGCGCGCTGGTGTCGGGGTCGAGCTTCTCCACCGACGCACTGGCGGATGGCGAGACCGACGTGTTCATCAATATCGACCTCAAGACCTTGGAGACCCATGCCGGGCTGGCGCGCGTCATCATCGGCTCCTTCCTCAACGCAATCTACAACCGGGATGGAGCGATCAAAGGCCGGGCATTGTTTCTCCTCGATGAGGTTGCAAGGCTCGGTTACATGCGGGTGCTGGAGACCGCGCGTGATGCCGGCCGAAAGTACGGCATCACGCTGACGATGATCTACCAGTCCATCGGCCAGCTGCGGGAAACCTATGGTGGGCGCGACGCGTCCAGCAAGTGGTTCGAGAGCGCCAGCTGGATCTCATTCGCCGGGATCAACGACCCGGAAACAGCTGACTATATCTCGCGTCGGTGCGGCACGACCACGGTCGAAATCGACCAGGTCAGCCGCAGTTTCCAATCGCGCGGCTCATCGCGGACACGCTCGAAACAGCTTGCCTCGCGGCAGTTGATCCAGCCTCACGAAGTCCTACGCATGCGCGCCGACGAGCAGATCGTCTTCACGGCGGGCAATGCGCCGCTGCGATGCGGTCGCGCGATCTGGTTCCGTCGGCCGGACATGACGTCGTGCGTGGGGAAGAACAGGTTTCAGCAACGCGAAGCGGGTGTCGACGAACCTGTTTCTCCCGAAACAATCTGAGCGCAGGAGGATCGGCCGATGCGATATTGGGAAGCCTGCGAGGCACAGGTTACGGCAGAAGAGGCCATTGAGGAATCCCGCATCCACGAAGTCGCGGCTACGGTCCGCTGCGACGATAAGGCATTATCGACGCAGCCAATGGCGAGGTCATTGCTTATGCCGACGAAGAGGGTGAGTATTATGGTGCGGATATCCTCGGATATCTTGGGTATTGAAATCTGCCGCAGTGCCCGCGAGACGATCGTGACTCGAATGGGCGAAGACCGCTTGGGGGCTTCGTTCGCCTCGGCGAATAGAGCCGTACGCCGAAGGGGGATCGCCAAACACCTCCCTCATGGAACGCTTCACCGGATTGAATCGATCATGCGAGACCGATTCATAATTGTCGTTGGACCGCCGATTCGAAACGCGCGAATCTCGGTCATGATCGCACAGCCCTATCAGCTCTATGTAGAACGGAAGGATCGCGCCAGGAACATGGCCCGCTTCTACTCGATGTCGATCGACGCCAATCTCTTCGGAGAGCTCTGCCTCACACGGCGGTGGGGCAGGATCGGCGCCAAAGGCCAGACCTTGATCCACCATTTCGAGCGGGAACAGGATGCAGTTGCTCTCTTCCTGGACCTGATCCGACAGAAGCGAGCCCGAGGTTATCGAACCAAGTCATCAGCCGCTCACGAATCTGATAGCTGCGCTCGTTTAACTGAAATCGAACTTGGAACAGTCCGTTGAAACGAACCCTGACGGGCCTCACCGCCGTCGCGATCATTCTCTATGCAGTATCGCTTGTCCCAGCTGTCGAAGCAGCGCAATCCAGCGTCACCACGAAGTTTGCAAAGTGCTCTACCGGTGTCCGGAAAAACTGCGTCGTGGACGGTGATACGCTTTGGATCAACGGTGAGAAGGTGCGGGTTGCCGATATCGACGCTCCTGAGATCAGCACGCCGAAATGCTCCTCGGAACTCGCGCTCGGAAACCGGGCCACACGCCGCCTGATCGAGCTCGTCAACGAGGCACCGTTCCAGCTTCAGGCGAGGCCTGGCCGCGATACGGATCGCTACGGCCGCAAGCTCCGGGTGCTCGTCCGCAATGGCCAAAGTCTCGGCGACCGTCTTGTCTCAGAAGGCCTGGCGCGAGCCTGGTCAGGCCGCCCCGAGCCCTGGTGCTGAAGAAACGGCCCGCCGGAGCGGGCCAGATCCTCAGCGGTGTGGCGCCTTTTCGGCGCCGGCTCCAGTCGGTCTCGAAGTTGATCTCGATGTCGACGAAGAAGGGGACCTTGATCGCGACTTTCAAGCCGAGCTTTCCTTTGCGGAAGAAGTGACCGGCAATCTTGCCGAGAGTACGCAGACGGCGGCCGGTGGCGGTAAGGAACTTGGCGAGCTGTTGAATGGCGGTTTCTCCTGTTGGTTGCGTTTCATCGCGAGGATGAAGAGCAGACCGGGAAAGGAGCGCCGCACCGGGACGGCCGAAGCGAAAGCGGAGGACCTGGAGGCCACTGAATTTTGTTTCGCGCGGAAGCCGAAGGCCGGGGAAAATTCTGATGCCGGAAGGTTGCGGCGTGACGACCGGGTTGCACCATCCCTGATGTCGATTAAGTGGGATCACAAGAAGAAACGTTGATGAATGCCAAACGCGTTACCGCCGCTGCAGTCTCAATTTGAGGCTTGATTTTCAGGTATGTGGATGGGCACCTTTCAAGAAGGCGGTTCTTCCGAAAGCAGGGCGTCAAGCTTTGCGTTGACAAAGGCAAGCTCCTGCCTTGCGCCGGCCATGGCCGCCTCGATCTCAAGTCGCTCGTCCCAGTCCGGGCAATTCGCAAGCTCTGCCCGCAGTTCCTCGATGTGCTGTTCCAGGGAAAACGTCATCGTCTCATCTCCTTGAGTTTGTGAAAGACGAGGTCACCAGCCGGAAGGGGATGGCGGGGTCAGGGATCGCGCAAGCGACCGGCAGGGCCGGGGAGTGGGGGAGCCGATTTTCGGAAGGCGCCGCAGGCGGCTGGAGAAAATTGGGGGAACCGCTCATCCTTGAAGCCGGCATGCGCGAGCGGCACACTCCCCGTTCCTGAGCAGCTATGCCTCCCTCTCGTGTGCCACCAAAAAAGCCGGACCAGGCTCAATGCCTGATCCGGCTTTCGTTCTTCGCTGAAGGAATGACCCCGCCCTCTCGGGCGGGGTCGGGCTTCTTAGTCCCGGTTCGGGCGGGACCAGATCAGCTGGTAGCCATCTCCACCTTCGACCTCGGAGAGCGTCGCGTAGATCGGAGCTGGGAAGCTCGGGTCGTCGAGCTTGACCGAGAGGTAGTCGCGGTCGGTCTGTTCCGAGCGCTTCTGCCAGGCGGCGCCGAGTTCAACGGCTCCCGCGAAGATGCGGAACTGCGGGCCCTTGTCGGAGGGATTTTCGATGCGGGCAATGCGGGCCTTTACGTTGAGGGCGAGGGTGCGGATCGAGCCGGTGAAGCCGTTTTCGGTGGAGGTGAAGGTGCCGATGGTAGCCATTGTCCTATTCCTTTTCGCTGTTTCGGGCCGCTCCATTGCGGCCTCGATGGCAGTCGCAAAGGCCGGGGACGATTGGACCGCACCCAGAGGGCCGAAACATCGTGGAGGGCGGTGTGGAGAGACTTTCTTGTTTCGCGAGGAATGACGGCTTGAGCCGGCAGGGGATGAAAGTCTCGCAGCACCGTTGCGGGAGTACGAGCGAGGCGAAGCCGTTCTCCGGCCAGACATGCCTCATCGAGCCCGCGAATGGAGCCCTGTCGCCAAGGGAAAGGGATATGTCAATGGCGTCCGACAACACCATGCCCCGATTGAACGCATTACCGGATCGGCCTGATCGCTGAGTTCACCGCCTAGGCACCTCATATTCGCGATCTCCCGGCCAACCAGGCTTGCGGCTCCAATCCTTCTCGGTAGAGTTGCCGGGCGATTCGTCGCCTGGAGGATTTATGGCAAAGCAGACGAAACCGTTCATCGTCGAAATCAAGCAGTCCCGGAGAGTGAAGACCGGCGTTCAAAAACCGTCGATCTGGGGCTCGTTGGACCTGCGGATGGCCGATGATCGCTTAGCCGAGGTGGACCGGACAGACGAGCCGGCCGCCATCGTCGCTAGCGACCGGTCCTAGCGCATCTGCTCAGACGGGCTGATCAGGCTGCATCCCTGATTTCGGACCCGGTGGCCTGAAGACCGTGCAGGAATGTGACCGCGCGTTGCGCGTGGGCCGCCGCCTGGAAGATCGCCCGCTTGTCGTCAGCCAGCACCGACAGCCAGGACTGGAGGTACGCAGCGTGATCCGGCCGGGGCTCGAGCTCGGGCACAAGACCGAGATCGGCAGACAAAAAGCAACTTCCGAGCTCGGCGATCAACTCCTCCCGTGCCCTCTCGCTGCGGTCCTTGCTGTACCGCGACAGGTCACGCCCGACCCGATCTTTTGGCGAAGTCCAATGGGTCGTTTCATGGCTCAAGGTAGCGTAATAGCTGGCAGCGTCCTTGAAGGCCTGAAGCGGCGGCATCTGGATGAAATCCGACCCCGGCGCATAGAAGGCCTGGTTGCCGCCGTGACGGATGATCGCACCGGTCTTCTGGAAGAAGCGCTCGGCGGCCTCGATCCGTTCGACCGGATCGAGATCGGGCATCGGTAGATCGTGGAAACGTTCGGGCAAACCGTCGATCTGTTCTATATTGAAGACAGAATAGGCCTTGAGGAAGGGGATCTCGCGATCGACCGCGCCACCATTCCCATCCGCCTCAGACTTCGTGAACCGGCTGGCGAAGACGACCGTCGAGACTGCCTCGCCCTTGCGAACGGCAGCCCCCAGTTCGAGCGCCTGCTTGAAGGTCATCCACATCGACGAGGTAAAACCGCGCGCCATCTGCTCCGACCACAGCAAAAGCACGTTCATCCCTGAATACGGAAGGCCATTATGGCGAAGCGGGCGCGTGATGCGGCCCTCGGTATTGCCCGCACTCCATGGCTTCATCCACGGGCGGACACCCGTTGCCAGGTCCTCAATAATCCGGTCGGTGATCTTGGTATAGATGTCGGCTCGCTTCGATTCCGGGTTCCTGCTCATTTCCGTCTCCATAATTTCAGGAACCGCGCCAATCGCGGTCCCGTCGCGGAGGCAGAAGGCAGGAGCCCCGAAGGCGGGGCCAAGCACCGGGACGGCCGCAACAGCGTGGAGGACGGCGAAGCCGTTGCCTGGCGCCGGCGGCTCCTGCATCTCCGAAGCACGAGACGGGACCACGTTCAGTGGCGCTCAACCTCCAATCCGTGCGGATTTTTCGCACTCGCAACACGACATCGATGTGCTAGAATTGATCCCACGTTTCAATTTTGGCGCGAGCCAGAATATCGGAGCGACAGGAGGGGCAGGGGATACAGACATGCCGGAATGGCCCAAAGAGAAGCTTTTAAAACATGGCCCAGAGCTTCCCATGGAAGAGCGTGTCCGGCGATATCAGGAAAACATTCGCGCCATCAGGGCATCCGGTTGTGCCGTCCCAACCTCCGCCATGGTCGATTCCCTTGATCCTGCGGTGATCGAATTGTGGTTCGCCGACAACGCCTTTACGATCGACAGGATACGAAAACTGACCGCAAAGATCGCCGAGCTCCCCGATGATACAGAGTTTCCCAGCCCATTCATTCCCGTCGCCAAGGGCGATGGAAAGAGGTGACTTGAATTGCAGCCACAACAACAATGAGCGGTGGAACGTCACCGCTCATTGTTGAATGACGGATGGAGAGGCGGGGCCGAAGCCCCACCATGGTGCGTGTCCTTAGTCGAAGGCGGACATCTGTGCCTCAGCTGCCTTGCGATCGACGGACTGCCCGGGATTTTCGATCGGGCGATCAAAGGGCTTCCAGCTCTCTCCGACGATCTGCTTGTAGGCGGCGACGGCGCCTTCGGCTGCCATCCGCAACGCATGGGCCTGGATGCCCATACCGGCTGCGAACTCCCGCTTGCGGTGAGCGGCGCTGTCGTAACCGACGGGACCATCCAGGTCCTCGTCGCGCGCGTCGTTTGCAGCCTTGGCTGTGGCATCGCGTGCCTGGGTGACGGCATTGCTGTAGAACTGTCCGGCGCCGTGCGCGGAGCCGACATAGGCGCCGGCGATCCGCTGCAGGTGGATCTGCATGGCGCGTTCGCCAAGGCCTTCGCTGAGCGCATCCGCGGTCTCGCAGATGAGACGTTCGTGGAGGTCGCGGATTCCGTCGCTGTCGATGACCGCGGTCCCGAAGCTCTCGGCGATCTTGATCGCCTGGGCGCTGTCCGGGCAGGTGAGGCAGACCATTTCGACCGTTGCGCCTTTGCGAAGCTGCACGACCCGGGCGGTCTGGCGAGGATTGGTTGCGGGCTTGGCCATGTTTCTTCCTTTCGAGCCGAAGCGGTTCCGGCCCCGTGCCGGCTTGCCCTTCGGTGCGGTCGACCCGAACCGGCGGAAAACGGGCGCTTCAAGGTCCGGGCTCGTCCAGTCCAAGCGGAGCCGATTTGCAAGCGAGCAGGGCAGAAGCCCTGCGATGTCGAGCGAAGCTGCTCCGTGCAGGATGGCGGGTCCGGTCGCCCCGCGGCGCGATAGCGGCCTTGAAGCGCACGGCCGCTGGTTCAGACCGCAGCAAACCCGAAGGACAAACCGTCACGGTGCCATGACTGGACTCGGAAAGGGAAATGGCTCCAGCCCGCTCGACTACCACTCCTTGACCTCACTGGTGTGCTCGCTCGATACAGCTGTGCTGCCGTCCGGTCCGCTCCCCATGTCTGCCTTGGGCAACCGATAGGATTGAAGCCAGGTCGGGCCGTGGGTGTTTCGAAGCCTACGCAGGATCCCGCCATCGTCATGAGGCGGTCCACCCATCCAGACATTGCCAAGGATGCTCTTCCAGCGTCGGCCATGTTTGACGGCATAGGTACGGAGCGCAGCCTCCTGATCGTGGCTCAGGGCCGGCCACCTCTCACGCCTGTGTCTGGTCGCTCGAGGAGCCGTCCCATCGCGGGCTGCGATTATGCGCTTGAGCTCGGCCACGCCTGCATCGAGACATGCTTTACCCTCGAGATGATGGAAGCGCAGCCAGAACGCCGTCCGTTCAGCGTCGGTAGATCCAACACCAGCTTGTTGTTCGAGCTCGCCGATCGTTGCCATTTCACCCCTCCCGGTTCGTGTGCGGATAAGGGCCTGACAACGAGAGACGGTCGCGCAGCGCTGCGATTGCGGCCTCCTGCCGGGCCAGCCTACGCGAGAGCGCATCGACCTCGGGCTGTCGCTCCGCCGTGATGCCGGCAAGATTGGCGCGGTAACGCTCCAGCAACGCGCGGCCATCGGGTGCTTTTCCCCTACGATAGCCGCTTTGCCGCCTGGCGATCTGTGGCAGGATCGCCGTCATCCGACGGGTTATTTGCCGGTCGATGATCTGCAGCTGCTTTTGGGTCTGGCGGCGAGCATCTTCCATTCGGGAGAGCTGTGTTTCGGATAACATGGATGATCTCATCATGCTGTGCTCGCGCTCCACCCCAAAAAGCGCGACGGCCCTTCATAAACAGCATGCAGCTGCAGATCGATGACGAAGCCAAAACTGCCACGCTTGCTGTATTCTACGTCGGGGATGAGAAAACGCCGCTCTTGCTGACTGAACTCCCGCCTTCCGCCTCTCGTGGCGACCACCTCTGTCATGCCTGTATGGTGAGATGAGGTGATTGCCGAGATCACGATCCAATCGCCGGCATGGTTGCGCTCGAAGGTCGCGCGATCTTTCGATCGGGATTCCCCGGGTTCAAGCTGGCGACCGCGAAGCTTCTCCCAGAAGGCCGGAAAGGTATCTTTGGCGATTTGATCGGCACATCGGCGTTCATAGCCGGTGAAAACATCAGGAAAGGTCAGGGCGATGATCGCCCATTCGCAATCCTCTTCGTACCAGCCGCCTGCGGTGCGGACAGAAGCGTCGACCAGACGGTTTCGATCGGAAGAAAGGTGGAAGCCTCCATGTCCTGACGTAGAGTGGCTGACAACTCCCTCGGCATAGAACATGGCCAACTGTGATCCGCCCCAGGGCGTGCTTCCTGCCATGCGGGTCTGGACACGGGCGAGGCTTGAGAGTTCCGCCATGTGCTCCGCGGTCTCGATGGCCCGAAGACGAAAGGCAGCTTCGTTATCGACCCGGCCATCATGTCGGCAGAAATGATGACGGCGCGCTTCAGCGAGAGGCTTGGTAAAACGCCAGGCGCTGGCGAGGAAGACGTCGCCGCTTCCATTGGAAATAAGGCCGAGGAGTATTTCACCGATACGCGCGACGGGAAACCCGTCGGCGCTTGTCCCGAATTCAACGCTGTCGGCGGCAGGATTGGTGCATACCGAGTTGTTGGCAGGTGGGTTTGAAGGTCCGTTCATTGCCGGGCTCCTTGGTAAAGGTTCGGGAAAGCGAACCGCCGGCGAGGAGCCGGCGGCGGAATGCTTGATCTGGAAGGGTTGCGGACTATTCGGCTGCGATACCGTATGCCGCCTCGTGATCGTCCAGCGTTGCCGCGTCTTCCGCGGTGTCCTCAATCTCGGAGAGACCCGCCTCTTCCCCGGCGTCATTCGTGGAGAAGCTCTCCGCCTCATCCTTCGCGGTGCCGACCTCATCTTGCGCACCGGTGTCCTGATCAAGGTACTTGAGAAGGGCGAGCGTATCCGCCGGCGACGGCGCGAAGAAGGCCGACGGATGCACGAGGTTCTTGTCACCCTCGAAATGAGTGACGAGAACGGAGCGGGTCTCGCGGACACGGGCACGCGGTTCAAGACCAGCATCCTTGGCAACGGTTTCCAGCGCCTGGCGCGACAGGCACGCGAAAAACTCCTCAGACCCCATGTTCGGCAGATAGTTGTCTGCGCCGATCGCCTCGCCCGCAAGGCGAGAGACGACGCCGCTATTCGACATGCCACGGCGGCATGAAAGCACGTCGATCAAGGTTGCTCGCGCCGCAACGCGGACGGCATCCATATCAAATGAGAGCCTGCCATCCTCAGTTAACAGACGAGCAACATGACGGCCGAAGCGAGCCCCGCCATAGAGCGCGCCGCCTGCGCCGGTATCGACGCGCACGTTCTGACCGGCAAAGGCGAGGACGAGCAGCGCCATGAGCATGTCGTCCTCGATCGGGGCACGACTGAGCGCGTCGTGCAGGGCGTCGGTGCGGAAATCACCGATCATGTCCTGGCCTTTGTGGGTGACATCGGGGCGTGCCTTCGTTGCTGCGGCGCTATCGCCATCAATGACGTCGTCACTACTAGGCGTCGTGCCACCCTTCGGCTTCGCTGCCTCCGGCATGCGATAATGGATAGTCTGGACCTTGCCGTCGCGGTCGAGATAGAGGCCCACATGGTCGGATTTGGAAGGCTTCCCGTAGACCTGGGCAGCCTTCTTCGGCAGCTCCGGCTGGCCCCAGCTGTTCACCTCGACGATGGCGCCGCGCTTCGGCAGGTTCGACGTCATCCACTCGTGCTGGGCGCCGAGATAGCCTTCGACATTGGTGGTGTAGCGGCTGTCCTGATCGGCCGGCGCGAACAGATCTTCAACCCATTCGATGCCATAAGCCTCGCGCAGATCGTCGCCGAAGCTGGCATCCTTGGCATACATGCGCTTCTTCGTCAGCGCGTTGGCCATCGACCACCAGGCGGCAGTATCACCTTTCTTCGGTTTGTGCGCTTTCCAGACCTCTTTCTGCTCGACCTCGCCGGCGGCCGCGATGATCTTCAGCTGCTGCTCGGAGGGCATATCCCCCAACGCCATCTGTTCGAGCATGGCCGGCAGAACCTTGGCCAGCAGCCGCAGCTTGCGGATCTGGCGAACGGGAAGTGCCAATGCGACGGCAATCGCTTCTTCGGTCCAGCCGAGGGCGACGAGCCGTTCGATGCCGCGCCATTGGTCGACCGGATTCAACGCTTCGCGCACGCTGTTTTCGACCATAGAGCGCATGGCCCCGTTGTCGTTTGCAGCATCAACGACGAGAATTTCGATTTCCTCAAGCCCGGCTGCGATCGCGAGGCGGACGCGACGGTGCCCGGCGTCGATGATATAGCCGTTGCCACCACCTGCTTCCGGAGCGACGACCGGCGGCTGGACGATACCGACGGCCTTGATCGTCGCGAGCATCAGCGCATCGGCCTGCGGTGAGGATTTGGTCTGGCGCATCCGGTCGGGATTTTCCTTCAAAGCGCGCGGGTCAACTTTCATGATCTGCATGGGATTCTTCCTTGTCTGGAGAGCTCCGGACCGGCGCGTTGCCAGCCCTTCCTGTCTTCATTTTTCTCGAAGACACCTCCTGGACCGCCGAGCGGCCGGAGTGCCGCAACTGCGGCCGAGCATCCCTGCGGCACAGGACGAGCGGGGCTTAGCTCTGCGAAGGACAAGCTGCCGGGATCGCGCAGGCGGCGGTTGAGTGAAGCGGCGGCAGGAGGATCGATGGGCGACCAGCCTTTTTCCACTTTCTCATCCCCTGATTCCTTCCTCACATTTGGGGGAAGGGGAGGAATGTACTCCCGCACGAATGATCGCGTATCCAGGCATTTAGCGACAGCAGCTAATTTACCGGTTCCACACCAACCGGCCCAAGATAGAATCGCGCTATCTGCGCCACATCACCAGCGCCCAGGCATTCGCCATCATGCGTTTTAAGATGAGCTGCTTTTCGCCCAAGCCGGTTGAGGCGACCTCTGTCTCCAGGAATTGCGGCACATTTGCCGGCAGCGGGATAGGCGACGGCGTATCGCTTCGGCACTCGCTCCTTGCCGCCACGATGAGATGCGACACTGTCGCTTCATCGAACCTGACCGAAACGGCGACTTGAGCGCCGGATCTGATCCGCTCAATTACTTTCTGCGCGGCGGCCTCTTCATCTGGGGCTTCGATCAGAGAGGTTTGGGTGACAAGATAAAATGGCATTGGTTCCCGCATCATTTTTCATCTTTGATCCCATCGACCTTGTGGATCGGTCAATAGAGCGCCCGCGAAAAACGGCACTCCAAGCATGATGAATCTTCTCAACACGCCGCGGCCAGCAAACGCGCCGTGATACGCGTCGAGCAGCGAAGCGAACACAATCCGTCCTCAGCTTTTTCTTGCCATCTTGTATATTCAGTTCGCGTTGAACACGTCCGACTGGTACAGCTCGCCGCCGTCGTAAAATGCAGTCGAGATGATATGGCTACGGATCCTGAAACTCGAAAAGCAATTGCCCAGCGGGCCATCGACCACGCCAGAGAACGGGGTGCACCGATCGACACGAACCCGACATTCATCGCGCTGCTCGATGAATGGGTACGTGGAGACATTGATTTCGAAGAGATGCGTCAACGTCACAGCACGCTGCTCAAGCAGCAGGCGGTTGAGCGGCGAGGTCGGCGGATGCGCCGCGACGAACCCGTCGTTGACGACACACTTCTGCATTTGCCGAGTGATGGTCTCAAAGAAAAAAAGGGCCACGAATAACGCGGCCCATAAGATATGGAGGCCAAAGAAACCTCCAGAGGGGAACAGCTTCTGCAGCGGCACTGGGAAGGCGCCGCCAAACGCATCAGCTATCGACTTTATGCCTGAAACTTGGTCAATCTGCACGAAGAATTTGCGCATAACATCATGCGTCTTTTCGCATGCTGTCGTGATCGGCAGCATCGGACGCCAATAGCATTTCGATCTCGCGGAGCGCCTCGCGCTTTTCACTCAGCTCGCCAGCAAACGCAAAGCTGCCACCTTCTCGCGATCGGTAGGACCTCAGGCGTCGCTGCGCCTCCTCAAGCCGCCGCCGATACTGGCGCTGTTCATCGTCGAAGCCGTCGAGTGCATGCTCCAGTCGCGAGATCGCGCCGAGCGGCGTCACCGTGATGGTCAGATCAATCTCATATTCGGCACCAGTGCGCTGTAGAAGCGTCTCGTAGCGGTAACCATCGCCTTTGCCGAAGCGCTCGCCCTCATAAACGAGATCGAACCCGCCAATTGTAGCCAGATGAAGATCACCCTCCTGTTGGAGCTGGACCAGCGTGAGGATCTCCTTCATCAAGTCGCGGCCGGCCTCCTTACGTTCGGTATGGATCTGACCGAGCACGGTCATACTGAAAGCGCCGCCCGACGTCGACTGTAGCCGTTCGATGTCTTGGCCGATCTCGCCAATGCGCCGTGTCGAGACCTCGATCTCACGCTCGGCATCGTGCATCTGCCGACGGACGGCATATTGGTCGTCCTCGTGGGCGGCCCGCAGTCTTTCGAGGCGAGCGATGTCGGCCTCAAGTCCAGCCTTCTGCATCAGCCGCTCGTCTCCGGACGCTATGGCCTTGGCCATGGCAAACTGGTTGGCGGCACCTTCCCCGGCATCCTCCAGCCGCCGGATCGAGGTGTCGCCGGAGAGTGCTGCGGCAATGAACCGGGCCTTGCGCTCGTTGTTCTGCCACATCGAGGCGTCGAGCGAGCCTTCGGTGGCATAAGCGAAGATATCGACCTCGTCATGCTGGTTGCCCTGACGCACTATCCGGCCCTCGCGCTGCTCGATCTGCGACGGCAGCCACGGCACGTCGAGATGGTGAAGCGCTTTTAGCCGGAGCTGGGCATTAACGCCGGTGCCCATGGTTTCCGACGAACCAATCAGGAAACGAACCTTGCCGGCGCGGACATCGCCGAACAGCCGCTGCTTGGCCTCGGTTTTCTTGAAGTCCTGCATGAATGCGATCTGTGACACCGGTACGCCGAGCCGGATCAGCTCGTCGCGGATGAACCGATAGGCCGAGAAGCCGCGGGTCTTTTCGACATTGATCGTACCGAGATCGGAAAATATCATCTGGGCAGCGCCGGCCAAGTCAAAATCCTTGCCGTCCGGACGGCGGTAGATCGCCTCACCGGTTTCCTTCCAGATCCGGTGGGCGTTTCGCACGAGCAGATTGAGCTTGTTATCCTCCTCGTTGTCGGCAGCCGGCATGACGAAGCGAAGGTCGATCGCCGCATGGCGACCATCGGTGATGACCGAGAGCAGGATGTCGTCGCCAGGCTTGGCCGGCCCCTCGCGCTTCTCGATCGCCTTGATCCGGCCATCGAGCATTTGCTGGTAGGTCTTGAACAGCACCGTCGGCTTGGCCGTCAGGATCTGCCGACGCCCGGTGGAAATGTTCGGCACCTTCACATATTGCCTAAGATCGTCGGGCATGACGACGTCAGCGAAGGACCGGAACATGGCAATCAGCTCGGGTACGTTCACAAAGGAAGCGAAGCGGCTGACCGGCTTGTATTTGCCCGACGGCTGGATTTCGAGTTCGGTCGTCGTATCGCCAAAGCACGCTGCCCATGCATCGAATTCGTGCAACCCGCGTTCGACAAGTGCCTCATGGCCGAGCAGACGCTGGATCGAGAACATCTCGCCGAGCGTGTTCGTGATCGGCGTGCCGGAGGCGAGAACCAGCGCCCGGCCAGGGTTCTTCGTCTCGATATAGCGGGATTTGACATAGAGATCCCAGGCGCGCTGCGAGCCATTGGGATCAATGCCCTTCAGCGTCGACATATTGGTGGCGAAGGACAGCTTGCGAAATCCCTGCGCCTCGTCGACGACGATCTGGTCGACACCGATTTCAGAGATTGTCAGCAGATCGTCTTTGCGGGTGGCGAGACCTTCGAGCCGCTCCTGCAATCCCTCCTTCAGCCGCTCCAGGCGCTTGCGCGAGACGCGGTCCTCGCTGTCGACCTTGGTCAGCAAATCCTCGTAAAGCTGCAGCTCGTCCTGGATCATCTCCTGTTCGAAGGCCGAGGGCACGGCGATGAAGCGAAACGCAGAATGCGTGATGATGATCGCATCCCAGGTCGCGGTCGCCGCACGGCTGAGGAAGCGAGCACGCTTGTCCTTGGTAAAATTGGTCTCGTCGGCGACGAGAATGCGGGCATTCGGATAGAGCGCAAGAAACTCACGGGCGGCCTGCGCCAAGCAATGGCCGGGGACGACCAGCATCGCCTTGGCGATCAGGCCGAGACGGCGCTGCTCCATGATAGCGGCGGCCATCGTCATCGTCTTGCCGGCGCCGACGGCGTGGGCGAGATAGGTGGAACCATCGGCGATGATCCGCCAGATGCCACGTTTCTGGTGCCCATAAAGAACAAAGGCGCCTGAGGCGCCGGGAAGTTTAAGATGGGAGCCGTCGAATTTTCGCGGCGAGATATTGTTGAAACGATCATTGTAATCGCGGGCCAACCGATCGGTGCGATCGGGGTCCGTCCAAACCCAGTCCTGGAAGGATTGCTTGATCCTCTGCAGCTTGTCACGGGCGGCTTCGGTATCGACGACGTTGAGCACCCGACGCTCGCCATCGACGTCCTTGAACACGTCAAAAATCTGCGGGACTCGGCTGTTGAGCGCATCGGCCAGCAGGTCGCCGGCATGGCGGCGGCTGGTCCCCCATTCGGATGTGCCGGCAGCACTATAACCGAGCTGGCGGGCCTCCACTGTCCACGACCCGAGCTCCGGCATGTGGTGGATGCGGATGTCCGCTTCCATCTTCTCTTTCACGAAGGCGACGACGTCGGCAGCAGGTATCCATGGCGCGCCGAGCCGCGCGGTGATGTCGGAGGGGCGAAGATCGACTGGCTGGACATCGGTCAAAGCGCGGACATTGCGCTCATAGGTCGGATCGAGCTCGGCCGCGGCCTGCGCCGCCGCGAGCTTGGTGCGCACCGCGCCGGAGAGATATCCATCCGCTGTTTTCCAAGACCCATCGGCTGGATCACGGAACACGGCCTCGCCCAGCTCGTCGATCACATCAGCGGGATTGCTGTGAAGGAGCTCGGCGATATGCTCGATATCGACATGGCCGCGTTCATTCAGCACAACGGCGAGCGCATCTGCCGGCGATGTGATGGTCGGGGCCGCCGGCGGCGCAATTACGCGTTCGGAGAAGATCGGACCGGGCTTCGCCGTGTCAGTCTCCAGGTCATAGTCCTCGATCGAGGCGACCAGCCAGCAATCCGGGTCGTCGCGGAACGGGGCGAGGTTCGGCTGGCGGTGGGTTTCCCTGACCTCGCCGGTCTCCGCGTCTTCCAGGATCGAGACAGTCGTGTGGTTGATCGGCCCGAAATCGCGCACGAAGCCTGACCAGGCGATACGCAACCGCACCTGCAGATCGCGCCAGGGCCGATCAGTTTCCTGTGCCTTCAGCACCTCGCGCACGGCGTCGCGGATCGGGATCAGCTTGCTGATGATCCGGACGTGCTTTTCCGAGATGCCATCTCCGGTGCGGCCCTTGCGGACCGTGACCGGCGCAGCCGTTCCGTCGAGCATCTGCATCAGGCCCTTGGAGCGGTCGAGAAAAAAGCTGCCTTCGCGAACAGGCCCGCCCTTCGGCTGCAGGTCGACGATCTCGGCGAGTTCATCCTCGAGATCGAGATCGATGGGCGTCGGCTCGCCGTCGTAGAGGTCGGCCGGCAGAAGCTCGATGGCAGCGGCAAGGGCGGCTTCTCGATCCTCGCCAGCGAGCGGCCGGCAGGTATAGGTCTCGCCAAACGGGCCGGACGTCAGCGCGTGGGTGCCGAGCACGAAGTCGGGATGACGGGCGAACCAGCGATTGACCCTCATGGCGCCTTCGTCATCTGTGGACGGACGGACCTCATCGACATCAAGCCACATCTGGTCGCCTTCCGGCTCGCCGGGCTTGCGCTTGCGGAAGAACAGGATGTCGACGACGACATCCGTGCCGGCGTCCCGGCGAAAGCTGCCCTCGGGGAGCCGGATCGCTGCGATCAGATCGGCTGATTTGGCGATATGCTCCCGCGCCGTCGTATCGGCCTTGTCCATCGTGCCATGTGAGGTGACAAAGGCGGCAAGAGCGCCGGGCTTCAGGAGGTCGATCGATCGGGCGATAAAATAGTCGTGCAGGCGAAGACCGAGCGACCGATAGGTACGGTCCGAGCGAACTGTGCGATCGGAAAAGGGCGGATTGCCGATGGCCAGATCGTAGATCGGCGCCAGGTCGATGCGCGCGAAGTCGCCATTGATAATTCGCGCCCTCGGTTGGAGCAGGCCGACAATACGGGCAGTTACCGGATCGAGCTCAATCCCGGTGACATAGGCAGCGTCACGGTACCCCGCCGGCATCAGGGCCGGGTACAGACCCGTACCGATCCCCGGTTCGAGAACGCGGCCGCCGCGCCAGCCGAGCCTTTGAACCCCGGCCCAGATCGCGCGGATGATGAACTCCGGCGTGAAATGCGCATACTGGGTGCAGCGCGCCAGCGACGCATAGTCTGCCTCGGAGACGGCGGTTTTGAGTGAGGAACCAAGATCGTCCCAGCCCTGCCGAAAATCGACCTCACCCGGACGGCGAAACATGCCGTTGGCCAGCTCGCCGGCGCCGAAGCCGGTGAAACGAACAAGCTGCGCCTGCTCATTTGGCGTCGCTGGCCGGTCCTGTTTCACGATGCCGTCGGCGACGAGGATCGCCGCGACATTGGCGCGAGCGCGATCCTTCCAGGAGGCGCCCAGCTCGCGGTCACCATCGAGATAGAAGTTTGCCCGAAGGGCAGCGCGCCTAACAGGCTTAGCCGCAGCCGCAGCCGCAGCCGCAGCGGGGAGGGCAGGTGCTGGTGCCGGCGGTGTCGGATCGGGATCGTCATCGTTGGCCGCTAAGGGGTCGAAGCCGCCAAAGGCGGTGACGCCGAGCCCAAGGCCGGAGGACAGGGCCGAGCTGCCGAACATGTCGAAGGTAAAGGGGTCATTGCGCATAGGAAAGCACCTTTGAAACGAGGGCGTGCGCAAACGTCCGGTCGAGAATTTGACCGGCTGCATCGCCCAATTGCGGGGATTGATCTGGCTTATGCGGCCAGCGGTGAGGGAAGATGGCGCAGATGCACCGGCAGCTTGGCCGCGATCTCGTCGTCGGTCAGCGTGTCGAGCAGCTTCAGGACTGTCCCTTCCTTGCCGCCATAAAGCATCACCGTACGATGGCCCTGCATCTGCTTCGGCCAACGGACACCGGCATAGCCGCGATAGTCGTTAGTGGCCGTGCTCCAGATATGCTCGAGGCGTTCCTCACGGCTCATTGCCCGGACCGGCGGGCTTTCGCGGGTGACGATCGCAGCACGCATCGCCTCCTCCGAATTGCGATCGGAAAGGTCGCAATAGGCGTGGAAGCGGCGAAGAACTCCGTCGATCCGGAGAGCGTAAAATATCGAGGTCACCGAACCGGTCATGAACTCGCGCATCGCGAAGGTCGGCCCGCGCATCCACAAAGGCGGCAGGATATCGAGCATGTAGTTGTAGGAAGTCTCATCGATCTCGAACCATTCGCCGGCGTAGATGCTGGACTGGTCGCCGTCGAGGCGGTCGGGGCGATCACGATGCCGGTCAAACATCCGGAACATGTCCGAGCGTTTGGCCACGCCCTGGAAGACTTTTCGGGGGAGGGACGTTGAGGTCATATGCCTTTTCCTTTCGGCGTTTGGAACCGAAGGCGGCACGATCGTATCGACCTCACCTTTCTCTTCAGTCCTTCATGACCCCTTCCGGATTGCCAGCCTCGTGTCCGGCCGGGTCAAGGGCCGGCTTCCGCCGGGCGAAGCCTCCCTTGATGCGGCCGGCGCGCATGCGGCAGGCCTGTTTCCTTCCTAACTTCCGCTCCCGGTTTTCCTTTTCCCTCGCCTGAAGAACCTCATTCCAATCCTCCGCCGGTGGTCGCAGACGCTGCCAGTCGCAGTCGGACGCCACGGCGATCGCACGCAGTCGTTCCGCATAGGCATCGCCTTGAGAATTGGCATCGGTTGCGGCGACGAGTATGGTCGATGGACGTGCCGCCAGCGCGGCAAAAGCGGCGTCTGCCGCAGGCGACCATCCGCCGCCGGTGCTGAGATAGAGGGTCCGTTCTCGTGGGCCCTCGAGTGCTGCCAGGCTCATCGCATCGATCGCGGCCTCGGTGACGCAGAGACGAGAGGCATCGCTAGGTCCGAAGCGGAAAAGAGCCTTCGATCCGCCAGTCGAGAAACCGCGCCAGTCGGGACCACGTTCTTCCCAACCGATAACAGCACCGTCGCCATCGACATGGGCCGCCCACATGCTTGCGAACGGGCCTTCCCGAAGGACGCCTTCCCAGACGGCCTGTCGAACTATGACAGCCGGGATCCAGCGCGCCCAACATAGATATCGCCAGGCCCCGGATCCGGGCGAGGGCACGCGTCGACTGCGCCATCGATCGCAAATATTCGCGACCGGCGCTGCAGACCGCGATGACTGCCATTCTGGCCGGAAAAGTCGAAACCCGACAAGCGCTGCGACGGTGTCCGCCGCGGTCGGGAAATCGACCTTATCGAGGAACATGACAAGGCCGAAGACATCGCCCTTTTCGTCGCTGAGCGGATCGAACCAGCCTCGGCCATCATGCGTCACAATAATGATGTTGCTGCCATGTCGGTACTTGACTGCACGGCGCGTGCTTTCTCTCAGGTCAATTTCATAACCGGCCCGCTCGAGCACGGCTTCGCAGCTTACCCTGGCGCGCAGCGCCTCCAACTCTTCTCGCTTCATTTTCTTTCAGCCGCTTGGCGGCCGTCCCTTTTTAGCTCCCGCAAGTTTGCGGGTACAGTTCCGCCCGCCGCGAAGAGCGGAGGGGGCAAGGGCGCGGCAATCAAGGTGCAATTTTGCACCGGCCGCGGCGCAGCTTCCCTTGCGGCCGACAGCGCGTCAGCGGCAAGAACATGCGGGTCTCAATGAGACCCGCGAGGCTCGAATTCGAAGATGATCTCCAGATCATCGTCATCATCGAGTTCGTCGGACGGCAGGGCACCGAATTCGTCGCCGGATTTGAAAAGGGCGATCGGGACCATCAGGTCGCGGCAAAGCTGGAAGGCGTGGGACTGAGCGAGGGAAAGATCGTGCGCCATGTTCGAATGCTCCATCGGAAGCGGGCCAATTCCCGCTGATGGCTCCTCAATGGAACAGAGACGGTCACGATCACCGCGTAGACGAAGGCAGAGCGGCGGCAGCCTAGCTGCCGACCCCTTGCGGGTTGATCGACGGAGATCCGGACCTGATCCAGGACGCCATCAATCGAAGCGGGATTGGACTGCTTGCGGTACTGCAAGATCGTGGAGTTTGGGCGATATCGCACTCTTGAACGCAAGAGCATGCAACACCGGCCATCATCAACGCCAGTCCGGAATTAAGCCGGAAAAGCGCAACCGACGGACAAACATTTGCCGTGTAGTGATTGAGAGAAGGTCGAAAAGACGCCTATGGTGCAGCGGATTTAACGAGGTCGATTGCAATCGGCCAATGGTCCGAGACACCCGATCCTTTTCCATTCTGCTGATTGAAGCGGAATGCCTTTGGACGCATGACTTTGTTGTTCTCGTCCCAAAAAAACTGTTCGAAATCGTCATGCACGACTTGGAAGCTGCGTGGATCCATCTTCCACTGGCCTTGAGCTAAGCCGGGTGGCTGAGTGATGACATCGAGATAAGACCAGGTATTTTCTCGCGCGAAATACTGACTGCCATCACCGCGGCAACCGTTATCGAGTTCGGCCGGCAGGATCCAGTTTGGGAGGGAGTTCGCAAGGGCGCGCCGTTCGTCGGGCGCGCAGTTGAAATTGAAGTCGCCGGCAGCAACGACAACCCTGTCGGATGGCAAGTGAGCTGCGGCCGTCGCGATAGCTTGAGCTCCGAGTTCACGGCAGATTCTGGGATTCCCTCCCGACGGCAAATGCGCTCCGATCAAGGTCAGCGTCGAACCGTCCGGCATTGCCAGGTCCACCTGAACAAGGTCTCTCGTGACGCCCTTGGAACCGTCCTGCCGATTGCACGCCGGCTCCGTAGTCAAGTCGACCGCGATGCTCTTGGGTTCGCTGCTTGCCGCCAATTTCGACAGAATGCCAACCTTGATGCCGCGTTGATCAGGCTTCGGCTCAGGCCTGTTGGGATCCACATCGACGAGCACTGCTGTAGGATAGGCCGCTCCACCGGCGTCGAGCGACGTCCGAATAGCTTGCAGAGCAACATCGCTCTCGACCTCCGGCAGTACAATGATATCTGGACCCTTCCCAAAGTCGAACCGCTGAATAACTCTCGCTATGGCAGCGCCTTTTGCAGCGACCCATTCGGCCGTGTTTATGACTTCGGCATTCTCACCATTCGGCATACGGGGATCATCGACATTGTCGAAGAAATTCTCAACGTTGAACGCCATGACCGTCACCCGCTCGGTCTGGGCTTGTGCCGCCGCAGGCGTGATGGATGCAAGCGAGGTGGCGAATGTCGCTGCAATGAGAAGTTTACTTTTCATATCTCCCCCCCAAGCTCTGATCATGGCTCATGTTAATGTCTGCCGTACCGCCAGTCGAGGTTAAATTCCCGCTTTGCGTGCAATTCTGTGGGAAGTGCAGCATCATTAGACTGATGTGACGCTATTGAACTTCGCTTTGCCCCTCACGCCACGAGCGAAAGAGGTTTTGTGATGCTCTACGCCGTCGTTCTGGCGGGTCAGCCCAAATTAAGGGGAAGGCTCTGCTATATTGAAGGCGTGTATATGACGTTATAGGTTATATATATCAACTACTTAATGAATTTGTGATAATAACACTTATGGAACTTTTCGCGAGCTAGTTAAAGAAGATTTGTTATGGGCTCCGATCCATTTCTTCTTCCTTGAGTCAATTGTTTGGGTCTAACGGCTAGTTTCCGGAGCCGAGAAAGCTGTTGAACCTTTAAGGACGGCGGGTCACTCGGCGAGTGCAAGCGCTAGTTCGCCCGACAAAGGAAGCCGATCGGTATGCTCCATCGCCTTGCTGCGCATCTGCGTAGGTGTCTGCCTGAAATGCTTGCGAAACGCTGCAGCGAAGTGCGAAGAGGACATGAACCCGACTTGCAATGCGATTTCGATCAGATCAGCCCTGGTATGAAGCAGGAGATGTCTCGCGCGATCCATGCGGACTTTTCGATAAACGGCCCCAGGCGGTGCTTTTTCGCTATCTTGAAATTGACGCTCAAACTGTCTTCTGCTTAACCCGACCTTCGCCGCAAGTTCCCCGACGGGATGGGGCGGACAAGGCGTGTGTTTACCGGGTGTCGAAACATTAGCGCGGTGTCATCTGGCCCGTGCTCGATGCAAAAAATGCCGGAGCACAGCGACCGGCCCTATATGTAGAGCAATCGCCAATAAACCATAGAGAAAACGACAATCACGATCGAAATGACGACGAATCTCATCAGCATAACGAGCATGACCACGCTAAATTTCATGTTACTGGCAAAAGAAGACCGCCTCGCGTCCTTGAAGCGCATGTAGACTTCTTTCGGATTACCATTCCAGTAATCTCGAAATCCAAACATGATCAAGCTTGCCACTACGAAGCACCCAAAGAAAAGCTTCAAAGTGAATTCAAGTATATCAACCATTTACGTCACCTACTTAGATATTCAAAGATATCTCATGAAAAACTTATATGCAACACATCTTGCCATCAATGAAAAATTGCATTTCCAGAAATAAAAATGCCAAGATTATATTAAATCTTTCTATCATGTTTATTTACTCTGCGCAGATATACGATGGTACCGCCCCAGCATCGATGCGGCCTTCCGCAGCACCTCGCGCGCTTGCGCATCGCTGGCGGCCTCGATGTTCTGTAAGGCATAGCTGAGCGCCAAGATCGCCACTCCTACGTCCGCATTGCTACGGGCCAGGCTTTCCGAAGCGTTGAGTTCTTCAATGATCTGAGACAGGATTCTTGCGCATTCAATCCGTGAAGGCGCATCACGCTTGTTGATGAGCTTCATTACCTGCGCCGTGAGTGCCATAAATTGCATGAACGAACGTCCGATTGAGAGAGCACACATCAGCCGTGCGTCTGCAACAACCGGTGATGTTTGGCATGATCGAAAGGCCCGCTAACGATCCGCCCATTCTCGTGCGGGCCTAATCTTGCTGCAGCGGGGTCAGAAAGGTGAGTAACATCTCTGGCGCGGGCCATTGTATGGCTGGAAAGTATTGTCGTAGGCTCGGTAGGATCGATATCGGTTGTAACACCAAGTCACGTGGGAGCTGCCACCAACATAGCGGCGCGCGGGCGCTTGCCGGGGTTGCGCAAGGGCTCCGCCGATGATGGCTCCAGCAGCAAACCCACCTATCATGGCGCCGACATCCGGTCGGCGATCGCGATAGTACCGCCTCCCGTGGTGTCGGTCATGATGGTAGCGGTGGTGACGCCATTCACGATGATCACCCCAGTCTCTGCGGTCACCCCAATGCCCACGATAGTCCCGGTCACGGTAGCGCCCCCAATCGCGGTGCCGCTCCCAGCGCCGCTCGCCCCAGCGATCATCACCGTACCACTGGACATGGACCTGTTCGGGAATCCTGACATCGACATGGCGTGTCACCGGAAGAGCATGTGCAGGCCCGATACCGCTAAAACACATGACAAACGAGAGCATTAAGGCCGTAAGTTTCAATCTCATTGTGATTTGTCCTCTTCCTTAAAGTGCTGACTACAAATTCAGCGCGGCAGCTTTCGCCGCAGGACTTTCAATGCCCCTTCGAAGCCAGGTGCCGGGTATTCCTGAGTGCAATGAACACTGCGAGCGAAAGGATAGCGATCATCGAAGCGGTGATGGATAAAACGGAGCCGTGGGCCTGACTGAAAGCGGCGCTGGCCGCAGATTTCAGTGCGTCACCCTCTGCTCCGGCCAAGCGATGTGCCTCCGTCATCGTCTCTCCAATCGATCCAGCCACGGCACCAGCTTCGGGTTCGATTCGCAGAAAGGATCCTTGGTAGATCGAGTTCACCAACACGCCGAAAAAGGTGATGCCAAGCCCCCCGCCAAGCTCATAACCTGTGCTTTCAAGTGCCCCGGCAGCACCGGCTTTATCCGGCGGCGCACTCCCCATGATCGCGATAGATGAAGCGAGGAGACCGACACCGAGGCAGAGTCCGAGCAGCGCAAGCAGCGCAGCCGTCAGGATTGTCGATGCCATCAGAGTGATCGACGCAAGGCCAAAGAGAGAAGCGGCCGCACCACCCATTGATATCGTTGCTACCGCGCGAAGACCGAAGCGCTGTGCCATGCTTCCACCCAACGGCCCTCCGACAGCCGCCGCGACCACTAGAGGAAGCATGAACAATCCGGCATCGAGCGGTGTCATTCCAAGAACATACTGAAGCTCCTGAGCGAGCACGAGTTCAAACCCACCGAGCGCGCCGGACGCCACGAATGCCATGAGCATGCCGGCGGAGATAGCGGGCTTTAGAAACAGGGAGAGGTCGAGCATCGGAGCGGGAGACGAGACTTGCAGCCTGCCAAACCATACAAGTACCGCAAGACCTCCGACCAAAGTGCCTAGACCAACGGCGTCGAGGCCGACCTTCATGCTGGTCTTGATACCGTAAACCGCAAGAACAAGGCCCGCTACGAGCAAGGCTGCCTGTCCGATGTTCCAGTCGCCCATTCCTGTGCCAGCATTGCGGGGAACGAGCCACCAAACCATCGGAATAACAACGGCAAGCACTGGAAGATTGACCAAAAAAACAGAACCCCACCAAAAATGCTCAAGCAGCAGCCCGCCGACGAGCGGGCCAATGGCAGCGCCGGCCATGCCGACCACGCTCCATAGCCCGAGTGCCCTTGCTCGTTCACCATCGTCCTCGAACGTCGTACGAATAATCGCAAGCACGCTGGGCATCACCATTGATGCACCGATCCCGAGCACGGCGCGCGAGGCAATCAGCATTGCCGGTGTCGTTGAAAACGCGGCAGCAAAGGATGCCAGACCAAATACGCAAAGCCCAATGAGCAGTATTTTTCGATAGCCGATGCGGTCCGCCAGTGTTCCCATAGGCACAAGGAGGCCTGCCATCACCAGTGCGTAAATATCGATGATCCAAAGTACTTCGGTCCCTGTAGCCTGAAGTGCCACGGTGAGCGATGGAACGGCGATATGGAGGATAGTAAGATCAACAACGACCGGCAGGAAGGCCGTCATAACAGCGGCTAAAACGAGCCAGCGATTGGCGGATGCCATCAATTCACCTATGGAGAATGCGTATGTTTGGTTATAAGTCTGTCCGCATCATATAAATACATACGTACGGAAAAAATAGAGGGAAAACCATGGGCCGCAAAAAAACGATTGACCGAGACGCTATTCTCGATGCGGCCGAAGAGATTGTGCAAAGCCGTGGTCCGGCAGCCTTGACGATCGACGCGCTTGCAAAGGCAATCGGGATTACAAAAGGTGGCGTGCAGTACTCGTTCGGATCCAAGGATGCGATACTGGATGCAATGTTTGAGCGATGGGGACAAGCCTATAACCTGGCTGTCGATCACTTCCTGGAGCAAGATTCCTCTCCCGTCGGCGTCGTGAAGGCGCACATCCAGGCGACAGCCCTCTCAGATGAATCGACAATGGCCAAAGCGGCAGGACTGATGGCGTCCCTCACCCAATCTCCCGAGCACTTGGCGGGAACGAGAAACTGGTATCGAGAGCGCATCCAACATCTGGACATTGATACGGAGAGCGGTCGTAACGCGCGATTGGCGTTTCTTGCCGCCGAAGGAGCATTTCTGCTTCGGCACATGGGTTTGATGAAAATTGACGATGAGACTTGGTCTTCGATCTTTGACGACATCAAAAAGCTGACGCCTTGATCTCCAGAGACCACCCCACCTTGGGGCGCACGTCCGATTCCGAAATCATAGCGAACGACAAGCGCAATAATATCCATACGTATGTATTTTTAAGCTTGCGTTTATGAATACGATCGTTCAATAATTATTCTGATTAGGAGACGATGCGTTGGGCAGAGCGAAAATAGTCGAAGACGATGAAATTCTCGACGCAGCGGAACGCGTTGTGCTTCGTAAGGGCACCAAGAGCCTGTCTATTGACACCGTAGCGAAAGAGGCAGGTGTCAGCAAATCGCGCGTCGTTTACGGGGGAGGCAAGCATTCGCTTCTTGAGATGGTTGTCGATCGTTGGCTGAACTCAGAGCTTGAGCGGGAGGCGATGTTCGTGGCAAACGCGGCCGGCACGGAACATCCTGAGCTGTTTGGCCGGATTAGTTCGGCAGCGGTGACGCTCAAAGATGACAAACGCGCCGCAGCTCTGGCAATCGCAATCTCCGTTTCAAGTGAGGAAGGGTTGCAGCAGAAAATAAGAGGGCACTCTGAGAACGACCTCGACGCAATGGCACGCGGTCCGCGCCCGAATGCAGCGCTAATGTCCTATCTGGCCCTTTGCGGCTTTTATTCCATGCAGACCTTCGGGTTCTACGCATGGAGTGACGAAGAACAATCGCAGATACTTGAAGGGGTTGAGAGCATCTACAAGTCTTACCCCGATAGTTAATCGATAGCCCTGAGCGCGCCGATAACACAATGATCCAAGGAAGAAACCATGTACCGTAGCAGACAACTGCCGCGCCTAAAGGCGTGCCTTATCGCGACCTCCATTCTCGCCCTCACAGCGACGACCGTCAACGCGCAGGAAGGTGAAGAAATGCCGCCTGCCGCCGTGGGCGTGATTGACCTGAAGGCCCATCCAATCCCCGTCATCAGCGAGTTACCCGGACGCGTGGCCGCCACGCGCGTGTCGGAAGTTCGCGCTCGCGTGTCCGGCATTCTCCAGGAACGTGTTTTTGAACAGGGCGCACTGGTTAAGGAAGGCGATGTTCTCTACCGGATCGATCCGCGATTGTTCAAAGTTCGGGTCGCGAGCGCCGAAGCAACACTGCGCCGTGCAGAAGCTACACGCGACAATGCAAAGGTCCAGCTTGAACGTCAGAAGACTCTGCGTGAACGCAATGTCGCCAGTGGCATTGATTACGATACTGCCGCCGTCAATCTCGCGCAGGCCGAAGCAGACGTGGCCCTTCAACAGGCAGCGCTTGAAGAGGCCAAGATCAATCTCGAATACACCGAGGTCCGGGCCCCTATTACCGGCATCATCGGTGGCGCACTTGTCACTGAAGGTGCGCTCGTCACCGCCGACGGTACTTCAAACCTTGCGCTTATCCAGCAAATCGATCCTGCCTATGCGGACTTCACGCAATCCGCACAGGATCTATTGTCGCTCCGGCGCGCGGTCACCGACGGCAAACTCGCAAGCCCCGCCCCCGGGCAGGCCAGCGTGGAACTCGTTTTCGATGGCGGTGATGTCTATGGGGAAAAGGGCAAGCTGCTGTTTTCCAGCGCCAATGTGGACTCCACAACCGGCCAGGTCACGCTGCGGGCCGAATTCCCCAACCCCAACAGCGATCTCCTGCCCGGCATGTATGTCCGCGTGAAAGTCGAACAGGCCGTGCGGCAGGATGCAATCACCGCGCCACAGCGCGCAGTGCTGCGGACGCAGGACGGTAAGGCGCAGGTCTACGTGGTCGAAGGCGACACCGCAAAACTTCGTGACATCGAGCTGGGCCAGGCTCTCGGCCAGGAATGGGTCGTCGAAAGTGGCCTGAAGGACGGCGAAAAGCTCGTCGTCGATGGCGTTCAGAAATTGCAGCCGGAGGCGAAGGTCGCTCCGGAGCCCTGGACACCGGGCGAACAGAAGCAGTCCGGCGGGGAAACAGCCCCGGCAGCGACGGGCCAATAAGGTAGGACCATGGCACAGTTATTCATCAACAGACCGATCCTTGCCTGGGTCTTCGCGCTGTTCATCTCCATTGCGGGCATCATCGCCCTGCCCTTCCTGCCCATCGCGCAGTACCCGAAGGTCGCGCCTCCGCAGCTTACAATTTCGACGGCCTATCCGGGCGCGTCGCCGCAGGAAATCTACCAAGGCGTGACACGTCTGATTGAGGAAGAGCTCAACGGAGTCGCCAATATGATGTATTTCGAGTCAACCTCGGATACGTCTGGCTCAGTCAGCATCAACGCGACGTTCGAGGCTGGAACGGACATCGATCAGGCTTCGGTTAACGTCCAGAATGCCATCCGACGTGTCGAGTCACGGCTTCCCTCAGCCGTCACATCTCAGGGTGTCAACGTCGAAGAAGCCGCCTCTGGCTTCCTGATGATGGTCACGCTGACGTCCACCGACGGCAGCATGGACGAAGTCCAGCTTGGCGATTACCTTAATCGCAACGTGCTCGGCGAAATCCGCCGCCTTGATGGCGTCGGTCGCGCCCAGATGTTTGCCGCCCAGCGCGCCATGCGCGTGTGGATCGATCCCGACAAGATGGTCGGCCTCAACCTGACCGCCGCCGACATCAACGCCGCCATCACAGCTCAGAACGCGCAGGTTGCCGCAGGGCAGATCGGCGCTGCACCCAACCCGGTCAGTCAGGATCTGACGGCCACAGTCCTTGTCCAGGGCCAGCTTTCCGATCCCAAAGCGTTCGGCGAGATCATTCTGCGTGCCAACCCGGACGGAAGCGCGGTCCTTCTGAAGGACGTCGCCCGGATCGAGCTTGGCGCCGAAAACTACAACTTCACCAGCCGCCTCAATGGTCGGCCGAGTGCCGCAGTCGGCATTCAGTTGTCATCGACGGGCAATGCTGTCGCCACGTCTTCAGCGGTGAAAGCAAAGCTTGACGAGTTGTCGAAGTTCTTCCCGAAGGGAGTTGAGTACGCAACACCCTACGACACAAGCCCGTTCGTCTCGGCTTCGATCGAGAAGGTCGTTCATACGCTGATCGAAGCCGTCGTGCTGGTCTTCATCGTGATGTTCGTGTTCCTGCAGAATTTTCGTTACACAGTCATTCCGACACTTGTTGTGCCTGTGGCGCTGCTCGGCACCTGCGCGATCATGTACGCGACCGGGTTCTCCATCAACGTGCTGACCATGTTCGCCATGGTCCTCGCGATCGGAATTCTCGTCGATGACGCAATCGTGGTGGTCGAAAATGTCGAGCGCATCATGGCCGACGAAGGCCTGTCGCCGAAAGCCGCGACCCGCAAGGCCATGGGCCAGATCACGGGCGCGATCCTCGGCATCACGCTGGTGCTTGCCTGCGTCTTCATTCCGATGGCGTTCTTCCCCGGGTCGACAGGTATCATCTACCGCCAGTTCTCGCTGACCATGGTCGTGTCGATCCTGTTCTCTGCTTTCCTGGCACTGTCGCTCACACCTGCACTGTGCGCCACCTTCCTCAAGCCGATCCCCAAGGGACATCATGAGAAGAAGGGGCTTGCTGGCTGGTTCAATCGCAAGTTCGACGGGCTGACCAACGGCTATACCAAGGTCACGCTCGGCATGGCGCGCCGTGCGGGCCGGATGATGGTCATCTATCTCGCACTCGTCGCAGGCCTCGGCTACCTGTTCATCAACCTGCCATCGGCCTTCGTTCCGGCAGAAGACCAGGGCACGCTGCTGGTCGACATTCAGGGGCCACCGGAAGCGAGTGCCAACCGTACGCAGGCATCCGTGAAGCAGATCGAAGAGATCTTCAAGGCGGAAGCGGGCGTGAAGGACGTTATCGCCATCCAGGGCTTCAGTTTCTCCGGCTCGGGCGCCAACGCGGCATTGATGTTCGTGACCCTGAAGGACTGGAGCGAGCGCGACGCGGACAATTCCGCACAGGCGATCGCCGACCGCGTGAACATGTCTCTGTTCGGTCTCAAGGATGCGACCAGTTATGCTCTGTCGCCCCCGGCCATCGAAGGTTTTGGTGCCACCGGCGGTTTTGCCTTCCGCCTGCAGGACCGTAACGGCGTGGGCCAGGCGGCACTATCTGCTGCCGGGGCCGATCTGATGGCGAAGGCCAGCCAGAGCCCGCTGCTGACAGGCATGCGCGTCGAGGGTCTGCCCGATGCCGCACAGGTTCTGCTGGTGATCGACCGCGAGAAGGCGAACACGTTTGGCGTCACTTTCACGGATATCAATAACACGATCACGGCCAACCTCGGTTCGTCCTACATCAACGACTTCCCGAACGCTGGCCGCATGCAGCGCGTCATCGTGCAAGCGAAGGATCAGAGCCGCCTTCAGGTCGAGGACCTGCTCAAGCTCAACGTTCGCAACGCCAGCGGCGGCATGGTTCCGCTGTCATCATTCGCCATCGCACAGTGGCAGAAGGGATCGCCGCAGATCGTCGGTTACAACGGTTATCCGACAGTGCGTATCGCCGGTGAGCCTGCTCCGGGCAACTCGTCGGGTGCGGCCATCGCAGAGATGGAGCGTCTCGCAGGCGAAATGCCGGATGGCATCGGCTTTGAGTGGACCGGTCAATCCCTCGAGGAGATCAAGTCTGGCTCACAGGCACCCTTCCTGTTCGGCATCAGCCTTCTGTTCGTCTTCCTGCTTCTCGCAGGTCTGTACGAAAGCTGGTCGATCCCGCTCTCGGTTATGCTCGTGGTGCCTCTCGGTGTCATCGGCTGCGTCCTTGCGGTGATGTTGATGGGCATGCCCAACGACATTTACTTCAAGGTCGGTCTGATCGCGATCATCGGACTGTCCGCCAAAAACGCGATCCTGATCATCGAGTTCGCCAAGGACAACTACGCCGAGGGCAAGCCGCTGTTGGAGTCGGCGATCGAGGCTGCAAAGCTCCGCTTCCGTCCGATCATCATGACGTCGCTCGCTTTCACGCTCGGCGTAGTGCCGCTGGCGATCGCTTCGGGCGCTAGTGCTGCGAGCCAGAACGCCATCGGTACGGCAGTCCTTGGCGGGATGATATCGGCCACGATCCTTGCAGTGTTCTTCGTGCCAGCCTTCTTCGTCTTTGTGTTGAACCTGTTCAAAACAAAACGTCCGGAAGCCGATGACGCTGATCATCACAGTCCGACACCACAGGCTTCGCCAGACGCACCTCACTGACAAGGAATCCGTCCGGGCAAACCCCACCCGACCGGTAAGCCCCACCCTACACCCCTATTCACCGGGGTGGGGCAACTTCCTCCGCAAGACCCCCCAGGAAAGTAGAAATGTTGAAGCGATCCCTCCCAGCGAACGGCCTCAGACGGGCTGCCAAGCTCACAGCAACCGTCACGCTCGTGGCTACGCTCGCAAGCTGCATGGTCGGACCAGATTACCAAGCGCCAAATCTGTTTGTCCCAGCAAACTGGTCGACCGCCCGCGACAACCAGTCCACCCGTCCGGCCGAACTGGCGTACTGGTGGGCAAACCTTAGAGACCCGCAACTCGATCTGTTGATCACGCGTGCCATCCATAGCAACAAATCCGTCGACGTCGCGAAGGCTCGTGTGAGGGAAGCTCGTGCTACTCTTGGTCAAGAGACCGGTAAGCTGGCGCCAAGTCTCGAAACATCGTCAAGGGTCAACAGAACCAAGACGTCCGAAACGGCCGCGGTTGCAAACACGGATAATGTCTTTACTCAGTACCAGAGTGGCTTCGATGTAAGCTGGGAAATCGATTTGTTCGGTGGCAAACGCCGCGGCGTCGAAGCGGCAAAGTATGGCCTTGATGCCGCAGAAGAAGAACTCCGTAACACCCTGCTGGTTCTGGTTGGCGACGTTGCTTCCAACTATGTACAGGTACGCGCGGCGCAGGCGAGACTGGCGTTGGGAGCAAGAACTGCACGTTCGCAGCGTCAGACTGCAGCATTGACCAAAGCCAAGCTGGATGGCGGGTCGGGTACGACCGCAGATGTCGCCCGCGTGGAAGCGTTGGCGGCTTCAACCGAGGCGGACACTCCGACCTACGAGATATCGCGTACGATTGCGGTCAATCGCCTCGGCGTTCTGCTGGGATTGCCTCCGGCAACTCTTTCCGCTGAGCTTGCGAAGTCCAAGCCTATTCCGCGCCCGCGTTTTCCCCTCCCCGTCGGCATTCCGGCCGACGTGCTTTTGTCGCGTCCCGATGTGCGTCTGGCTGAACGCCAGCTTGCGCAATCGACGGCACGAATCGGCGTGGCAGATGCCGCTCGCTATCCGGCCATCAGCCTTACGGGCAACATCGCATCCCAGGCTCTCCATGTCAGCGACATCGCCAAAAACTCCACGATCGGTTGGGCGATTGGTCCGGCCATTACGGTTCCCTTGTTCAAAGGTGGCCAGCTCAAGGCGTCAGTGGATGTCGCGCGCGCTGCGCGAGACCAATCATTCGCAACCTACGAGGCCTCCGTTCTGACAGCCATGGAAGACGTCGAAAATGCGATCGTCTCTCTTTCGCAGCAACGGCAACGGAGTGCCAAACTCGCCGTCGCTGTCGCGGCCTACAAACGAGCAGACGCCGCCGCCCGCACGCAGTATGACACCGGGACCTTAAACTATCTCGACCTGCTCGATGGCCAACGTCAGCTCTACACGGCGGAAGGCGCCCTGATCGACAGCCAGCTTGCCGTCACATCGGCCTACATCTCGCTGAACAAGGCACTGGGCGGCGGCTGGGCAGGAACGCTCTCAACGGACAAGGCCAACGGGAACAGTGACACTGTGAGAACAGCCAGTCGTAAGCCGGCTGGCGGCGCATAATGCACATTTCAGACAGCGCCCGGGAGATTTCTGCTCCGGGCGTCAGTTTCCAAAGGTCCGAAACCTTGGCGACAGCACATGCAAGCGAGCGATTTTCATTCCGACCAAGGTGATCCAGTGAATGACCAAAATCCTGTTTCGGCGGCAAAGCCAGATAGCAGCTACCTGGGTTTTCTTACTCGGTTGTGCCCGCTCATCGTCGCGTGCGCGCTACTGAATTCCTGCGTCTCCCAACGATCGGTGCTGTGGCATGGCCCGAATGCTACTGTCTCGTCCGTTGCGGCAGCAAAGGCCGCCGGTGTCGTTTCGGCAGAACCGAAAGCCATTGTGCCCATCTTTGTCGCAACCAGCCGGAAGGAAAGTGGGAAACTCTCCAACCCTTACGGAGAAGGCAGATCGAGCACAGTGAGCTTTTCACGAATCGATGTTGGCATTCCTATATTCCACAATCCGGGACTGGTGGAGAAAACCCGATATAAGCCTGACAGCGCGAAGCATTTCGTAGCCAGGCAGATGGTCAAATTCTCCGGCCAGCGCCAGTTCAAGGATGAACTTGACGCAGCGCTTGCGACGAAATCCTCCAAAGACAAGGAGGTCGTCATATTCATCCACGGATATAACAACAATTTTGCCGACAGCACTTTCAGGGCCGCCCAATTCGCGCATGACTACCGTATAAACTCCGTCATGGTTCATTATGCCTGGCCTTCGGCAGGTGCACTCGATTTGTACGTATATGATCGCGACAGCGCCAACTTTGCCCGCCGGGGACTTGCAGAACTTCTCAAAGTTGCGGCGACAACCGATGCTAAGAGGGTCTACATTATCGGACACTCCATGGGCGGTTTCGTCACCATGGAAGCACTTCGCACATTAGCTCTTTCGCAAGAGCGGAAGACACTCAAACGGCTCAATCACATCGTTCTTGCCGCTCCGGATATAGACCTTGACGTCTTCGAAAACCAGCTTGCCGAAATTGGCCCTCCCCTTCCGATGTCTGTCGTCGTATCGCGCCGCGACAACGCGCTCGGTGTTTCATCGGTTCTGACCGGCGGTGCGCGGCTGGGTGATGGAACTGCGATTGAACGGATGCGTCGTCGAGGGATCTCGGTCATGGATGCAAGCGAAGTCGATGGAGGCGGCCATAGCGCCTTCGCATCGTCTCCATCGCTCATCGCGCTGATATCGGAGGGAAGTCACTTGGCCGAGAACCTGGTTGCCATGGATCATGAACAAGCATCTGCTGGAGGAACGTCACCGATAACCAAGGCAGCATCGATGATTATCTATGCTCCGGCAACCGTTGCAGATGCCCTAACAGGCGGGAACGGATCTCCATGAAGAAAACTCAGCAAGAAGCGGCCAGAACTAGGCTCGACATCATCGCAGCCGCAGAGTGCGTCATGTCGGAGATGGGATACGCAGAGGCAACCCTTGCCGGAATTGCGGATTCCGCTCGCGTAACGCGCGGCGCGGTGCACCATCATTTCTCATCCAAGGCTGAACTCCTGCACTTCGTTCTCGCCGAGGCGATAGCCAATTACCTCCGCCCCTCGCGCGCTGCATCAGCGAATTGGAAGGATCTTGCCGCCATTGAGCTGGCAACACTGTCGTGGTTGGACAGAATGACGAAAGACGCGGCAATTCGTCGACAGTTGACGATTATCGAGCGGACGACTTTTGTCGGCGATATTGCCTCCATTGGAAAGACAATTCAAACGACGGAACTACTCCTGCGAGCCGATCTCGTCGATGCCATCAAGGCAGTGTCATTGTGGAAAGGACTGGCGGCGACCTGGAGCAGCATCTCTGCTGCACAGGCTGCCTTCCTGATGATGCAGGCTATTCGTCGCGATGTGACGCTGGCTGATTTTGGAGCTTGCGATCACCGCTACTGCATCCAGGGGCTTTTCGCATCCATGTCCGCAGAACCGAAGAAACAGCTTACCTGCCTCCATTGAACGAGAACTGTATTGGGAAACGGCGACGTTTTCCTCATATCTGTATTTGGGGGCAAAAGGCAGGAGATATCGGCACTCAAGCGCCGCCAGCAGCAGTCTCCCGATGACTTCGTCTGACTTACTACTGATAGTCAACAGCCAGTGATATTGCCCCGATAGACACACTATGGCTTGCGCCGCATTGCCGTGAAGCATATGACCGATCCGACCCATAGCCCAAAGGCTAACGCCTTTGGCGAGCAGATTTTTGTTCTTGCAAAATCGCCGCGCCTCAATGGAGATGAGATTCGGTATCGACAAGTTGGTGCTTTCGTGGGAGCCACATTCGTCATTGTCGTTCATTTTGCTCGGTGCCATCGCGGCTATTGGCGATGGGGTATATTTTGTTTCAAGCGAATCGGCTGGCTCTGTTCGTTCTGATGCCCTCTATCTCGCTCGATTGCTGGCTAGACCCCAAAGGCCGCCAAGTCCGATAAAAACGGTCCCCGCCACCGTTGGCCACGCAGGCAGTGTCCCGAGCAGGCAAAACGCCCAGAGTGCTGCAAATCCCAGATACGAGAAATCCAGCCCCGCAACCACCGACATTGGTCCGAGCTGATACCCGCGTGCCAGAAAAAGATGGATGCCGATGGAAATCACTGCCAGCGTGAGGAGAACTAGAATTTCCACGCTGCCTACGGGTGTCCACCACATCAGCAGAAAAGGATAGGACTGCTCCGGCTGAAGTATCGTTAAAATGCAGACGCCGCATCCACCGACCACGACGAAAACAATGTTGAGGGACAGGATCAGCGACCAGGCATTTTCGAAGGCAAGTCTCGCCCGGGTCGCAACCGCCGCAAAAGCATATAGCAATGCGGATAGCAGAGGGATCAACGCGGCGACAGAAAAGCTGTCCTGATCCGGTCTGATGACAAGAAGAACGCCGCAAAATGCGACAGCCATGGCGAAGAATTGAGCGCGTCCTATCCGGTCGCCGAGCAGCAGAGCCGAGAAGGCAACGATCAACAATGGCCCGGTGTAGTATACCGCTGCCACGACCGAAAGATCGATAACAGGAAGAGCGGCGTAGAAGCAGACATACATTGCCACGATCAAGATAGATCGAATCAACGTCCACGGCGCCAAGGCCGCTCGCAGACATTGCTTCCATGACCGCCGGATGAGGAAAACGATCAAAGGGATCGCGATCATGGAGCGAAGAAGAAAAAGCTGCCAAAGAGGAAGGTTAGCGCTCGATGCCTGTACAACCGTATCTTGGAAAGACATGAGCGCGGTTGCGATCAAGATTGCAGTCGGCCCATCTATCAACGATTTTGATCCAGACAATTGTTATTCCTGCCTCTTCCCGAGCTAAATCGCGTCTGAGCTACACGATCAGTTAACGCATACCGACGCCGGGAGCGTTTTCGGTGCTCTTGAAGAAGTGCTTCAGTCTTGCTCGATCAAGCCGCGAATGTCGTCGTACGCCTCTGTCCATGTTTCCTCGTCCATTTCCATAAACCCCATATAGCGGAGGAGAAATGCACCCTCCGCTGCCAGAAACGCAAGCCGAGCTTTCCTCCCCTCGGTGGAAGTCGATTCCACACCGTGCAGACGGGAAGCATACCATTCTCGAGTGGACGAAAGCTGGCCCGGAGGTCGCATCAGACCAGCCAGCAAACTTGCTGCTTTTGCGCCTGCTGTCTGATCCGCTTGGGAAGTTGCCTCGATATGCGCGACGAGCCTTTGACGCGGCGTGGACTGCTTTCCTACGGTTTTCTCAAACAAACCGTCATACGATTCTCCCCATCGTTCGAAGAGCGCATCGACGAGAGCATCCTTGGTTCCAAAACAGTATTGCACTCCACCCTTTGTGATGCCAACGGCCTTTGCGACGGCATTTATCGTCAGTCCTCCTGCGCCGCGCTGATGGATAATGTTTTCGGCGGCATCCAACAACGCTTTGCGATCTATCAATTTCTCGCGGCCCATCCCTTGCCTTTTAATTCTAAACGTATGTATTTATACGTCAGATTGGCGTGCTTACCAAGGCCACTTTTGGGTTCACAAACGTAAAAGTTGTCGCAGGTTGATCGTCTCTGCTGGAAGTGTCGAAAACGACAACCAATTCCGGAGCGAAAGGTGCCCAGCCTATCGATCTACAAATATGCAATCCAAAGGACCGATGGTGGACGACAAGAATAAGCTAAATGCCAGATTGCGCGGTAAACTTCGTAGGTTTCCACGTCAGGAACGCAGTCACAAACGGATCAGCGAGATACTTCAGGTAACGAGAGAACTCATCAACGAGAAGGGTATTGATGCTGTCACAATGAAGGAGATCGGCGCCCGCACAGGTGGCCCAATTGCATCAGTTTACCAGTACTTTTCTGACAAGGAAGCTGTATTGGGAGCGGTTTTCGGAACTTATTCAATCCAGGTCGAGCGCTTGATCAAAAAGGCAGTGACGAAGATCGAGACGCCAAAGGAAGCAATAGAAGCGTTTGGAAACACGATCGAAAATTTGTACCAAAAAGTCTGTGATGAGCCTGCCGTGGTAGACGTACTGAGTGCAGTCAGAGCCAGCAAATTTTTAGGAAAACAAGAGATCGAACACATTGCAGCGCGCGCAGAGATTTTCTACGTCGCGACCTTGCGATTCGTGCCGGAGGAACTGCAAGAGCAATATCGCCGACTGATTTTCCTGACCCTATATATGTTGGGCGCCGTCTTGCGCCTCGCCTTCAACGTTCCCCAAGGAGAGGGGCCCGCCATCGTGGCTCAGTTTAAAGTGCTTACGCGCGACCAAATGGTTTTCTTTCTCGACAGGCCTTCTCCTTAGGATGTGGCGGATGTCACATTCTTTTCCTTTCGCGAACCGTTCATTGGAATCTATGCTTTCGGGTCAACCTGCACCTTCGCTGAGCTGCTTCTATTTTATCGATCAAATCCGCTAATCACGCTGACTGATGTACCGCGAAATAGACAAGCAAATCGAAGTGCGAGTTGGTCGCGGTGGTCCCATTAGAGGCGATGACGATAGACATTCCCAGCCGGGCTGCCCCACTGGTTTACCTCCTTGGCAAACCTAGCCGACATCCTGACCTTCTACGGTGTCTGCGATTAAGTTTCTGTCTGAGACAACGACCGGGCAGCCTAACTTTGCGGCAATTGATGCAATCCTTCCTGTCGGCAAAATGACACACTGCGAAAATCCTGTGAGGTGGATCAAACCATGAGACAAGCTTCCAAGGGAAGAAGCTGCGAAGACTCTAATCACGTCGTCACTGAGCAAGCAGGCGCACTCTGCCTGCGTTCATCGCCGGAAGGCGATCAAATTGTCATGCTTGTCGGAAGTCGACGCAATGGCAGATGGGGCCTGCCAAAGGGCCATATCGAGCCTGGTGAAACGTCGCACGAGGCAGCTATGCGTGAAGCCTTTGAAGAAGCCGGCGTACGCGGCGAGATCTCGGAAAAGATCGTCGGATCTTTCCTCTACTCGAAGGACAACAGTCCAAATCAATACAGGGTGATCATTCATCGGCTCGACGTAACGTCGATTGTCGAGACATACCCTGAAAAGGGGTTGCGGTCGCGCGAATGGTTTGCGCTTGCCGATGCCGCGTCGGCTGCAGGTCACGGAGGCCTGCGCGACTTCATTCTCTCAATCATTCCATACTGAACTAGGTGGCCTGCTCGATGTCTGAAACTTCGCCGTTCTCATCGCTCGTCTTGGTGAAAGAGGATACCGAAGCTCGTGAAGTGCTTGTCTTTTCTGCGCTCAACCGAGTTTCAGAATTGGAAGAGCACCTCGGCATGATAAATGTCGATGAAAGAATCTTGAAGACCGTCAATCGTAGATCTCGAGCACAAGAGATCGCTAGGATGCCATTGTTGCAGTTCACGGCTGCAGCGGGAGAAACGGTTGCCCTCATCGAGCTCCTGGAAGGTAAGATTGATGACCGCCTAAGTGACGCGAAACGGCGATCCAGCCAGTATAGCTAATCCCGGCCTTCCGCAGATCTCAGCAACATAAACACCTTTATCATAGCGTCCGAGACAAGAAAATGCACCGAAAAACCTTAGCCAAAAATGATTCAGTTTGAAGGGTTCAGATCGCGGTGTACAAACTTCTGCTGTGAAGGGATGACTATTCAAGTTATGCTTGCGCAAACGCCATTCAGAAACTGGCGGATTACGAGGCTCGCCTTGATCTCGCGTTCCAATTGCTCAATACTCTCGCCCATGAGGGCGCGTATCTGTAACTCCGCAGTGAGACCGCTGACTATGATTATGGCACACGCGTCCGGATCGAGGATTTCGTATCTGCCGGACAGCGAGTAGTATCGCAGCAGCTCGGATACGGCGTTGTACGCTCGCTGCGGACCACCCTGCAGAAATGACTTCGATGCAGACAATGTGCGATCGCCGTTAGCGACCATCAGCCTATGTAAGGCTAGAGTTCTCGGCTGAAGAAAAATATCGATGATCAACTGTCCCACGGAAATAAGACAAGCTTCGATATCTTCTGTAGGTAACACGTGATCGAGCGGTGCAGCCCTCTCTGCCACAAGCATAGAAACACAGCGATCGAACAAGTTCTCCTTATCTCGGAACAAGGCGTAAATGTCTCTTTTCGAGCCACCGACAATGGAGGTTATCGCATCTATCGACACTCCTCTGAATCCACGCTCAAGAAACAGTTCGGCAGCAACAGCGACAATGGCTGATTCCTGCTTGGCAATAGGGACAAGCCGCCTCGGTTTCCTTGTGCGCAGACATTTTTTTCCACTATCCATCTCTCCGGCCAATCTAAACCTCCCTACATGAACGCAATCCTTGCACTTGGAATTGTTTGCAAATTCAGCGCAACTTCACAACAGCCGCTAAATCCTGAGTGTCGAGCTCAGATTCCAGCTTGACACATTGTCGCACGATGGTAACACCCATTACCATTGATGTGCTTTGGAGTGCTAGCGCGAAACGCGACCTATCCCGGATATCTGTCTAACAATCACAATAACATGTGATCTCTTGGACTGAGCCAAGCTTGTGAACCTCCTTGTGATGGGTTCACTCGAGGATAACCGTATCGAACGCCAGTTGGGGAATCAGCCATCAATACCGCACGGTCCAGCGTGCTTCCATTGATCTTAGTCAACAGATGTCAGGGTTAACCCCTCCCGGCGTCTAATTCCCTATTGTCCATGAAAGGAGTAACGCCGTTATGGTTGTTACTATTCTTGCTGCTGTCCTCCTGCTGCTGGGCGTTGCCCTTGCAACTGGTGGCGTGTGGCTTCTCGTGCTCGGCGGCTCTGCATATTACGCAATCGTCGGGATCGGATTCCTGCTGACCGGGTTCCTTCTGCTGCGCCGGCGCGCGGAAGCATTGACCGTGTTTGCCATTCTCCTTGGCGCTACGCTGGCTTGGGCCATCTGGGAAACTGGCTTCGACTGGTGGCAGCTTGGACCGCGCGGCGGCATCCCAGTCGTGATTGGCATCCTTCTCCTGTTGCCAGTAACCTGGAAAAAGCTCTCGTCACGCAACCTTGCGGTAACTTTCCCCTTGCCGCTTGCGAGTGTGGTCATCGCCTCCGCAGCCGTTGCGGGTTATTCCATGTTCAAGGATCCCTCAGCGATCCACGGCGAGCTGACGCAAGAGGTCGCAACGCCGATGCGCTCTGCGGTCAACACCGGCAACGAGGCCGGCGATGGCGAATGGCATCAGTATGGCCGCACTGGCTTTGGTCAGCGCTGGTCGCCGTTGACGCAAGTGACGCCCGGCAACGTCAAGGACCTCAAATTGGCCTGGCAATTCCAGACCGGCGATGTAAGACGTCCGGACGACGTTGGCGAAACGACCTATCAGGTCACGCCAATCAAGATCGGCAACAGCCTTTATGTCTGCACACCGCACAATCTTGCCATCTCCCTCGATGCCGCCAAGGGCACGGAAAACTGGCGTTATGACGCCAATTCCGGCATGGATCCGGATCGACAGCATCAGACATGCCGCGGCGTAACGTGGTGGGAAACGCCCCTTGCAGCACCGGCCGGCTCGACACCTGAACAGGTTGCGCTGCACGAACGGGCGCTCGCAGAATGCCCCCGTCGCGTCTATCTTCCGACAGCAGACGCCCGTTTGATCGCGCTGAATGCCGACACCGGCAAAGTATGCTCTTTCTTTGCGGAAAACGGTGTTCTCCATCTCACCAATGGCATGCAGTACAACCCCTCGGGTTACTACTATTCGACATCGCCACCGGTTGCCGCTGACGGCAAGCTGATTATTGGCGGCGCGGTCAACGACAACTTCTCCACCAAGGAACCGTCCGGTGTCATCCGCGCCTTTGATGTCGATTCCGGCGCACTAGTCTGGAACTGGGACAGCGGCAATCCCGACGTCAGCAAGCCAATCGATCTGGCTGCTGGAGAACACTATACCACCAACTCTCCCAACAGCTGGTCTGTCTTCAGCTATGACGAGACGCTCGGCCTCGTCTTCGTCCCGATGGGCAACCGCGTTCCCGACCAGTTGGGTTCGGATCGCTCACCGGCTGTAGAAGAACATTCCTCCTCCATCGTCGCGCTCGACATCAAGACTGGCCAGAAGCGCTGGGTCCGCCAAACGCTTCATCACGACCTCTGGGACATGGACGTTCCGGCTCAGCCGGTGCTGATCGATCTCACCCGTGAAGGCAAGGTTGTTCCAGCGCTGGTCGGTCCGACCAAGCAAGGCGATATCTGGGTTCTGGACCGCCGCACCGGCGAGCCCCTGTCCCCACGCGAAGAATTGCCGGCCCCTGGTGGCGCCATCCCCGGCGAGTGGACGTCTCCGACACAGCCGATCACCAAGCTGACCTTCCGACCGAAGACGCTGCAGGAATCCGACATGTGGGGAGCAACAATGCTCGACCAGCTCGCATGCCGCATCCAGTTCCGATCATTGGATTATGAAGGCCAATATACCCCCCCGTCTCTCAAGGGCACGATCGTCTATCCTGGTAACTTCGGCACCTTCAACTGGGGTTCCGTAGCCGTAGATCCGGAACGCCAGGTCATGTTCGGCATGCCGACCTACCTGCCTTTCACGTCGCGTCTCGTTCCTGCCAACACCATCCCGCCTAAGGGTGAGGACGAGAAGGCCAGCGAGCAGGGTTTGAACCGAAATGATGGCGCCGACTACGGCGTATTCATGGGACCGTTCCTGTCGGCTCTCGGCATTCCCTGCGTCGCTCCGCCATGGGGATATGTTGCCGGCGCGGATCTGCGTGGAGAAAACGTGGTCTACAAGTTGCGCAACGGCACCGTTCGCGACATGACCCCGTTGCCGCTGAACATCAAGCTCGGCGTTCCAGGCATTGGCGGTCCGATGATCACCCGTTCAGGCGTCGCGTTCCTCGGCGCGGCTGTAGACGACTACTTCCGGGCCTATAACCTGACAACCGGCGAGCAGCTTTGGGAAACACGGCTACCGGCCGGCGGTCAGTCGACGCCGATGACCTACACGACCGGCGATAAGCAGTATGTCGTCATTGTTGCCGGTGGCCATGGTTCCGTCGGGACCAAGGCCGGTGACTACATCATGGCCTACACCCTTCCCTGAGGCCCCAACGAGACCAAGCACTTGGGACGGTCATTTTCGACCGCCCCAAGCGCAATCCGCGGCAAACTGATAGCTATGGCTGCTGCCAGCTCTCATCCTTGCTGTGAACCAGACATGTTGAGTGCAAGCCACGAAACATGTGCGTGAGAACAGGATCCTCTCAACCGGAACCTGCGAAAAACCCTAGATCGGCCGCGCCGCTAAGTCTTACAAGGAGTTTCAACATGAAATGGTCTGCACCGAAGTTTACTGAAGTCAGCTGCGGAATGGAAATCAACCGCTATGCACAGCCGGATGGCGATGAGCCTGTCCTGTTCTGATAACCCGACGTCCGCATTCTGAACAATCAGGACGGGCGTGTACAAAATCTACCGGCGGCATTTTTTGACAGTGTCAGTTGCAACGCGCTGAAGTTGATGCCGCCGGTGACCAACAAGCCAAATCTCGCTCTCGAATGTGCGTTGCACAGCGAGGCGCCCGGATGCGATGCGAACCCGCACTAGCGGTCGGAATCGAATTGAAAGCGAAATTCAGATGTCATTGAAACGGCTTGCCCTGTTGATTGCTGCAAGCGCTACGCTTTTTTCGTGCACAGCCATGGCCGCCGATGGAACCGGTGATCCGGCGCCTTCCGGCATCTATTTTGCAGACCCGGCACATTCCAGCGTGATCTGGAAGGTAAAGCATCTTGGCCTTTCCAACTATACTGCACGTTTCACACGTATGACGGCCGAGTTGAAATGGAGTGCGGAACGTCCCGACATCTCTTCCGTCATCGCCACCATCGACCCCCTCTCCGTTCAGACGAACTTCCCGTTTCCCGAGCGCGAGGATTTCGACAAGGAGATCGGTGCCAAAGATCGGTTTCTGGCCGGTAAACCAATCCGCTTTGTGTCGCGCGAGGTTACGGCGATCGATGCACATCGCGGGACTGTCACTGGCGATCTGACATTGCGTGGCGAAACTCATCCTGCGACGCTCAACGTCACCTTCAACGGCTCGATGGCGCGGCAACCGGCCGAAGACAGCCCGAAGATCGGCTTTTCCGCCGAAATGACCTTCAAGCGAAGCGAGTGGGGACTTGCACCAAAGATCAAGTCGGTCGGTGACGAAGTCATGTGGCGCGCCGCACCGTCCGTCTAGACGAGGATTTTTCGCCAATTCCCGGCCTTCAGGCGCGGATGTTCGCCGTGCCCGGCAAGGTGGCGCTTTATCTGGAAGAGGGTGAGCCTGAACTGGGCCTGGAAGGCGAGCAGACGATCGGCATCGAATTTTTGGTCAGCGGCAAGCGCGCCTACTATATCGCTTTCGTCGGAGAATTTTCCAAGCGCCGGATGCTGGAGTTGCAATCGTGACCGAGCATGTGACAGTGCGGCCGACAAGCGAATGGAAGGATGTGGATGGCGTGGTCAAGCGCATCCGTATCCCTGCCCCGATCGCCATGCTTGCCGAACTGACGCATCGGTGCCCGCTGGCATGTCCCTATTGCTCCAATCCTCTGGAATTGGAAGGCGTCAAGACCGAGCTGTCCACCGAGGAGTGGATTTCGGTCTTCAAACAGGCGGCCGCCCTCGGCGTGCTGCATCTGCATCTGTCCGGTGGAGAACCGGCGTCCCGCCGCGATCTCGTCGAATTGACGGCGACGGCTGCCAAGGCTGGCCTCTATACCAATCTCATCACTTCCGGCATTGGACTGACAGAAAAACGTATCGCCGAACTGTCAGGTGCCGGGCTTGACCATCTTCAATTGTCTATCCAGGGCGCGACGCCAGAGCTTGCCGACCGTGTCGGCGGCTACAAGGGCGGTTACGAGCGAAAAATCGCGGTGGCCGAATGGACCCATGCGGCCGGCATTCCGCTTACCGTCAATGCCGTCTGTCACAAGCAGAACATGAACCAGATGGGCGACATGCTGGATCTGGCGGTGAAGCTCGGCGCACGGCGCATCGAGATCGCCACGGTTCAGTTCCGCGGCTGGGCCGACAGGAACCGTCAGGCGCTGATGCCGACCAGGCAACAGTTCCTCAAGGCGAACGCCTTTGTCGAGGACGCCCGCAAGCGCCTCGAAGGCATCATCGTCATCGACTATGTCGGCGCCGACCACCACGCCTCCTATCCCAAGGCCTGCATGGGCGGCTGGGCCCGCACCGGCCTCAACGTCACGCCGTCCGGCAAGGTCCTGCCCTGCCATGCGGCCGAGACCATTCCCTCGCTGACCTTCGACAATGTCCGCGACAGGACGCTCGATGAAATCTGGTACGAGGGCAAGGCGTTCAACGCCTATCGCGGCGATAGCTGGATGCCGGAACTGTGCCGCAGCTGCGACCGCAAGGCGATCGATTTTGGTGGCTGCCGCTGTCAGGCGATGGCGCTGGCAGGCGACGCCTCGGCGACTGATCCTGTCTGCATACGCTCGCCGCTTCGCCAGTTCCTCACCGAGCAATTCGAAGCCGACAGCCTCGCTGAGCCGCCGGCATTCGTCTATCGTGGACGGTGATCCTGAACTGCTGCTTTTTCCAATAATCGATCACGTTTAAAGGCAGCAGCGAGAAGAAACGGATCAGGCTGCGAAGAAGACGACGCGATCACCGGACGTAGCGACGCAGTCTTCCTTGCGGCTGATTTCGCAACCTTTACCTCTTGCGACAATGTGCCGAAGCTACGGTAGATCCTGGTAACGACAACACCGCCCTTTATGAAATCAGTGGGATGCAAGCCTGCACGGCGAGGCCGCGTCCAGTGCAGCGGACGATGAAACGTTCCTTCGTGACGACTGACCGGGTAAACTGCCCCCACTTTCGACCGGACAGTCGGTTTAAGCAGAAAGGCTAAAGCACCTGCATGAGGACAGGCTTGGGGTCAGGCGTTATGTCTAACGCTTATTGACACGTTGAATTGCTGACTGGTGGCCCGCATATCGCGGGCCGGATCGTCGGTAGCACCCAACTGGCGTTCGGCTCAGTTCTTTTCATCAACCTTACCCGTGCCCTAACGAACGATCGCTGGGTTGTTTTTGGACTGAAAATGCAAATGTCCTAGATCGAAGGCATCAAGGAACAGCGCCCGACTTGGACATTCCCTGTTCACGAGAAGATCTGGACAGTGGCGATCGGCGACATGTGACCGGCAGCGAAGCCGATGCGCCAAGGCACGTCTATCCCGGAAATCTTTCCCCTACGGGCCAGAAGCGGGAATGGGAGGACACATACGCGTTGTATAGCTGGGGCATCGACCAAGTACATGGGGCGGCTGACCTGCTGCTACACCAAGGATGCTGCCGACAGGTTTAGCTCCATGGAACTCCTTTCCGGAAGGCGTGCCATTATCGGAGTGAAGAAGGATCTCAGGCAGGAGTGGCCGTGGATGCACGTTTCAATTCCTTCGTAAATGGCACTTTCTTCGGCATTACAGTTTCCTTTCATATCAAGAAAATCTCTCCACTTCCCGGGGCAAGATCAGCCGGACTGATCTCCCCGTCCTAATGAGTTCGAATTTTACGATCAGCGGCTATGTTCGCCAGCTGCCAAGCCTGAGCGCATTTTCATGAGAAGATTCTCGAGCGTAAGCCGTTCATCCGGGGTGAGCGTATCCAACATGGTGGTTGCAAGATTATTGCGTTTCATAAGCACCTGACGAAATATAGTCTCTCCTTTCTCAGTGAGGCTTAGCTTACTGGCGCGCCGGTCAGACCCTGAACGCTTACGGCTCACCAAATCCAGTGTTTCTAGATCTGCGATAATTCGCGTTACCTGAGCCTTGTCCCGCCCCGAGAGATCGGCAAGGCCCATGACGCCAAGCCCAGGGTTTCGGCCGAGATAGGCGATGATCTCGTTTTGAAATGGCGTTGCTTTCATTCCCGAGCCTTCGGACGCCTGCCGCAATCGCTCGCGAAACTGGCGAGCAATTCCGCTTAAAAGCTCCACAATGGAAACATCGACGGCGTTGGTCTCTAACATTTTAGTTGACTTTGTCACCTATTAAACAATAGGTGACATTATCAGCTATATGGCCGCATGGATATCAGAAAGGGCAACAACATGCCTCACGCCTATCGCTTGTCGCTCACCCATCTTTTCGACCAGCGGGGCAATCCGGTCGACAGGCACGTTTGCGAATTCGAGTTTGAAAACCATGACGACCTGGCCGCCATCATCCAGCGCGCGCGAGACAATGCGGTGGTCCCCGATGCCGAGGTTCTCGAATTTTGTGTCGGTCTCAAGCTTCTTGCCGAAGTCGCCATAAGACATAAAGACGACCCCGTTTTTGCAGAGTTTTTCCCGCATCTGGGAGCATTCATCCGGAGTATCAAGACGTTGAAGGCTGGAAAGGAAGCGTGAAGATGTCGCAGGTGACACGTATCGTTCACCGCCGTGCAAATCCCGGCTTCGAAAAGGAATATGAAGCGCTCGCACGCGGGATGCTGAAGGCATGCGCGCAAGCCAAGGGCTACCTTTTCTCCACCCTGATACCGCCACGGGTCGAGGGGGAGGAATTTCATTTCGTGCAAAGCTTTGCCTCTCAGGCCGAACTGGAGTCATGGCACAACTCAGAGGTCGCCTGCGAATGGCACGAGCGGATTGCGCAGGTGTCCGACCACGAGCCTGAATACAGGACCTTCAATACCACCGATCTTTGGTTTTCAGCTGCAGGCCTTATTCCCCGGCAACCGGCACGTTGGCGTATGGCCTTCGTCATCTGGATGGGCATCTTCCCCATCGCTTCCCTGTATGTCTGGTTTCTGCTTCCTCATCTGGAAATCTTCCCGTTCATACCCCGCATGGTCATTTTCACGGCCCTGATCGTCATGACGATGTTCTTCGTCGCGTTGCCGCATCTTTTGCGTTGGATGGGGTGGTTCCTTCATAGGTAATGACGGCTACGTTTTGCCCACGACTCTGTCATCCGCCGTGGGCCTTGCCTAGCAACTGCTGAGAGGTACCCTCGCCCACCAGCCGTCCGGCCTCTAGAAGATAGCCTCTGCACCCAAGGTGGAGACTCATCCGGATATTCTGTTCGGTCACTTGGCCGGCAGCATCGATATGATTTCGACATCGAAGCCGGGGACCAACTCAAAACGGCCCTGCATGGCGACCGGCGTGCGGGCCAGCTTCTGAACGACCGGAAGCCCATCACGTTCGGCAGCAGCCAGGACGGAAGGAACGTCATCGACGACATACATCAATCTGGTGTCCTTGCGGAACTGGTCCAGCGCTTCCGGCTTGTCGGTAAATTCGACGGAAAGATTCCCGAACGGCGATGCCAGCCCAACCACCCGCAGGTTCTCGGCCGGCCAGTTGAAGTCGTAGGCCACGTGACCATTGAGATGCTCTTCGTAGCGCTTGATAAGCGGCGCGGCCTCGGTGGTTGGCAGAATAACGCGGACATACATGTCCTGGACATGCGCCGAGATGTCGCTCGGCAGCGTGCTTGCCACCGTAGCGGCCGGCTGCGCCTGCGCGTTTCCGATCGCAGGCAGGGTGAACACGACCACAGCCAAAAGGGTCGTAACAGCGAAGTGTCTCATGATGATCTCCAAGTGCTGATAATGCTACCCGAGCGCTCGCTCGGTTGCTGAGAAAGATATAGCGGGCCTGAAGTTATTCAGATAATGCTCATCAACTATAAGTGTTATCCATTTTTCGGAGTATCGATGGCATGGATCTCCGCCTGCTGGAATATTTTCTGAGAGTAGCCGAGTTGGGCAGCATCAACCGAGCGGCAGCCGACCTCCGCTTGTCTCAGCCGGCGCTTTCCCGCCACATCGCCCTGCTGGAACACGAGATGGGAACGGCGTTGTTCAACCGCACGCGAAGCGGCGTGACATTGACGAGCCCGGGGGAGTTGCTGTCGGAACGGGCACGCCCGCTGTTGCGGCAGTTCACGATCCTCAAGGAGCAAGTCGGCGAGAAGGCTGTCGGGCAGCTCGCGATCGGCATCAACTACGGCTGGGAAAACGTCTTTGCCTCGACATTCGTCGCCAAGATGTCCATCCAGCATCCCGGCATCGCGTTGCGCATCTACGAGGGGGTCAGCAATCTGCTGCTGGACCATATGGCCGCCGGCTTGCTCGATCTCTGCATCATTCCGGCAAGCACTTCGCCCGGTGGCGGCTACCGCCAGAGGGCGCTCGCACGCGAACCGCTCGTCCTCGTTGGCGCCCTGAACGATGGGCTTCAGTCAGACCATCCGGTGTCGCTGTCGCGGCTCCACGCCATGCGGCTGATACTTCCCGGCCGGTCCAGCCTGTTGCGCAACCAGATCGAACAAAGCCTCGAGAGTGAGGGACTGACCCCGCGGATCGCCGTCGAGACCGACGGACTGACGCTCAGTCTAGATCTGGCACGACGAGGTATCGGCTACACCGTGGTTCCGGCATCTGCAGTCTACAATCATGGTCTTGGCGATGCGATCAGCTGGGCACCGCTTGAGGGGCAGTTCCTGACCTGGGCGCTTTACGAAAATGCGGCTCGAACGCATTCGCAGGCCGTTCAGGCAGGACGCAAAATGGTGGTCCAGACACTCTCCGAGGTTTTGACATCTGGAACCTGGCTCGGGCAGCCTGTGGGTTAGCAGCCATTTCTGCGAGACGATAAGCCTTGAGGCGCCGACTGAGACACCCCGCAGCTCCACCGCTTCCCAGGCCGGTTCGTCCAGCATGGCGTAGTAGCGTTCTTCAGCTTCGGCTGGCGGTATGTTTCCGATGGGCTCCAGAAGTCGTCGGTGGTTGAACCAGTCGACCCATTCCAGAGTGGCGAATTCCACCGCTTCGAAGTTCCTCCATGGTCCGCGCCGATGAATGACCTCGGCATTGTAGAGACCGTTGATCGTTTCGGCGAGGACATTGATGCTCCTATATCTGTCAAGGTCCAGAGAGTTGGGAAGCAGACGGCGTGCAGAGATATCGGTATATCTCCCTGATGATGTATCGCTTTACGCATCGAACGATTTCTCGCTTGGTCTTGCCTTCCGCGGTTCGACGCGACGCGTATATTTTGGTTCTGTCGTCGTCACGCATTCGAACGACTGCAACACGATAGACGGCGGCATTTGCTTGGCGATTTCCACCTCGATTGAGCCGCATTCGGTTGGTCTTGCCACTGGACGCCGGAATTGGGCAGACGCCGCACATTTTCGCCAACGCGGCTTCCGATTTGATGCGCTCGGGATTGTCGCCGATCAAGATCAACATCTCGGCGACTGTCATCGTCGAGATGCCGAACGACGTCATTAATGCAGGAGCTTTGTCGGTGACCATGCGGTCGAGCTCACGTTCGTGCTCTGTGTTTTCTTCGTGCAGCATCAACCAACGACGGGCGATGGCCCGCATAGCAACTTTCGCCGACGAGTTCGGCGATAGTATCTCGCCTGGTCGAAACGCGGCTATGTGACGGATCAAGGCGATTGGCCCTTTGATCTGATCGAGCGCATCACGCAGGTCGGATGGCGCATTTATTATCAACGTTCGCAAAGTGATCATTGCTTGCGACTTAGCCTTTACAGCGCTGTCCTGGGCAACTTTGATGTGTCGGATCATTTCCGATGTCCCAGTTTGGGCCTTTGCCAGAGCGGTCGCTTGCCCGTTCAGAACCGATCGTGCCGCGCTTTCGGCGTCGAGGCCATCTGATTTGCCGTGAAGGTAACGGAGTTGTCGGTTAGGCCGCATCACATTGCGTAGCGGCAATCTAGGTGAGATTCAGCGTCAATCAGGATGAGACTCGCGCCGGGGTGTGACGGAGTGAGGGCGTAGCCCGATCGTAGTCATACCCCGGCGTGGCGCAGATTTTCGGCGTCTCATGATCGCGGTCCGTCCGGTACATTTGCGGTTTCTGGATTGGAGAACCAGTTTGTGCCGGGTCGCCATGTAACCGATCATCAGATCAGACTCTTCATGAAGTACCGACAAGCGCATTCCGTAGAGGTCGCCGCGTCAAAAGCGTCGATCAGCCGAGCCACTGCATACCGCCTCGACAAGGAGGTGCAATTGCCATCGCAGGGCAAAGTGCCGCGAGGACGCCGCCGCCCTGACCCCTTGGAGCTGATATTCGAGACTGAAGTCGTCCCGCTGCTGAAGGCTGCTCCCGGCATCCGTGCCGTCGCCGTCTACAACGAGATGCTGCGCCGACATCCAGAACTGTCTGAAGGTATCCGCCGTACGCTTGAACGACGCATCCGGTCTTGGCGTGCTGTCCACGGCGAAGCGCAGGAAGTCATCTTCCGCCAAACGCATGAGCCGGGCCGATTGGGCCTGTCGGATTTTACCGACGCTAGCGGCCTTGGCGTGACAATTGCCGGCCGGCCGCTTGATCACCTGTTTTATCACTTCCGGCTTGTCTGGTCCGGCTTCGAACATGCCCACGTCATTCTCGGCGGCGAGAGCTTTGTCGCGCTGGCCGAAGGGCTTCAAAATGCCCTGTGGTCCGTGGGCGGCACGCCGCTTTATCATAGGAGTGACAGTCTGTCGGCGGCATTCCGCAACCTTGACGCCGATGCCAAGGTCGATCTCACCCACCGATACGACCAGCTTTGCTCCCATTATCGAATGACGCCGACGCGCAACAACAAAGGCGTCGCACATGAGAACGGCTCGATCGAAAGCTCTCATGGCCATCTCAAGAGCGCTGTTCATGATGCCCTGCTGATGCGGGGGACCAAGGAATTCGACGACCTCGGCTCTTATCGCGCCTTTGTCGATGAGATCGTCAGCCGTCGCAATGCTGCCCATGGCAAGCGCATTGATGCAGAACGATCCCATCTGCAGGCGCTGCCCGAGCGCCGGACCACGGACTTCGAAGAGATTGTCGTCACGGTGTCCCGGACCGGCGGCTTCACCTTGCGCAAGGTCTTCTACACCGTGCCATCCCGCCTGATCGGCCACAGGTTACGAGTTCGCCTGTTCGACGATCGGCTGGATGTCTTCGTCGGCGGTACGCATCTGATGACGTTGCGCCGCGGACGCGGCCACCCCGACGGGCGGCACGATCAGGTCGTCAACTACCACCACGTCATCCATTCCCTGCGCAAAAAGCCGATGGCGCTCCGCGGCCTCGTATATCGCGACAAGCTCTTCCCGCGTCAGGAATACCGCAAGGCCTTCGAAGCCCTCATCGAGCATCTTCCCGACAAACAGGCTTGCAAGATCACCGTTGAGCTTCTGGCATTGGCTCATGACCGCGGTTGCGAGCGCGAACTTGCCGAAGAATTGGCCAGGACCCTGGACGCCGGCGATTTACCGGACCTGGTCGCCATGCGAACACTCTTCGGCCCGGATCCAGCCAAGCTGCCGACAGTCCATGTGCAGCTCGCATCGCTCAACGGTTATGAGGCCCTGATCGGGACGGGAGAAGCCGCATGATCAACACCCACGTGATCGACGAAGCACGGCTCGGCATCATGCTCAACGAACTTCGGCTACCGACCATCAAAATGCTGTGGCCGCAATTTGCCGAACAGGCAGACCGGGAAGGATGGCCAGCAGCTCGCTTCCTGTCGGCTATTGCCGAGCACGAGCTGGCAGAGCGTGCCAATCGCAGGATAGAACGGCATCTCGCCGAAGCGCACCTGCCGCCCGGAAAGACCTTGGACAGCTTCGCCTTTGACGCCGTACCCATGATCTCGAAGGCGCAGGTCATGGCAATTACCGCCGGCGATAGTTGGCTCGCCAAGGGAGCTAACATCCTCATGTTCGGTCCGCCCGGCGGAGGAAAGAGCCATCTCGCTGCTGCTATCGGCCTTGCGCTGATCGAGAACGGATGGCGGGTCCTCTACACCCGGACCACCGATCTCGTCCAGAAGCTGCAGGTCGCTCGTCGGGAACTGCAGCTTGCGTCTGCTATCGACAAAATCAACAAGTACGACTTGCTCATCCTCGATGATCTCGCCTACGTCACCAAAGATCAGGCGGAAACAAGCGTGCTCTTCGAGCTGATCTCGGCACGATACGAGCACAGGTCTATCTTGATCACCGCCAACCAGCCGTTTGGGGAGTGGAACCGGGTCTTTCCCGATCCTGCCATGACACTCGCAGCAGTTGACCGGCTTGTGCACCATGCCACGATCTTCGAGATGAACGTCGAAAGCTATCGCCGCAGAACAGCGCTCGAGGAAAAGCGCCAACGGGGCCGACCAGCCTCTTTCGCGACAATCAGGACCTCAGCCTTGCCTGTCGCGGAGCGGCAATCAGAAAATGACGAAGAACTTGTCAGCGGCAATCAGCGTGATAACTTGATCCCGACCGCGACCTAAGAATCTCATCCAGATTGTCGCCCGCGTCTCATCCTGATTGCCGCGCAATACATCACATCGAGAACCGTATGTCCATGAGCCAGCAGCTCCCGGGACAAACCAGCTCCATAGGAACCGGTACCCTCAATACCGAAGGCTCTGATGTGGCCAAGCTCGGATGCCCAGGCCTGCAGGTTCGAGTATCCTTTCCGAGTTGCTGGAATCGTGATGGTGCCCAAACGCGCACCGTGCCCATTGATGGGAACGGCGATGTGGTTGGCTTTGTGGGTATCGACGCCGACTATGATGTGATCCATTGGGTGCCTCTCCGTTAGAATGACCCAGGCACCGATCGAAGAGGACAGGATTGTGATGGTACGCTGACCGTCAAGCTCCTATGAAGTCACGTCTCGCCCAGTGCCGGGGCAACCTGATGGTCGACACGTCAACGCAATGACACGCGATCAATCATAACTTGGGTCAGGCCATCAGGCTGCAATAGCACATTCACAGTCATAACTGTCGCCGACACTTCCGACAGACGGCTCGATGCCAGCTTCTGCCAGCCAATCGGAATACCGGATGGACACGTATTGAACGCCCCTGTCCGAATGGTGCACGAGCCCGCCGCCATGAGCGGGACGCCGATCATGAAGTGCCTGTTCGAGGGCATCGAGGACAAAGCTCGCATGTGCCGTCCGGCTCGCCCGCCAGCCAACGATGCGCCGGCCAAAGACGTCGATCACAAAGGCCACGTAGACGAAGCCCTGCCAGGTCGCGACATAGGTGAAGTCCGAGACCCACAGCCTGTTTGGTGCTGGGGCTTTGAACTGGCGGCTTACCCGGTCAAGTGGGCTCGGGGCTGCCTTGTCCGAGAATGTCGTGCGGACCGGCTTTCCTCGAATGATCCCCTGCAGGCTCATCGACCTCATAAGCCGAGCGACCGTACAGCGGGCGATGGCGTAGCCTTCTCGCTGCAACTGCCGCCAGACTTTACGCACGCCGTAGACCTGGAAGTTCTCGTTGAACACCCGGCGTATCTCGATCTTCAGCCGATATCGCTGCGGGCGCGAACCGACAGGCGGTCTGCATAGCGGCAATCTAGATGAGATTCGTATTGCCTCATCGAAGAATGCTCCCGACCGGATAGCATATTGCCTCACCAGAATGCTCCCTATGCCCTGCCGAGCTCTGGTAGTTGTTCATCTTCGCCAGGATCGACCCCGAACACGCTACGGTGTTCGTCAATGAACGAGATCATCGTTTGAAGGGGCGGTCGAGCCTCCTCTCACCCGAAAGGCGAATGCGCGCATTCGCCGAAAGGGGTCATCGCGAAATAAGCAGACGCCTTGCGCAAAATCTCGTTGGCCTGACGAAGCTCGTGGTTCTCCCGCTCAAGAGCCTTCATCTTCTCGGCCGCGTCGCTCGGCAAGCCTGCTCGTTTGCCGCTGTCGACCTCGGTCTTCTTCACCCATTCATGCAGCGTGGCTGGCGAGCAACCGATCTTGCCCGCAATAGATGAAACGGCCGCCCACCGCGACGGGTGCTCTGCCTCGTGATCCAGCACCATACGGATGGCGCGTTGGCGGACTTCGGGTGAAAACTTGTTCGTTGTCTTGCTCAATCCGGCTCCACTCTCTCAGAAGTTGGAGCCTCCGGCAAACCCGGTGCGGTTCATACTGGACAACGATGGCATGCTTGAGCAATCGCTTGGCGAAACGGTTTAGTTCTTTATGATTGCAATGGCTCCCAGCACTTGAAAAGACTTGCGAAGCTTGGCAAAGGCTGTCAGGTTAAGAGAATAATCTTATATACAGTTGGTATGTATATAAGAACAGGGGAGAAAATTCATGAGGCGCACCAAGGCGCAGGCCGCGGAAACCCGGGCGCAAATCCTTAAATCTGCTGAGCGACATTTTCTTGCAAAGGGATACGAGAACGTCAAACTCGAAGATATTGCCGCAGATGCTGGAGTTACCCGAGGCGCTATTAAATGGCACTTTAGCAGCAAGCAAAGTATTCTTTTCTCTCTTAGGGATGAAACGCGTCTGCCGTTCCAGCAACTGCTAGACAATTTATCCTCCGGCCCTCAATGCGCTGCACTGCCCCTTCTTCAAGAGGCCGTCACTGACATGTTTGGCATGATGAGCGCGGATCCGCGGGCGCGCGGCCTCCTGAAAGCGATGTTATATCTCGACCTTAGTCATAACGATGAGGAAGAGGATTGCTTCCGAACCGATATCCATGCGATTTTTATGGAAATTTTCGAGCAAGCGAAGAAGCGTGGGGATTTGGCGAGGCCATGGACAGCAAAGGCCGCAGCCACAGCTCTCGCTGCTTCGATCAATGGGCTTATTGCGGAATGGGCTCTCGAAAAATCGGACTTTCTTCTAGCGCCGGACGGGCAAGAGATTATCTCAATGATCTTTGAGGGCTGGAGGCAACGCTAAGACACAAAGGCAGATTTCGCTTTCTCGTGACCCACGGCTTGTCCGTCCGTTCTGATATACGTTGCGCCGCCACCCTTAACCAAAGCTTTCGGCAATATGATTATCTCTTCTCAGTCGCCGACTGCGCAAACTTTCTTCACAGCAGCAGGATACGAGGCAGTTTAGATGCGACATGCCTTCGCTCTGCATCTAAAACGTCGGCCAAGCTCAAACCGATTGGTGCCGTTTTATCGAAAGTCGGCTGGAAAAAAAAATGGAAGATCCGACTAGGAGAACGCTGATCGCCAATGACGCATTTGGCTCCAGTCCGATGCCCTGGACGGTAAACAGGTAGCTTCCCAGCACGACAATCCCAAAGGTTATCGCTCCTGCCTCGAGCCATGCTCTCGATGCACGGTTGGGGCTGCAGACGCTTTCGAGTAAGAAGACACCTGCGCCAAACAACTGAAGCATTAAAAACGAGCCGTCTATTTGCGCGCTTTGTCCGCTCCGCCCCAACCACCAACCCGAGGCACTAAGCGAGAGCCCCAATAGGATCCATCCAAGTGGGACGGAAGATGTGCGGCGACCGACACGAAACGAGATAACCGCGATGAGAATGCCTGCGCAGATGCCGACCAGCCCCCTCGTATATCCTTTTGCGTCGTCTAAAACGAGGGCCATCAGAGCAATAACGATGACCATTGCGCCAAGCGTTTCTAAGCGGCGCCAATCCGTCACGCTCATCCCACTATTTTCCAACCGCCGCCGCCTTTTCATAACCAATTTTTTCACCAGTAACATACGCTGATTTCACCAAACAGTTCGGCCAATTGACCGCCCACTATATATACAATCAGACTGTTTGTATATATTTTCTTTCAATGCTGACGGGTGTGGTTGCCTATTTCCAACCGGCAGAAGCCGTGGTGCAGCAGGATGATGCAAAGACGCTGCCTCACGCAGCCGCCATTGAGGTTCGCTCATCCACTAAATACGCGGCCTGATCCGCTTACCGCTACAACAATAACCGAGCACTGCCGTTAGTTTGACTGTCACGCCTAATTCAGGCAGCTGTGTTGAATGTGCCATGACGAAGCCGGAAACGATTGACTCATCATCCATATGAGATGGCGCGATCGCCTATCTAAGGCTAATCCTCGCAACCAGCTACGTTTGCCATAGACACCAAAGATAGCCGCATCGAAATCAGTTCAGGCATTCCCGGTACTTTTCTGGAAAGGTCCTTTAGCACAGTATGAATAGCCCCGAGTTTCGTAGACACCCCCGGGTTAGATTTTCTGCTGCTTCTCGAACTCGATGGGCGACAGCATTCCGTTTCTGACGTGCTTGCGTTTCGGGTTGTAGAACATCTCGATGTAGTCGAACACATCCTGGCGAGCCTCATCGCGTGAGCGGTAGACCTTGCGACGTATCCGCTCTCGCTTCAGAAGATTGAAGAAGCTCTCGGCCACCGCATTGTCATGGCAGTTGCCACGTCGGCTCATCGAGTGAACCAGATTGTGGTGCTTGAGGAACGATGCCCAGTCCATGCTGGTGAACTGCGAACCCTGATCCGAATGAACCAGCACCTTGTCCTTCGGCTTTCGCCTCCACACCGCCATGAGCAGAGCCTGTAATACGACGTCCGTGGTCTGTCGGCTCTGCATCGCCCAACCGATGACCCGGCGGGAATAGAGGTCGATGACAACCGCAAGGTAAGCGAAGCCCTCGCAGGTTCGGATGTAGGTGATATCCGTCACCCAGGCCTTGTCGGGAGCCGCTACGTCAAATTGCCGGTCGAGCGTGTTCTTGATAGCGACGGCAGGCCTGCCGCCATAGATGCCGGGACGGCGTTTGTAGCCGATCTGCGCCTTGATCCCGGCGAGACGCGTCAGACGAGCGACCCGGTTCGGGCAGCACACCTCTCCCTGATCGAGAAGATCATCGTGCAGCTTTCGATAACCGTAGACCTTGCCGCTTTCTTCCCATGCCTTCAGGAGTAGATCGGTCTGTCGCTTGTCCTCGCTGGCTCGCATGCTCAGCGGGTTCTTCAGCCAGGTGTAAAATCCGCTGGGATGAACCCGCAGAAGACGGCACATCGTCCGCACGGAAAACTGCAAGCGATGCAGGGCGATGAACGCGTACTTCACTTTGCATCCCTGGCGAAATACGCGGCCGCTTCCTAAGAAACATTCTCCGCATCGGGGATGGGATCAAGCTGATATCCCAACGAACGAGCACGGCGCTGCAGGTTTGCCAGGACTCGACTGCGATGGCGCTCGTCATATGCCGCTGCACCAGGATCACGATATGCCATGCCAAAACGCAGGGTATTGAAGAAGAGGACAGCGATCTTGCGTGCCGTCGCCGTCACGGCTTTCTGCTTTCCGATACGCCCTGCCAAACGTCGGTAAAACGCGCCGAGGGCAGTGTCGCTTCTTCCGATCGTAGTTGCCGCCAATCGCAACAGCGCAGCCGCTCGGCTGGAGGATCGTCGGGTCCTGGAGGAAAGCACTTTGCCGCCGGAGATCTTGTTGCCGGGCGCAAGGCAGAGCCATGATGTGAAGTGCTTGGCGGTGGGCCATGCCCGCAGATCCGTTCCGCATTCGCCGATGAGCTTGAGGGCGAGCGAGGAGCCGAGGCCGTGAATCTGCGTCAAGTCGGTGCCCGTAAGACCGTATAGAGCGGCCCGGACATCAAAAGACGGTGCATTCGTCTGCTTGGTCTTCGTCCGGATCTTTGGCAGTGGGGTGAGAGGAGCTTCAAGTTCGGCGGTCATGGAAGCTATCGCTGCCTCAAGCTTGCGGTCGCATTCGCACATCTTCACCTGGTAGAAATCGTATAGCTCCAGCGATTGGGAAAGCGCAAACACGTGTTCATCACGATCGTTACCGATCAAAGATGCTCGGATTGTTTCGACAGAAGAGTGGCAGCGAACATCACGCAATGATGCCAGGGCGTCGGGATCGCGCTCGCCGGACACGATTGCCCGGATAATCTTCATACCGGTCACGCCGGTGATGTCCGAGACAACATGATGAAGCTGAAGGTTCATCTCCATCAGAGCCTTCTGCATGTGCTGGATATGAGCTGCCGCATACTCGACCAGCCGTTCTCGCTGGCGCAGATAAGCACGCAAAGTAGCAATCTGGGCATTGGGACGAAAGCTGCCGCGTAGCAGACCATAGGAATGCAACTGGCGAAGCCATGCCGCATCGTTGACGTCGGTCTTCCGCCCTGGGACGTTCTTCGCGTAACGCGCATTGACCAAGATTACCTCAAAACCATGCTCCTCCAGAATCTCGAAAGCCGGTATCCAGTAAACGCCGGTCGACTCCATCGCCACGCTCGTGACACCGCAGGATCGGAACCAGGCGGCGAGATCATGCAGGTCATGGGTGAAGGTGCCGAAAGCACGGATTGGCATGTCGTCGCTGTCCGGATTGACCGCCGCCATATGCATTGTGGACCCGATGTCGATGGCAGCTGCGCTCGGGTTCATGCGGGTGAGGCTCTGCGGGGTAGATGATCTCGTCTTGGGCATGGCTTCTCCTCCTTTGGTTCGGGAGGGGCTGGGCCGCGCAAGTTCGTCATTTTCCTAACCGGGATCGCCGCCAAAGCCGCGTCACCACTCTCAAGTTCGCAACAGCCCATGTGCCACGTTTTTTAACGGGGTCGAACGCCTCCAATAAGCAGTCGGCAACTCCCCTCCGGCTGCTATCGTAGCACGACCTGTTTCTATCGCGCACAGGCGGACCGAAGCCCGTGATCGTTTTTTAAGATGTCTCGCTCCTCGGTGACGCGGGCCAATTCCTTCTTCAGCCGCCTGATCTCCTCGGCCTCGTCGTTGCCCTTGGCGTTCGACGCGGCAAACCTCTTCTTCCATTCGTAAAGCGAATGCTGGCTGACGCCGAGGCGCTGCGAAACCTCCGCAACCGGATAGCCTCGCTCCGTGATCTGACGCACGGCGTCGCGCTTAAAATCTTCGCTGAAATTCGATTTGCTCATGATGCTCTTCTTGCCTCAAAATTAGGAAAGAAGGCGTCTACAAATCTAGGGGCTATTCAGTACCGCCAGCCGAGGACGAGTTAGCACGCTACTCAGGAGCTCTATCTGCTCCAATAGCTTGTAAGCATAGTGTTGAGATACGCCTGATTGGCGAGTGCGATGAATGCGCTTGGCCCCGGCCGCGCGATTGGTTGCCGTACAGAAACTTTGACGTCGCAGTCCAACCTACCAGAACGCTAAAAGTAGGGTAATTGGAAATTTTCGCTTGCCAAAACTCAAAAAAAACACTTTTACAACCATCCCGTATGTTTATTGAATGCATGGTGCGTCTTCATCTTTTTGATAAGCCGACCTGCCACACTTTAAGTGAGGTCATCCACTTGTCGCTTTCTCTACGCCGTTCAGACCTGTCTCAGGGTCTGCTAGTTGCTGCCACGATGGTAGTGACGCCATCGATTACCTTCGCTCAGGCCGCTGCAGGGCCAACTCCGGTCAACGTGGTTGCAGCGAAAACAACCGACTTCACCTTGAAGGCCCGCCTGCCAGGTCGTATCAAGGCGTCCACTGAAGCAGAGGTCCGCCCTCAGGTCTCCGGCATAATTTTGGAAAGACTGTTTGAGGAGGGAGCCGATGTAAAAAAAGGCCAACCGCTCTATAAAATCGATGACCAAAATTACGCGAGTGCTGTAGCGTCTGCTGATGCCGCCTTGGCGGAAGCAAAAGCGAACTTCGATCTGGCCGTTGTGGACGCACGTCGCGCAGCGGATCTGTTTAGCAACAAAAGCGGCTCTGCATCGAATCGTGACACTGCGGCCGCACAACAGACCCGGGCCGCGGCCGCGCTGCAAAAGGCTCAAGCGGACTTAAGAACCGCTGAGATCGACCTCGATCGAACGACCATTCGGGCTCCGATCGACGGCAAGATTGGCCTTTCGACGACCACCGAAGGCGCTCTCGTCGCAGCGCAACAGACGTTAGCTTTGACGACAATCCGGACGTTGGACCCCATCTATGTCGACGTCACTCAGTCCGCCACCGATCTCCTTAGGTGGCATGCGCAAGTGGACGCAGGAGGCACTGGCAAGTTCGCTGAGGCAGCCTTGGTTCTTCCGGACGGCACGACATCCTCTGTCACCGGCAACCTCACGGCGGCAGAGCCTAAAGTTGAGCCAACAACTGGAATGGTCACGCTTCGGATTAGCTTCGAAAATCCAGGGCAATTATTGCTACCTGGCCTTTATGTCGAGGTCGAGCTTCCTCAGGCTGAAGCAAAGAACGCGATCCTGGTTCCGCAGAGCGCCGTCATGAGAAAGACCAATGGCTCGCCATTCGCTTGGATCGTTGCCGATGGCAAGGTCGAGCAGCGGAACCTGACTATCTTTGCAACATCCGGGAATGAACTCGTGACGACAGCAGGTCTTAAGGAGGGGGATGCCGTTATTACTTCCGGCTTCCAGAAAATTGCTCCTGGGGCTCCAGTCCAAGTGATCGACGCTGCGGCTAACGGATCCAAGCCCGCGCAGGAAAGCAAATAACCATGGCACGCTTTTTTATTGACCGGCCCATCTTCGCATGGGTGGTCGCCATCATCATTATGGGCCTTGGTACGCTATCTATCCTGAAGTTGCCGATTTCCCAATATCCAACCATTGCCGGACCTTCTATCGTCATCGGCGCAACCTATCCCGGTGCTTCTGCAGAAACCGTCGCCGATACTGTCGTTCAGATCATTGAGAAGGAAATGACGGGACTCGACGGTCTTCGCTATATCGACTCATCTACGACCTCGACCGGACTTGCAACGATCACATTGACCTTCGAGTTGGGCGCTGACCCAGATATTGCTCAAGTCCAGGTCCAGAACAAGTTAAGCCAGGCCGAAGCGAATCTGCCGGACGAGGTGACGCGTCAGGGTGTGACCGTCGAGAAATCAGCTACCGGCTTCCTGATGGTTGTGGCGCTAGTTTCCGAAGATGGTTCAAAGACAGCGATCGACCTTGCAGATTATCTGAACTCCTACATGGTTGAGCCTATCTCGCGCCTCAAGGGTGTAGGCAAGGTTCAGGTGTTCGGATCCGAATACGCGATGCGCATCTGGCTCGATCCGCAAAAACTGAAGTACTACAACATCTCTCCCACGGTGGTCGTTTCTGCCATTACTGCGCAGAACGCGCAGATCTCTGCCGGCTCTTTCGGCGCAATGCCGGCGCCAGCCGGACAAAGCCTCAATGCGACCATCACTGCACAGTCGCTTTTGAGAACCCCGGCAGACTTCGAAAGCGTAGTGCTGAGAGCCGACACAGACGGTGGTCTCGTTCTTCTGAGAGATGTAGCGCGCGCGGAGCTCGGAGCAGAAAACTACGAGATAACGAGCCTTTATAACGGCAAGGGTTCTACTGGTATGGCGATTCAGCTGGCTTCGGGCGCGAATGCTCTTGAAACCGCAGCTCTTGTAAAGGCGCGAGTAGCCCAACTTGCCGAGGCAATGCCGCCAGGCGTAAGTTACGTCGTCCCGTATGACACGACGCCATTCGTTTCTCTCTCGATTGAGGCCGTCTTACATACGCTGGTCGAAGCGATTATCCTCGTGGTACTCGTCATGCTTCTCTTCCTGCACAACGTGAGAGCAACGCTTATCCCCACATTGGCAGTGCCGGTGGTGCTTTTGGGGACGTTTGGTGTGATGGCCGCATTCGGCTTTTCCATCAACACACTGACAATGTTGGCAATGGTACTAGCCATCGGCCTCCTGGTCGATGACGCGATCGTGGTCGTCGAGAATGTCGAGCGCATCATGAGTGAGGAACATCTCGATGCGAAGGAAGCAACCATAAAATCAATGACGGAGATCACGGGTGCTCTAGTCGGGATTGCCATGGTTGTCTCCGCTGTCTTCATACCGATGGCCTTCTTCGGTGGCTCAACCGGTGAAATGTACAAACAGTTCTCGATTACTATCGTCTCAGCAATGGGACTCTCTGTGCTCGTGGCTATTGTATTTACGCCCGCCTTGTGTGCGAGTATTTTGAAGCCTCATTCCACGGAGAAAAAGCGCGGTATCGGTCCGGCCTTTACGGGCTGGTTCGAACGCAACTTTTCCAGCTTGACTAACAAGTACGGAGCGAGCGTGAGGTGGGCGACGCGGCGCCCTGTTCGCATGCTTCTTATCTACCTGCTAATTGCTGTGGGCATGGTGGTTCTTTTCCAACGGACCCCGACGTCGTTTCTGCCGGATGAGGATCAGGGAACACTCTTCACAATCGTCCAGACGCCCCCTGGTACCACGAGCGAAAAAACTGCAGCCGTCTTGAAGCAGGTCGAGCAGTATTACACGACCGCTGAAAAAGATAATGTGGATGCGATCTTCTCTGTTCAGGGCTTTTCGTTTGCCGGGCAGGGCCAGAACATGGCTATGATGTTCGTGAAGCTTAAGGATTGGGACGTTCGCAAGGGTGTAGGAAACTCAGCACAGGCAATCGCAGCCCGCGCATTTGGCCCTCTAATGGGCGGAATACAGCAGGCAATTGTTGTGCCCGTCGTTCCCCCGCCTGTGTTAGAGCTTGGAAACTCCAACGGTTTCACGGCGTTTTTGCAGGCCGAGTCGGGTCAGTCTCATCAAGAGTTAGTGGACGCAAGAAATACCCTGCTCGGACTTGCCGCGCAAAGCGACAAGCTCACCGCAGTGCGCCCGACAGGCGTAGAGGACTCATCGCAGTTTCAACTTAACATCGATTGGAGAAAAGCTGGCGCAGTCGGCATCACCGCCGCTGACGTTGGCTCATTCCTCACGACAGTGTGGTCCAGTTCGTATGTTAATGACTTTCTGTACGATGGACGCATGAAGCGTGTTTATGTTCAAGGTGAGCCTGACGCGCGGACGGATCCGAACGACCTCTCGCTGTGGCGAGTTCCGAACGCGAATGGTGATTTTGTCGATTTTTCCACCTTCGCGTCTCAGGATTGGACTTTCGGTCCTCAACAAGTCAGCCGTTACAACGCCCTGCCAGCGATGAAGCTTGAGGGGTCTCCGGCAAGCGGATTTTCATCAGGCGACGCTCTGGCAGAGATGGAAAGGCTCGCGGAGCAACTTCCGAAGGGTTTCAGCATCCAGTGGACGGGGCAGTCGCTTGAGGAGAAAGAGGCCGGTGCAGGCGCATTGCCGCTCTACGGCCTTGCGTTAGCGACGATGTTCCTGTGCCTGGCTGCGCTGTACGAGAGCTGGACTGTCCCCATTGCCGTATTGCTGGCGATGCCAGTCGGCGTGTTGGGAGCTCTTCTGGGAGCTTTGATCGGAGACCAGTCAAATGGGGTCTACTTCCAAGTCGGACTTCTGACAGTCGTAGGCCTGACCGGTAAGAATGGGATCATGATCGTCGAATTCGCCCGCGAGCGGATGGCTCAATTGGGCGAAACCGCGCTTGAGGCTGTGTGTGAGGCTGCGAAACAGCGCTTCAGGCCTATTCTGATGACGTCGATCGCTTTCGGCTTGGGTGTTCTTCCTCTTATCCTGTCGACAGGTGCGGGAACTGGCGCACGGCATGCAATCGGCTATGCAACGTTCTTTGGCACAGCAACGGGTACCATCCTGGCGATCATGTTTGTGCCCGTCTTCTTCGTGGTGATCGACAGACTCTTCAGAAGAAGCCAAAACTGAGGACGAACCCAAATACAGCCCGCGGCTCCAAATTCGTTTTGGGTCGCGGTGTTTTCATCTGTGGATTTAGGGAGAAGACCTCATCACGCGATGAGCACCATTGCACTTCCCCAGCGGCTCTCTCGCCATCTCCCTCGTTATAGCCTGCCTGCAGGCTCAGTCGATCGCCGTTTCCACGACTCCGGCTGGTAACTTTCAAGAGTATGATGCATGTCTGATCAAAAAAATCGTTGGTCAAAATCCGATGTCCGCACCCTGATTATTGACGGGGAACTGTGGTTTTCGATGGTGGATCTCTTGAGATCGTTCGGAATTGACGTTTCAAGGAGAGGAGCGAGTCACCAGTTGCGCTTTGTACCAAGCGATCATCTGCGCGTAGTGAGTCGAGAAGAAGCGCCCGACATTTTTGAAGGCCGCGGCTATTCCAGAATGGTTTTTGTGTCGCGGCAAGGCGCGACAATGCTTGTCAAGAGCTGCAGTGATCTGAACTGCTCTGCCCCCCGAAAACTGGATCATTTTTGATTCGCGTTTTTCCCGCTAGGTTACCGGCTGGGACTGGAGCGGAAGCGATGAAGTCATCGAACTTTTCGGACGCCCAGAAGGCGTTCAGTCTCGAGCAGGATGATGACGGTGTGCCCCCAGCTATTCGATTGGGAGAAGCTCCATCGTAGTTTCCATAGAAAGACAGCCGTTCTTCATCGATGGACCATCGATCACAGATCAGGCGGCAACGCACAATGTGGGGCAGAACACAAGCTCCCCTTTACATACGTTTGTAATGTATGTTAATTGAAGTGTATTGAGGATGGATATGTGAGCGACTTGTTTTCACCCAGAAAGGCCACGCGGAGCTCGGCACCGCTGCTAACAACTGCATCGCACGAAAAGGCCGCCCCCCTAACGGATACCCAAAGTGCCTATGGCGCGTCGTCGATCCGTGTTCTGGAAGGCCTGGAGCCGGTGCGCGTGCGCCCCGGCATGTATATCGGCGGCACAGACGAAAAGGCGCTGCATCACCTCTTCGCCGAAGTCATCGACAACTCGATGGACGAAGCGGTGGCAGGCCACGCCAATTTCATCGAAGTGCATCTCGATGCCGAAGGTTTCTTGACCGTCAGCGATAACGGTCGCGGCATCCCGGTGGAAAACCACCCGCAGGTTCCCGGCAAGTCGACGCTCGAAGTGATCATGACCAAGCTGCATGCCGGCGGCAAGTTCGACGGCGACGCCTATGAGACCTCGGGCGGTCTGCACGGCGTCGGCGTCTCGGTCGTCAATGCCTTGTCGGACGTTCTCGAAGTCGAGGTTGCCCGTAACCGCAAGCTCTATAAGCAGGTCTTTTCTCGTGGTGTGCCGCAGGGCGGGCTGCAGGAACTCGGCGATGTGCATAACCGTCGCGGCACCCGCGTGCGTTTCCATCCTGATCCGCAGATCTTTGGCGATCGCGCCAAATTCGATGGCGGCCGCATCTTTCGCATGGCGCGCTCGAAAGCCTATCTGTTCGGCGGCGTCGAAATTCGCTGGAGCTGCGATCCCGGCGTCGTTCCGGAAGGTGGCGAGATCCCCGAAAAGGCCGTCTTCCATTTTCCGGGTGGTCTGAAGGATTATCTGGCCGCGACGCTCGGCAAGGAATTCACCGTCACCCGTGACATTTTTTCCGGTCGCACGGAAAAGACCGGCGGTCACGGCGCAATGGAATGGGCGATCACCTGGTATGGCGGTGATCCGCAGTTACACTCTTATTGCAACACCATCCCGACGCAGGAAGGTGGAACGCATGAGGCCGGTCTGCGCATCGCGCTGACCAAGGGCCTGAAGAACTATGCAGACCTGACGCAGAACAAGCGCGCCAAGGACATCACCACCGATGACGTGATGATTTCCGCCGTCGGCATGCTGTCCGTGTTCATCCGCGAACCGGAATTCGTCGGTCAGACCAAGGATAAGCTGGCGACCGTCGAGGCGCAGCGCCTTGTCGAAAATACGCTGCGTGACCCCTTCGACCATTACCTTGCCGGCAACCCCAACGAAGCCGCAAAACTGCTCGAATGGGTGATCGAGCGCTCCGAAGAGCGCATGCGCCGCCGCAAGGAAAAGGAAGTCAACCGCAAGACGGCGGTGCGCAAGCTGCGCCTGCCCGGCAAGCTGGCCGACTGCTCGCAGAACACCGCCGAAGGTGCCGAACTGTTCATCGTCGAGGGAGAATCGGCTGGCGGGTCTGCCAAACAAGCGCGCAACCGCAAGAACCAGGCGATCCTTCCCCTGCGCGGCAAAATCCTCAATGTCGGTTCGGCCAGCCGCGAAAAGCTGTCCGCCAACCAGCAGATCGCCGATCTCATTCAGGCGCTCGGCTGCGGCACACGCTCGAAATACCGCGAGGAAGATCTTCGTTACGAACGCGTCATCATCATGACCGACGCCGACGTCGACGGCGCGCATATCGCTTCGCTGCTGATTACCTTCTTTTATCTGGAAATGCCGGAGCTGATCCGCGGCAACCACCTCTATCTAGCCGTGCCACCTCTTTATGTCATTCGCCAAGGCGGCCGGAGCATGTATGCCCGCGATGACAGTCATCGTGACGAACTCCTGGCGACAATCTTTCGAGGAAAAAAGTTTGAGATAGGGCGATTTAAGGGTCTTGGCGAAATGATGCCTGAGCAACTAAGAGACACCACAATGTTCCCTGCCAACCGCACGCTGCTGAAAATACGGGTCTCCGATGGCGACGATGACGACACCATGCAGGCTGTCGATAACATTATGGGTTCTAAGCCTGAAGCTCGGTTTGCCTTCATACAGGAGAGATCAGCGCTACCCGACTCTCTCACGTTAGTAGAGCTGTGAATATGAATGTTGATTTCCGCTGATGAGTTGGATGCCTCTCCCAACAGCATCGCGTTGTGCCAAATTGATGATGCGTTACTTCGCCACGACAGTAAAAAGCATCCATGGAGGAAGTCAGCATCGTTGCCGTCGACCTTTTATAGCAGGATTTTCAGATGCACGGCGAAGCAATCGACGTCGCATGACACTGCCAATCACCACATGCCGGGTCGTACGGAAAATAGCTGAAAATAGTCTTCCATCCGCCATCCGACAGTCAGATCGGAATTTATATACGAATGATCATAGTTTGTGAAAATGCGGTTTTATGCCGCGCGGCAAAATACTCCAGAGATCACTCGGGAGATAATAACGAACGAAGCGCATGCACTGGTATAACAATGACATCCTCCCCCAGCGCAACCCCAATTCATGCGATTTGCCAACAGCATCCCGCGCAGCGCGTAAAATCATACCATGGGATTTGAACGAATTTCTCCCCCCGGGAATTCGGCAAAGTCAGAGCCCAGGACGCCTGCAGTCGCGAGCTGCTTCAGAGAGAGAGCTGATCTCTGATGTCATGACCATTCCCACAAGGCACTGTCGCGACGATAGGTGGAACAAATCCCCTTCGGCTTAAGCGGCATGCCTTCACATAAGAAATCAACAGGAGACCAACATGTTTGAGTTAAAACGTCCAAGAAGTGGCGGCGAATGGGCCGTCGCACTTCTTGGATTTCTATTCTTGCTGATCGGGCTGGTGCTCGCAGCAGGCGGTTTATACTTGATAAGCCTTGGAGGATCTTGGTACTATCTTCCCGCTGGCCTTGGTCTTGTGGCCTCTGGCATCCTGCTGATTGGCGCAAACGTGGCTGGTATCTGGCTATATTCTATTGTCTTCGCGCTAACTGCCATCTGGTCGTTTTGGGAAGCCGGCCTAAATGGATGGGCCTTGCTGCCTCGCCTTACGGGACCTTTCGTCCTTTTCGTGCTGGCAATGTTAGCATTTGGCGCTCTTTCGCGTACGAATGGCCGCAGACGCATTCTCAATGGTCTCACCGTTTCGGTTGCATTCGCTGTTGTTGTCGGCGGTGCTGTCTGGATGAGTGTAGGTTCGCGCGATGCTGCGGTTTCCTTTGTGGCAGCAACCGAGGCGAGCCTCGACCCCGCCCCTGAAAAGACCGGCACTGACTGGCCGGAATGGGCCGGAACGCGTAGTGGAATGCATTTTTCGCCCGTAACCTCCATCAACAAGGAGAATGTCGCGGACCTGAAGCAGGCCTGGGTTTATCGCTCCGGCCTGGTATTGAAGAAATACGCTCAGGAGACCACACCGCTTAAGGTCGGCCACCGCATCTATCTGTGCACCGGCAAGAACGAGCTGGTAGCGCTGAATGCAGCCGACGGCAAAGAAATCTGGAAGTACGACCCCGGTGTCGATCCGAAATACACCGGATACACGAACTCCTGCCGCGGCGTGGTCTACTACAAAAATCCCGATGCTGCCCCCGGCCAAGCTTGCGCCGCTCGTATTATCGAGGGAACGCTCGACATGCGACTTGTTGCTGCCGATGCAGAAACGGGCCAGGCCTGCGAGGATTTCGGCAACCGGGGTTCGGTCGATCTGAAGGCCGGCCTGATGGACGGTGAGTTCGTGCCCACCTGGGCAACGATCACATCCGCTCCGATCGTGGTGCGTGGCGTTATCGTGACAGGCCAGCGCGTGACCGACAACCAGGTGACCGCAGCTCCATCGGGCGTTATCCGCGGAGTTGATGCGATCACCGGCGAACTGCGCTTTGCCTGGGATCTGGGTAGCCCGGAAACCACGACCACCCCCGCCAACGGCAAGCATTATACGCTCGGCACGCCCAACAGCTGGGCTCCCGTATCGGGTGACGACGCACTTGGCCTGGTTTATCTGCCGATGGGCAATGCCGGCGGCGACCTCTACAGCACACAGCGCACAGGCGAGATGAACGAGTATTCCAGCTCAGTCGTGGCGCTGGACGTGGCAACGGGCAAACCGCGCTGGCATTTCCAAACCGTTCGCAAGGACGTCTGGGATTATGATCTGGGCACGCAGCCGACATTGATCGACCTGAAGACCAACAAGGGCACTGTCCCGTCAATGGTCCTGTCTTCGAAACAGGGTGACATCTACGTTCTGGATCGGCGTGATGGCACACCGGTCTTCCCGGTCGAAGACCTGCCCGTGCCGCAAGGCGGGGTGGAGCCTGAACAGCGTTCGCCAACGCAGCCGTATTCTGGCTTCGCCAACCTTCGTACCGCCAATCTGGACGAAACTCAGATGTGGGGCATGTCACCGATCGACCAGCTCTATTGCCGCATTCAGTATCGTCAGGCGAGCTATGAAGGCATGTACACGCCTCCAACTGCTGACAAGCCCTGGATCCAGTTTCCAGGCTATAATGGCGGCTCTGATTGGGGTGGGATCTCTATTGATCCGACGAGAAATCTGCTGATTGCGAATTACAGCAATACCGCGAATTACAACAATTTCCTGCCGCGTGCAGTGGCAGAGCAGCGCGGCGTATTCCCGGCCAACGATCCGCGGCGAGGAAAGGGCCCGCTCGCGGAAGGTCCTGGCCCAGCGATCGGCACGCCTTATGCGGTTGAAGTCAATGCCGGCTGGCGTGTTCCCTTCACCAAGATGCTGTGCACGCAACCCCCCTATGGCGGTATCCGTGCCGTCGATTTGAGCACCGGCAAAACCGTGTGGGACAAGCCGTTCGGCTCGGCAGAGCGAAATGGTCCGTTCGGCGTTCCCACTTTGCTGCCTCTGGATATCGGCACCCCAAACAATGGCGGCGCGGTGATGACGGCCTCAGGCCTGACCTTCATCGCGGCAACGACAGATAACTATCTGCGTGCCTATGACAGCGAAACCGGTAAAGTTTTGTGGAAGACGGAGCTTCCAGCTGGAGGCCAGGCTAATCCGATGATCTACGAGGAAAGAGGCAAGGCTTATCTGGTGATCTTCGCAGGCGGACACCATTTCATGGAAACACCTCCCGGCGATTATTTCATCGCCTACGCCCTTCCGGATAAGTGATCCGATAAAACCAAAAGGCCGCCGGATCGCATTTTGCATCCGGCGGCTATCGCGATCATGCGCCGTCCATAAAAACAGGAATTATTTCGATCGCCTATTTTGGGAGGCGCAGTGCGATTGACTGGGTTGCTCGTACATCGATTGCCAGAACGGGCTGTGCCGTTGGGCATGATCTCAACCAGGTTGCACCTTGCGTGATGGTATGGACGCCCCCTTCCGCCGGAGCCAGCCGCGAGCGATGATGGAGCCGTATCAACCAGGAGGCTTATCATGGAAGCTCATGTCAGTGTTGTTGGTCTAGATATCGCCAAGTCTGTTTTCCAAGTTCATGGTGCCGATGCTGCCGGTAAAGCCGTCATTCGGCGCAGGCTCAAACGGGAGGAGGTAGAAGCATTCTTCAGGAAACTCCCACCTGCTCTCGTCGCGCTCGAACCATGCCCGGGTTCTCATTTCTGGGTCAGATTACTTCGTGACATTGGTCACGACGTTCGTCTTCTCCCGGCGCAATACGTCCGCCCCTACGTGAAGACGAACAAGAGCGATGCGGCTGACGCGGAGGCGATCTGTGAGGCAGTCACCCGACCGACGATGCGCTTCGTGCCCGTCAAGGAGGAGATGCAACAGGAAGTTCTGGTCCTGCATCGAGTTAGGGAGATGCTGATCCGTCAACGGACACAGCTCATCAATTCAATCCGTGGCCACCTTGCCGAATTCGGCATCATTGCTCCCAACCGCGCTCACAACATTGGCCTTCTTACAAAACTGATCGAGGACGAAGAATTTGACGAACTACCCGCCGTCGCTCGCCACGCCTTGCGCTATCTAGTCGAACAACTGAGGGAGGCGAAGACGAAGCTCTTCCGCATCGATCAAGATCTTATGAGGATCGTGAAGGGCAGTGATGCTTGCCGGAGATTGATGACGATTCCTGGCGTCGGTGTGGTTGCGGCAACGGCCTTGGTGTCATCCATGAGAGAGCCGTCCGACTTCAAATCGGGTCGGCATTTTACGGCTTGGCTTGGGCTGGTCCCGAGGCAGCATTCCACGGGAGGTAAAGAGAACCTTGGCGGAATTAGCAAGCGCGGAGATGGTTACCTTCGGAGGCTGTTGATCCATGGCAGCCGTTCAATCATGCGCTGGCGCAGTCATTCTTGGGTTTGGCTTTCGAAGCTAAGGGAACGTCGCCCCGCAAATGTTGCGGCTATCGCGATTGCAAATAAAACTGCTCGCGTAGTTTGGGCGTTGCTCATGTTCGGCGGAGCCTATGGGCATCCTGGGAAAGGCGCGACAATGAGAGCAGCGTGACCGTAAGCTCAAGTTTCGAATTCGACCTGCACTGGTCGATGTGGTTGCGAGGATAAAAAGCAAGTGATGGCAAAGCCGGGCTAAACCGGGAACCAGCAGAGCCCGTTGGGCGCATCGATCTTCGAGCTCGTGGTGCGTGATTGGGAGCTGGTTTGCGGATCTACCATCAAGGCCGGGGTCCAGGGTGCGACACGTTTAGAGGCCGAATAGATGACTGCAGCCGCAGGTTCGCCAGAATTGCTCATTTACCCTTGCAAAGTCGGGGGCGTCCATAGATGTGCCCAACAATAGGCGAGTTGGGTGCCAGGGCCGACACGATCCGGCGTGATCAGGCGATTGTATCTGGCATATCCATCGACCTGAAGAATGCTCGTGGACCCTCGCAATATCCGCTCGGCATGTAGTCCTCTGCGACCGGGTGCGTAGGTAAAAGCGACACCCGGCGGCGCACCACCACTCCCCGGTCGGTCATCACGGCCAGCGCCCAGAAATATCCGGTTTTGGTCTTGCGCGAGCCGGGATCGAGGAACGGCGCACTGGTCTCGCCCATTAATAGCTTCGCCGACCGCTTCAGGGCGGCGATCAGAGCGTCGAAGACTGGGCGCAGTTCGAATGCTGCCCGGCAAACCCACTCGGCCAGCGCAGAGCGGTCGAGATCGTTAATCCTGTCGGTTGATGATCTGTGCCTGCCGATCAAGCGGCAGATGATCGGCGTATTTGCAGACCAGCACATGCGCGATAGTCGCCTCTGCCGGCAATCCGGCGTGGATCAATCGTGCAGGCGCTGGAGCCTGAGATACGCCATTGGTGCAGGCACTACAGGGATATTTGGGACGACGTGTCAGAGATGTTCGCTGCAGGTGGCACCCTGCGCAGATCGCGCCGATCTTCGCGGGAGAATGTTCTTTGCTAGTTATCGATGAGGATGTCGGGAGAAAGATCTGTCAGCCTCGTAGCACCCAAAAGCGCCATGTTTCGGTTGATTTCTGATTTAAGAATATCGGCTGCCTTCAGCACACCGGCAGGTCCGGCGACGGCGGCTGCGTAAAGAAAAGGTCGTCCCACAAATACGAAACTGGCCCCAAGCGCAAGCGCCTTCACTATATCCGTGCCGCGCCGGAAGCCACAATCAATCATAATAGGGATTCGACCGTCTATCCTGCATGCAATATCCGGCAGCACCTTGAGCGGGGAAGCCGTGCCGTCGAGTTGGCGCCCGCCATGATTGGAGAGAATGATACCATCCACACCGGCGTCGGCCGCGCGCACAGCGTCGTCTGGATGCATGATACCCTTTACGACGAGATTGCCACTCCAGCGGCTGCGGATCTGCTCAAGATGGCTCCAGTCCAAATGATCCTTCTTCCCGAAATCTCGCATCACGTTAGAGGCAACAATCGGTGCGCCTCGCGTAGCATAGGAATTCTCAAAATGGGGAATGCCATGCCGCACGATGGTCTTGAGGAAAGTGCCGAACGTCCAATGAGGGTGGCAAACACCATCCCACAGAAGACGCATGCTCGGACGCAACGGCGTCGAAAAGCCGGCGCGGATGTTGTTCTCGCGATTTGCAAGGGCTGCAGTGTCCACCGTCAGGACAAGCGTCCTGAAGCCCGCCGTGGCTACTCGATCTACAAGTGCATCTATGCGATCGGGCTCGCCCGGTAGGTAGACCTGGAGCCACGTCTTCGGCGCAACCTCAGCAACATCTTCCATACGTATGAGAGAGGAGCCGCTCATGATGGCAGCAATACCAGCTTCGGCCGCGCTTTGCGCGAGAATGACATCTCCCCGATAGGCCATCATTGCGCTGATCCCCATTGGGGCGATACCAAAGGGTGCCTTATAGCGGACCCCGAAAAGCGTCGTCTCCATGCTCCGGCTAGATACGTTACGCAGAACCCGCGGACGAAACGCGAACCGGTGGAAAGCCTCGGCATTCTGTCGAAGCGATGCATTCGTTTCGCTGGCGCCGACGATGTAGCCGAACAGCGGCCCGGGTAGATGCCGCCGTGCTTCTCTTTCGAAATCGTCAAGGCTGAGGACGCCGGACAGGCGACGACCTCCATAGATGTTCCTAGATCCCGACACTGCCGCCATCTCTTTGTGATGTCATGCTTAAGATTGACTGCGGCCGGAGCAAATCCGGCCGCAGCAAGACCAAGTGATGTCAGTCTTCGCTAGCCTCAAATGCTTCCTTTCGGCCCTTGCGGATCGCGGGAAGGATCAGCGTGAGCAGCATTCCTGCAGTAATCAGCAGCAGGACAGCACTGATCGGACGCTCGACGAAAACAAGAGGATCACCTTGCGACAGGAGCAGCGCGCGCCTCAGGTTCGTCTCGAGGAGCGGCCCAAGGACAAAGCCCAGGAGAAGTGGACCCGCTTCGCACTTTGCCTTGCGCAGAACGTATCCGAGCACGCCAAAAAGGATGACCAATGCGACGTCGAAGCCACGATTATTGACGCTGTAGACGCCGATACAGCAGAACAACAGGATTGCCGGATAAAGAATGCGGTACGGAACTTTAAGAAGTCGTACCCAGATGCCGATCAGTGGCAGGTTGATGATGAGCAGCATAGCATTGCCGATCCACATCGATGCGACCAGGCCCCAGAACAGTTCAGGCTGGTTCTGGATGACTGATGGACCAGGGGTAATCCCGTGGATTGTCATGGCGCCAAGCATCATCGCCATGATCGAGTTGGAAGGGATACCGAGTGTGAGAAGCGGAATGAACGAGGATTGAGCGCCGGCATTGTTGGCGGCCTCCGGGCCCGCAACACCTGCGATTGCTCCGTGTCCGAATTTCTCAGGCGTCTTGGAAATTTTCTTCTCGACTGAATAGGCACTAAACGCACTGAGTGTCGCGCCGCCACCCGGCAGAACACCGAGGATGGTGCCGACCGCCGTGCCACGTAGGACCGCTGCCCAGCTCTCCTTGAACTCCTGCTTGGTCGGCCAGAGACGGCCAATCGTGCTTTGAAGCACGCCTCGCGCCTCTTTGAACTCAAGGTTGCTTGCGATCTCGGCGACGCCGAACAGGCCGACAGCTATGACCACAAAATCGATGCCGTCATAAAGCTCGGTCGAACCAAACGTAAGGCGCGTCGAGCCACTGTTGACATCGATACCGACCATGCCGAGGACGAGCCCAAGGCAGACTATGCCAATGGCTTTAATGACTGAACCATGGGCAAGGATGGTTGCGGCAAGCAGACCGAATATACACAGTGAGACATATTCCGCGGGACCAAAGGACAGCGCGAACGATGACAGCGTCGGGCCAGCGACGGCGAGACCGATCGTCGCCACGGTTCCGGCAAAGAAGGATCCAAGAGCGGCAATTGCAAGAGCTGCCCCCGCTCGTCCTTTTCGGGCCATCTGGTAACCATCGATCGCTGTGACAACAGCTGAGGCTTCGCCCGGAAGATTAACGAGGATCGCGGTTGTCGAACCGCCATATTGCGCACCATAGAAGATGCCGGCCAACATGATCAGAGCACCAAGTGGGGGTAGGAAAAAGGTCACCGGCAAAAGGATCGCAACAGTCGCAGTCGGACCGATGCCAGGCAGCACACCGATCAGCGTGCCGAGCAATGCACCGATGAAACAGAAGAGAAGGTTGGTCGGGGTAAACGCTTCAGAGAAGCCCAACATGAGGACATCAAGAAATGCCATGGGTAATTCCTTCCAGCCTCGATCAGAACGGTAGGATCGGCATCTGAACGCCGAGGCCGTAGATGAAGACGAGAGCGCCAAAGAGCGTCAGAAGTACGGTTGAGATTGCGATCTCGCGCCAGCGGGATTCCTGATCAGCAAGGCTGCCGATCACGATTAGCCAGATCGTCGAGACGACGAAACCCAAGGTTTCCGACATGAATGCGAAGCCGGCGATTGCTAGGACGAGAATGATCAGAGGTTTGAAGTTGGACTCGTCGAAAGGTTCGTAGGCCTTGCCCAGCGCTTTGATCAGGACATAACCGCCGATCGCGATCAGCATTCCGCAGATTACGTCCGGCAGAAATCCTGCCCCCATCATCGCAGCCGAGCCGAACTGGAGGTCACGCCCGGCCCAAAGGCCAAGCGCTCCCAACCCGATAATCACGCCCCCCGCCAAAATATCTGGATAATCCCGCTTTGCTGTGGAGGAGACGCTCATTACTTCACCCAAGGCGTTTCGTTCCAGATCTTCTGGAACCGAGCCAAGCGATCAGGCATCTGCTTTTCCCAATCCGGGCCGGAGAGATAAGCCAATGGAAGCGCGAGCTGCTTTGCCTGCTTTTGGAATTCAGGATTGTCGAGCACATTCTTCATGGCCGCGCCGAATTTTTGGGTAATTTCATCTGGCAGTTCACGCGGCGCGGCGATACCGCGCTCGGACGTCATCTCAACGTCAAACCCCTGTTCACTGGCCGTCGGCACATCGGGCAACTGCGGCGAGCGATCCGTGCCGAAGTGGGCGATCATGCGAAGTCCGGACGTATCATTGCCGGCAAACTCGCTGATGTTGAGGCCGCCACCGGAAACCTGTGATCCAAGAATAGCTGTCCGGGTTTCACCCGCTCCGGAAAAAGGAATGTGGGTAAAGTTCGTGCCGGTTGCGGCGCCGAGCAGAATGATTGCGAGGTGATCGTCCGTGCCGACGCCGGAAGAGCCGTAGGAGACGGCGCCGGGCTTTGCCTTGGCGGCCTCGACGAAATCCTTCAGCGTCTTGATATTGGATGCGGCCGGCACGACGATTGCGGTCGGGTCGTCGACGATACGAACGATCGGCTTGATCGTCTTCGGATCATAGCCGAGCTTGCGCTGGACCTGCATCGACAGATAGCCCGGTGTGTTGATGTAGGAGAAGGTATACCCGTCAGGCTTTGCTTTGGAGAGAGCCGTATAGGCAATCTCACCAGACGCGCCGGGCCGATTTTCGATGATGATGTCGGCACCGAGCTCTTTTTCCAGTAATGGTTCAATGGCACGAGCCATAACATCCGTGCTGCCACCTGGCGCAAAGGCCACGATCATCTGGATCGGGCGGTCATTCGGCCATTCGGCGTGTGCATAACATGCCGACGCAGAAAAAACTGCGGCGGCGAATGCGACTTTGATTTTAAGATGCTTCATTGTCCAATCCTCCATTGGATAGCGGCGGGCCCGGGTCCCGCGTTATGTTGTGCCGGGTTCTCCCCCCATGGTGACGGAAAGCTTCCGTGCAGCCACCTGGAGAATTTCGAGATTTTTCATGATGGCATCTTCCGAGAACCGGTCTGGTGGGCCGGTGAGGGCGAGCGATCCAAAAAGCGCATTGCCGTCGCGGAAGATCGGTACAGCCAGGCTGGCTACTTGCGGATCGCGCTCCCCAGCTGTCGCATAGAAGCCCGTCGCGCGGATTTCGTCGTAGATTGCACCGTTCCGACCCGCAAAGGCCAGGATGACCCGCCCCGGCGCGCCGCGGTCGAGCGGATAGGTGCTGCCGACACGCGCAGAATGACGGATGGACTGATGTGAGTCATGACGGAACAAGCAGACGCGCTCGTCACCCTCGCGAACGTAAACCGCGGCGCTCTCCCCGGTCTGCGTGACCAGATCTGATAGCAGCGGCTCGATGATATCGGACGGGCGAAAGGTCGACTGATAAATGTTGCCGAGCTTCATGAGCTTCGGCCCGAGGCGCCAGCTTGCATCGTCATTTCGAACGAGCAGCCCGAATTTGGCCAGCGATCTGGCTATGCGAAGAACTGTGGACTTGTCGAGCTCTACGCGGCGCGCGAGTTCGCCCAACGACAACGTGTAATCGCGGTCGGTGAAAGCTTCCAGCAATGATGCAGCGCGCTCAACCGCTGCGACGCCGGCTGAATTTCCAGGCATAGGGCTCCTCCCAAAAAGGTGTTGATCGTTTCGTACGTTGTACTAAGTACAACACCTTTTCAAACAGTACAATACGCGATAAATGACATTCGTCAACGGGTACGTCCACGTTCACACATCCTGTCGATCGGATTGCATGGAGGAGCATATGAGTACGACAACCCAAACGGGAGGCGTCCGAGCGGCGCGGGTCATGATAACCGGTGCCGAACTTGTCGAGGAGGCTCGGTTCTTACTTGCTTCACACGATGTCGAAACTATCTATGCGCCGGCCTATTCCACATCGGAAGATCTTGCCGCAATCGCCCGAGAGAAGGAGGTCGATGCGATCCTTGTCCGTCAGGGCAAGATCGACAGCTCGGTTATCGCCTCCTCCCCACGCCTTCGCGTGATCGCCAAGCATGGCAGCGGAGTAGACAATATCGATCTCGCGGCAGCCTCTGATCGCGGCATTCCGGTCTTGCGGGCGCTCGCGGCCAACGCCCAGTCTGTGGCGGAACTGGCGATCGGGCTAACGGTGAGCCTTATGAAGGACGTCGTCCCTTTGAACACGGCTGTTAAGGGCGGCAGTTGGCCGAAGACGAAATATGTGGGCCGCGACCTGGCAGGCGCCGTCTTTGGCGTCATTGGTTATGGTGAAATCGGTCAACGGGCGGCAACGCTCGCGCGAGGCCTTGGCATGCAGATCGCGGCATACGATCCCTTCGCGAGCGATAATGACGGAGTTACTGTAAGTCGCGATATCGATACCGTATTGAAGGCTGCGGATATTGTCAGCCTCCACTGCCCGCTCATGCAGCAGACCCACCACCTGATCAACGCCGAAAAGCTGGCGCTGATGAAGCCGACTGCGTTTCTCGTCAACACCGCACGCGGCGCAGTGGTCGATGAAGTCGCCCTCATTCAGGCGCTGCAATCCGAATCAATCGCCGGCGCAGCTTTGGACAGTTTTGAGATTGAGCCTCCTGCGACAGACAATCCGCTTTGGGCGATGCCCAACGTGATTGCAACACCGCATGTAGGCGGAGCCAGCCGATCGGCGTTGCGTAACATGGCGGTCCAAAGCGCCCAGCACATCATCGACGTGCTGGAAGGCCGAAGCTTTGACGACCGGGCTCTCGCCAATCGCGATCTCATCGCCGCTGCGTAAGTGGCGCAACTTTTCACGAAGGAGGAATGGAATGATTGGTTTTCGCATTTGCACGCGCGAGCGTAAGGTCGACGCAACATGGGTTGAGGCGTTTCGAGCACTTCCGGTTGCCAATGTCAGTGACGTGATGAGCCGAATGACCGCAGGAGGGGCGACACTGCGCCCATACTACACGGGCGGAACGATGGTTGGACCAGCCGTCACGGTAAAGGCCCGTCCGGGTGACAACCTGATGGTTCACAAGGCGCTCGACATCGCCGAGCCCGGTGATGTAGTCGTCGTGGACGCGGGCGGCGACATATCAAATGCCATTATCGGCGAACTGATGGTGGCCCATGCGGAACAGCGCGGCTTGGGCGGAATCGTCATTTACGGCGCAATCCGAGATAGCGCTGAACTTCTTGCCGGCAGTTTCCCGGTATTCGCGGCGGGCGTTACGCACCGCGGACCGTACAAGGACGGCCCCGGCGAGGTAAATGTTCCGATCTCAATAGCGGGAATGGTGATCAATCCAGGCGACCTCGTTTGCGGAGACGCTGATGGCCTTCTGAGTGTTGGCATAGATGACGTCGAAGCAGTTCACGCCGCCGCAATCAAAAAGCACGAAGCGGAGACCAAGCAGATGGCCAACATCAAGGCCGGCGCAAATGATCGGACATGGGTAAATGCAACCCTTACCAAGTTGGGCTGCGAAGGAATTTGAAGGAATAGGTGGTCGCTTTGCGGCCACCTATTTATGCCATTTCTTGAATACATGAGTTACGTTCAAGCATCGGGCAGGTTCTGGTCAGCGGCCCGCCGGGGCATGCAACCGTATTTCTGAACATTCTGCCCCTTGAAATTTCGGCATATCAACCTGGAGCTCACGGACGAAAAGACAGACGGGAGTGGGCACGCCTTACCAGAACGGCATGCGACGTGGAACATCGACACGTTTATCCAGAAGAATGCAGGCACAATGCCCAAATCGGACGCCTTCATCGGATAAGAATCTTATTGCTCAGAGCTATTCTGTCGGTATCTAGGGGACGGATCGTATGGATCTGAGCTCAAGGCCAATCGCTAAGCCTTTTTCGATCACTCACCACAATTGCCATTAGGCTCATGAAGCGCCATATGGTGCCGAAATCCGAACACGGCCCTGCGCCTGGAGAAGCAATGACTCAATCCCACGCAGCCGTGCCGGAAACCCGATCAGATATCCCGAAGTTTGCCGCTCTGGTCGTAGGAGCAGTCGGCGTCGTCTATGGTGACATCGGCACCAGCCCGCTCTACGCATTCCGAGATGCCCTCAGACCATTCACCGCCAACGGGGTAAAGCAAGAGCATGTGGTCGGCCTGATCTCTTTGATGATTTGGACTCTGACGGTAATTGTCACGTTCAAGTACGTCCTCTTCCTCCTGCGTGCCGACAACGACGGCGAAGGAGGAACGCTGTCGCTTCTTGCTCTCCTGATGAAAAAGACAGGAAGCTACATGCCGGTCCTGTTTTTTGCAGGGCTCATCGGTGCAGCGCTCTTCATCGGTGACGCAATGATTACCCCTGCCCTCTCCGTGATGTCAGCCCTGGAGGGCATGAAGCTCATAACACCTGCGGCTTCGGACTACGTACTCCCATTGTCGGCCGCCATTATGGCTGTGTTGTTCGCTGTCCAGTCCAAAGGAACTCAAGCCGTCGCGAAGTTTTTCGGGCCGATAACTGTTGTCTGGTTCCTTGCCATGGCCTGGGGAGGCGTCATTCATATTAGCGATGACTGGACTATCCTAGAAGCCCTCAATCCCATCAACGCCTTATGGTTCATAACCCATGCGGGTTGGACGGGTCTGATCGTGCTGGGCGCCGTCTTTCTTACCGTTACAGGGGCGGAGGCACTATACGCCGACCTTGGCCACTTCGGGCGCAAGCCGATCAGCGTTGCCTGGTTCATCTTGGTGTTTCCGGCGCTTGGCGCCAACTATCTCGGTCAGGGAGCACTGATCCTTACGCATCCTGAAGCGATTACCAATCCTTTCTATTTGCTCTATCCCGACTGGGCACTTCTGCCGATGGTCGTCCTAGCGACGATGGCGACCGTCATCGCTAGCCAGGCGGTAATCACGGGGGCCTTCTCCCTTGCTCGTCAGGCCGTCCATTTGGGTTTCCTGCCGCGTCTGGCGATCAAGTTCACGTCCGAGACCAACACCGGGCAGATCTACGTTCCCCTGGTCAACGCAGTTCTTTTTGTCGGAGTGATTGTACTCATCTTCTCGTTCCGCGATTCCGCTTCGCTGTCGACCGCCTACGGAATCTCCGTAACAGGAGCGATGGTGGTGACTACGCTGATGTCTTTCCAGTTCCTGCGGTCGGTCTGGGGCTACTCCGCTATCACGGCGGGACTCCTTTTGTCTCCGTTGCTGGCAATCGAGACGGTTTTTCTGCTTGCGAACCTCCTGAAGATCCATGACGGTGGCTGGGTTCCGCTCGTGCTGGCGATCGTCATCATGCTGATGATGTGGACATGGACGAAGGGTTCGAAGCATCTTCGCGAGAAGATCGCCCGAAACGACGTCCCTTTGATCGCCTTCATCTCATCGATCGAGGGATCAGTCGAACGTAGTTCCGTAACCGCGCCCGTGACCGTTCCTGGCACGGCTGTGTTTTTGACGAGTGTGCCCGACAAGACGCCGTCGGTCCTCATGCACAATCTCAAGCACAACCACGTGCTTCACGAACAAAACATCATTCTGACGATCTGGACGCAGGACAAGCCCTACGTGCCCGACAGCCAACGCGTTGAGGTGACACAGCTCTCGAAGCGGTTCATCAGGATCGATCTGACATTCGGCTTCATGGACGAGCCGAACGTGACGAAGGCACTGATGCTATGCAAGAAGAAGGGCCTGAAGTTCGAAATCATGCAGACCTCATTCTATCTCGGCAGAAGGAACTTGATCGCGACGCCGAACACCGGGCTGCCGCACTGGCAGGAGAATGTCTACATTGCAATGGCGGATATCGGGATTGATCCCTCTGCCTACTTCAAACTGCCGCCCAATCGGGTGGTCGAGCTCGGCGAGCAGGTTGCGATTTGATTATCAGGTACCCGGGCTATCCCCTTGAAAGGCGAGTGGCGTATCGGGACGTCGATTACCACACAAGTCTGACCCACTTTACTGAACACTTTTGCGCCATTGGGCAAAGCTAAAGCTCTTAATTTCCTTGAAGGGAACAACGGATTGGTGCCTACACTGGACAAACCCCAGACAAGATTCTGTTGCACGACGCCGCGGAAGAGTAGCACAAGGTGCAATCATTCCTGCAGAGGTCTGCAGTTCGGCCTATTACGATAATTTATGTGAGCCTCACAAAAGCTTCGACAAAAGATCATAGTAAAATCGCGGCGTGGACCTTTAAAGTGACTTTTCAGCCTTCAATGCAATTTCATGCGGATGGATTTGATCTCGTTCATGTTGGCAAGTGGCGTCAATTTGATGGAATTGTTGGGGCAGTTCTGGAGGTCGACAGCAAGGAGGGCGCGCAGGGGTATTTCAGATACGACGACCCGAGAATCGTGATCCACTTCGACAAAGTTTCAAATTGGAAGAGCGTCTCGGTCGATAGCACTGCCCCGTGTCGTCAGAGACCGGTCCTGCAGGCCGCCTATATTCCGGCGGGAGTTCCCTGGTGGATAATTGGCAATGCAAAACGCCGCTTTTCACATCTGAACATCTACATGCACAAGGACCGTCTGACCCGTTATCTGTCCCCTGCCTTGGGAAAATCTGCCGCGCTTGCGGCGATCAAGCGCCCGATCGATCTGGACGAGCCGGGTTCGCTGATGACCTTGGCAAAGCTTTTGTCTGATGAAATATCCATGCCGACGCATCACCCTTTGCATGCGGAAAATCTGGTCGGTAGCATCATTACAGGATTGCTTCATATCACGGTTCCGGAACCCGATGTATCACCACGAAAATTGACGCCTGGACAGCTGGACAAGATTTTCGCGTGTTTCGAGCCTGGGCGCACTCAACGTGTACCCGTCCCCGAGATGGCTAGCATCGTCGGGATGTCCGAAAGTTGGTTCTCACAGCTTTTCAAAAATACGACCGGTACGCGACCGCTTGAATGGCAACGCATCAGGAAGATCGATGATGTGAAGACGATGCTCCGCGATACCGATCTTCCCTTGGCCGAAATTGCCTACGAACTTGGTTTTACTGATCAATCGCACATGACCAAAGCATTCAAGCAACTGGTGGGAATGGGACCTGCGGCATGGCGACTCAGTCAAAAATAGGCTTGTCTGTCAGTGTTGCCGTTGTCCAGGCACTGAACCGGTTCCTACCAATATCGCCGAGACCGTTGCTGCTCGCAAAGTCCAGCGGTTGCGAATGAGAAGACGGTGTTCTGCCAATGCGTTATCGCCAGGCGGGCCTCAGTCGTGTTTTATATTGGTGACAGCCCACTCCCGCATGAGAGCCATAACGGGCTTCAGCTGCTGGCCGGCATCCGTCAAACTGTATTCTACTCTCTTGGGCATACAGTCATATTCGATGCGGGCGACGAGTCCGTCGATTTCCAATTCACGGAGCTGGTTTGCGAGAGTCCTATCGGAAATGCTGCCAATTTTATTGCGTAGGGAGTTGTAACGCATTTCGCCTTCGCTCAAATAAGACAGTATTATGCATTTGAACTTGCCGCCCATCTTGGCCAATGCGGATTCGATTGCTAAACCGTCTCGCGTCCCTGAGGTGAACTCTTCAATGTGGATCTTCATCAGGAAATCGTGCCTGCTTGCTGTTAATCGAACAAGGCGAACTTTCCCTACTTTTTGGCTGTCTTCGCAATGTAGAATTCGACTTTTACATTGTACGCTTCACGCTTCTCTGGTCCGGCATTAAGGCTTGAACATTGCCCCTCGCCAGCGAATGATGCAGCCGTTCATTGTGGTTAACCGTCCTGTCAGCAAAGGCAAGAATGCGGCGTCCGACCTGCGGCGGGCAGTTGCGCAGTGACGGGATAAGACATTGGCTGGAGCCGATGCCTGTGAGCGCCAGCCGCGGGCATCAGTCGGTAGCCGTCACGATACAATCGCGGCCAGCAGTCTTGGCGGCATAAAGAGCAATGTCCGCACGCTTGAGCGCGTCGTTGAAACCTTCGTCGCGGCGAAACTCCGCAATGCCGAAACTTGCGGTGACGTTCGTTTGCCTGTCCGCAAAGGTGAATTGCAGGGACGAAACCGCCTGCCGAAGGCGTTCGGTAACCCCGCGTGCCTTTTCCATATCGCCCTCGAGAGCAATGCAAAATTCCTCACCGCCCAGTCGACCCAAAAGATCGTATTTTCGAAGATTGACCTTCAGGATCATTGCCACTGACTTTAGAACCTCGTCGCCGGAAGCATGTCCGTATTTGTCATTGACGGCTTTGAAGTGGTCTATATCGACCATTACGACCGTCATTACCAAACCTTTCCGCCTGAGCAGTTCCTTCAATCGCGCGCTGTCGTGCATGAAAGCTCGGCGCGTCAATGCCCCTGTCAGCATGTCCACAGTGGCATGTTCGCGTAACTCCAGTTCGCTGGCTGCAATATTCGCGATATCCTCTAGCACGATCAAGTCTCGTTCAGAAAATTTTCGCGGCGTCTTGTGGATGCCGCAAATGGTGCCGAATACAGCGCCGGACGATGTTTTCAGAGGGATCCCGACGTAGGCCTTCAGTCCAGCTTCAGTGACCAGTTTGTGGTCTTGAAATTCCTCGGTGCGGCCCGTATCCGGCATCACGATCGTGCAACCATCCCTGAAAGCTACGCGGCAGAAACTGTTTTCTAAGGAAATCTGCTCGAACCTAAGCCCGTCGATCGATTTGAAACTTTGAACGCCATCGTCAATCGTTGAGACAGCTGCGATATCGACACCAAGGGTATTCCTGATCAGGCGCGTCAGCCTGGAAAAGGTCTCGTCTTGAGCCGCATCGGTGTTGAACGTATGGGGCATAAGAATCTCCTCTTTCGCGATGACGAAACGTTGCAGGGTGTCAGTTTGTCATTCTCGCGACGCCCGAATTTGCGCGCAGACCGATTTCTCGAAAAGCGGCGTATAGCTCGGATGCCGTCTTGGCCGCGTAATAATGCTTGTCCGAGGTCGCGCAGGAGGAGAGGAGAGTAGTCGCCCGGCCTTGCTTGATGTCGAATGCGATGGCGTAGATGACGATGCCTTTTGCCTTTGCGAGTTTGCAAACTTCAAGGGTTGCCGCGTCCGAATCTTTGCTGTTGTTGTCGCCATCGGTCATGAAGACGATGTATTTTGTCGGGTCGTCATTGTCCTTGGCGATATGGGCGGCATTTTCCGATCCATAGCCTGTCGCCTTCAATACGTCATAAGCGTGCTGCATCGCCGGCGCCGAGTTGGTGCCTCCGCTCGGATCAAGAGCTTTGGCAAATCTCCGGGTTTCGGCAACGCCCCAATTAAAGGCGACGCTCTTTCCCTTGCCGCCGGAGAACTCCACGGCAGCAAACCGGGCATATTTCTGTTCGGGGTCAGCTTCCGCGACAACGTCGAGAAGTTCGTTGACGGACCCTTTGAGGGCATTGATCTTGACGGTGGTGCCCGTCTGCAGGCACGCATTTGTACTGCTACGCTTTTCGCAGGCAATCTCTTCCATGGAACTCGACCGATCGAGTACGAGATGCATTGAAAACGCGTTCTTGCTCGCTGTCGCGCTGACTGTAGTGGCGCGAACAGAAATGTTGAGAGACGGGCCTGAGATGAGCGCGGTCAAAGGGTTCACACACATCTTGAAGGATGCAGCGAAGACGACCTCAAACTTCTTTCCCTTAGCCCCATTCGGCGTCTGGGTGATTGATAATGAAGTCGATTGCTTGTGGTTTTCGATGCTCGGGTTACTCACACAGCCTGAATCGATTGCTGCAGCCAGTGCAGCGTATCGGCTCGCAGCCAAATCCTTGGCGTCGTTGTGGTTATAATTCTTTTTTGCAAGTACGGTCGCGGCGGCGAGCATAGCGGCGTCGGCCTCTATTTGAAGCGATGTCTTCAACTCCATTGCGCGCGTGACGTCGATCGCAATTCCGCCAGCGCCGAGAAGCACCGGCAAGAGAATTGCAGTCATCACTGCAAAATTTCCACGACGGTCGCGGAAAAAGGCTTTGATCGTGTCCCCAGATACTGTCACCCGATGCCCCCAAGCTCGAAATTTTTTCGAAAATGCGGGGGGCCGTTCAAAATCCAGTGAATGAAACAGTTGGAAAAAAAAGAGACATTTTTTTTACCATAAGCTTGCACGGCAACCGCATTGGCTGGCGGTGATCACCACCCAAACAACAGCCTCCTTGCCTTGCCTTGCCTTGCCTTGCCTTGCCTTGCCTTGGAAGGAGTGTACCGCTTAGCGCCGAACAGCCATACGATTGGTATGCTTTTGTTTCAGGTGCCTCGAAGCTTTCGCAGGCGCGTGTTTGCGATCGGGAAAGGCGATATCAATATCAACTGTGTAACAGCACTCTGGCGTCTCCTGGATGATCACCGGATATTTGCCGCCCGATGGCGCGATTGACGCCTGACAGCGTCTTGTCCAGACTTTTAAGGCCATCTTAGTTTTCACGAAAATTGAACCGGTGGTGCCCTCTCGATTCCTCATCGGCAGATCAATCGTTGCCGGATGCCGTTTTCTCAAAGCGATCAATGTTGTCGTCTCCCCAGGCACGCAGGGCTTTGAGAATAGTTTCAAGGCTCCTGCCGAGAGCAGTTATGCTATACTCGACTCTCGGTGGCGTGCTGTCGTAAACCGTACGAGTAACCAGCCCGTCGTTTTCGAGCTCGCGGATCTGATTCGCCAATGTGCGCTCCGTGATGCTGCCGATCCGGCGATGGATTTCGTTGAAGCGCATCGTCTCACCTAGGAGGTGATAAAGTATGATGCACTTGAACTTGCCGTCTATGACCGTGAGTGTCGCTTCCACCGAACATCCCGGGTTACAATCGAACCGGGAATGACGCGCCTTGGCCATGAATATATCCTTCTGATATTAAATCATCTTTCATTATTGAATTTGCATGTTCGTATTCGATGACCTGCATCCTTGCAACACTGATCGCAGAGATCAATTTCTTCAGAACCGAGCGATACTTCGCTGATAGGACATAATTGCTTGTCACGCATGCGCTCGATATTCGGTCTACGCAAGGGTGCCGGCTCTTACGGTCCGGTAACATGCAAGCGATTTCTGCACGTGCGATGTCATAGTAGAAATCTAGCTTACGGTTTGCAACTTGGTCTCTTTTAGAGACTACATGCCAACGTTTGCCGTATGAAAAAGAGTCTCAGCTTCTGCTATGAAAGCGAATAGTTGCGTTTTGGCAATTTGATTTTCGACATGGACAAATTGAGGCGGCTTGCATGCAAAGACATTGGGCTGGCTATGATTAGTAACGGGTCTTTTGAGAAGGAGCGTCCTGCCGCGGAGAAATTGCTTGGGTCCGCTACGGATTGGCTGAACAATGAACGAGACGTTTTCATCGCCAAGGTTCGACTTGCTCGCGAGACGCTCACGCAACTTCACACGGACGGCGAACACGATCTCGAAGGCTTCCGACAGCAATTCGTCGAAGCTGTTGCGATGTACAAGGCTGTCAGGGCCAGCTGGGCACGGCTGCAATCCTTCGACGGCGTAGACCAGCTCAAGCTTCTGCGCAAAAAACTCAGCGATGTGAAACCCCAGGTTTCAAGTGCCGTGCTTTCGGATTTCGTCGATGACCTAGCATCCATTCCACAGGAGTTTGTTCAACTCAACGACCAGTATAATGCCATGCGACGCAGATTTTCCCACGATCGGGTCATTTTCGTCGATATCGAGGTGGCATTTTCAAACTTCCGGTTTTGTGTGGGTATGCAGCACTCGGAGCAGACGTCTACAGCGCAACTGGGCGCAACGGATCTACAACTGGACCCGAGTAGCGTCGGCTTGCTCTCTCGTCTTTGCACGAAAGCGAACGCAAAACTCGTTTTGACCTCAAGCTGGCGAAAGTCATGGTTGGATGGTCGCCAGGCGCTGGTCAGCGCCCTGATCGAGGAGGGCCTGAGTCGAGAAATTTGGCATCCAGAATGGATGATCCCGGTCTGCGCTGCCGATGGCAAATGGAATGAGCTGCCGAAATGGCTCAATTGGTCGAGCAGTTCCGTCGCGCTGGTGATTGATTCTGGACGACCTCCCGCGGACACCATGCCGCTGCTTGCCAAAAAAGCCTCTCTGCTGCTGATTGATGCGCTCGACGGTTTTGGCGGGCGAGATTATTTTCGGGCTCTGGAGTTCTTTGGCGCCGAAGATGCAGAAAAACCGTCGCCGCTCAGGCTTGCTGCTAAGTTTGGGCTGCAGCGATATCCTACCCTCCTCCAGCGCGGCGAATCCCTGGCATGAGTCTCCTTTCGTAGCTATCCCATTTGATGACGTTGCCGGCTGCTGGAGGCCTGGCCCGGCAAATACCTTGAGACGACCTCCCATCATCATTTGGTCTTCAGGCCAGGGATTTTGTGCGTATTAATACTGAAGGCGGTGCTACCTGCGGCTTTCCTGCAAATCACGAAGAAACGGGGGCCCCGGTTGTATCCAGCACACGCATCCAGCCTTCGTTTCACAGTCCGGCTGGCACCAGATCATTTCGGCTTTCACGCAACATACGCTTTGTGATGGTTGTCATGGCCCGGTAATGTCCCCGTTCTAAGCGAGTCTGGATCGAAGAATTCACGCAGCCATTTTTGAGTTTCTGTGCAGGTGTAATGCCGCCAATGCGCATGTAGCCCGTTCATTGCACAGGTCTATAGCCACTCCGTAGCAAACTCGAATTCTTGCGCCTTCCCGATGCTTTCGGTGATTTGTAAAGCCATTCATGTCGAACCGTACGGTTGTAGCGTTCGACATAGGGGGTTCTGCTTGGGCTGGCGTGCCCGGATGTAGTCTCGGCTTTAACTTATAAATCAGTTGAGATTTTTTCGCATCTGCATTGAGGTTTATTTTCGATTTTCTAAAACTTTTGGCTCACAATGTTTGTATATTTAAACGGGTTTTGTCCGACCAGAATGTTCCCTCTTCGGCAACGAGGTGCCTCATCGAATAAAAAGAGTAAATGCAATGTTCAGTAAGATTACAGACGTCATTCGTGACAAAGGCAATGCAGTCGATGCATATATGGCTGCCGCGGCCGCGGCCGAAGAAGCCGCGTTTTCCGATTTCGAGCGAGCCGCTGAATACTTCTTGCTAAGTGCAGCCGCGCGGGAGTGCGCCGACGCGCATCATGGGCTGGCGGTTCATGGCGCTGTTTTTGAACATGAGCTTTCAAAAGTTTCAAGCATACGTCGAGGCCCTCGACTTGGCATTTAATGACCGTGACCGCGAACGTCGCCTAGATTGCCTACCAGAAATTGCTCGAATGATTTTGAGTGTGGGCGCTGAAGAATCAAATGATCAATTGCGCGCAGATGCAGCGTGAGTCCAGTTTGCTATCGTATCGTTCACTGACGACGCCATCTCGTCCAGTATCGTCATGCATCCTTTTTCCGCAGCAGCTTTGTCACGACATTTCAGGCTCTCAATGATCTGGCGAAATGCTAGCGCGTTTAGCTCGAATGTAGTTGGAAGCCGGTGGTCTGGAATGGGGTAGAAAAGGCTGTCCAGTGAGAGATTGAAGGAATCAAGAAAGAACGTGTTCGTCGAAGCTCGCCCGATCGCGGAAAAGAACGAGTAACGGACCCCGCGCATCTCCGGGCCGGACGTCGTTGATCGCAGTTTCTCTGCCACGCCATCGAGAACGCTGAGATCTCCAGGACTGCGACGCTCGCACGCAAGTTCTGAAGCAGCAATCAGGTTCGCTTTCAGGTATTCGAGAAGACGCCATGCCGTTCCAGGATCTTCCAGGAGACCTCGACTTGCAATTTCGTTAAGGCGAGGGGCGGAAGAGACAAATGTTCCCCGCTTCTGACCACGTTTAGAGATAATGTATCCCCGGTCTTCCAGCACCTTGAAAGCCTCTCTCAAGGTAACCCGCGAAATGCCGAGGGTCTCGGCGACCTTTCGCTCCGGCGGCAGTTGCTCCTCAGGCAGAAGCAGCCCAAAATGAATCTGGCGGCGAATGAGATGCAACGCGGCGCCATGAAACGGCTCCTGTTCGAGTTGGCGGCCTGACCAAAACATATCAAATCGCCGTAAAAGTGTTGTCGACGGCTATTTCGGCGCCGTTAATGAAGCTCGAGTCTTCGCAAGCTAGGAACAGTGCGACACGGGGTAAGCCTCCGGTGAGGGCCGTCTTGCGAGGTTGATGCGAACATCGGAAGTCCTAGTGCAAACACTAGGAGTAGTCCTATGACCAAGCATTCGATTGAAGTCATCACGTCTGTGGAGCGCCGGC